>JAADIH010000138.1 GCA_013151435.1 Alphaproteobacteria bacterium
GCATTCTCATCGCCAACATAGTAACCGCCCTTGGTCCCTAGCAACGTCATGGCGAACTCGCTGAGGCGGCGGATAAATTCCGACCACATCAGTTTGCCGGATAAGGCGAGCGCCATCGGGCGATCCTGATTAAGCTGTGCGAAACGTCCACGCTCACCGCAAAGCCCCAGTGCTTGCCCTTCAATGATAAACTCCACCAACTTGTCGCGCATTATCGGATCATCCATCACTGGCGCGCCTTCACGCACCGCCTTTTTTGCGAGTTCCAGAATGGCGAAAGCGTCAATCGGCGTCATCACATAACCGCCAGCCTGGCCGCCTCTGGCGCCACGCTCATATTCAAGTGTGCGCATGGCGATCAGCCAGCCCTCGCCCTCCGCGCCCATGCGGCAGTCAGTGGGAATACGCGCATCAGTAAAAAACGTCTGGGTGAAACCATATTCGCCAGTGATCTTGCGGATCGGGGTTGTCTCAATTCCATCCACTGTCATGGGCGACAAAAAGAAACTGAGCCCTGCATATTTATTGGGCGCCTCAGTGTTGGTGCGCGCCAACAGGATCATATATTTTGCGTAGTTTCCTTGAGTGGTCCAGATCTTAGACCCATTCAATATATAATCATCACCATCACGTACCGCGCGCAATTGCGCATTGCCAAGGTCAGAACCATTTTCAGGCTCGGAAAAACCCTGACACCAAATATCTTCCGCCGACAGAATATTCTTAATATATTTTTTCTTCTGGTTCTCGGACCCCATCTCGAGGAGCAACGGTCCGGTCCAGTTAAGGCCAATAGCGTTCAGCATGATTGGCGCATGATGCGCGCGCATCGCCTTTGTCGCAGCATTTTGAAATGCCTGATCCAGCCCGCCGCCGCCATATTCCTTTGGCCACGCGGCCCCTAAATATCCGGCCTCATAGACTTTGCGCTGCCAGTCGCGCATGAACTCAAATTGCTGGTCCGTCCCGACCTCCAAAAAGGTCAGGGGCAGTAAAAACCCCGGATCGCCTGGCGTGTTTTGCCCAAACCAGGCATTGGCGGCCTCGCCAAATTCCTTCAAATCCTGCTGATCAACCTTGCCCATCAAAACTCCGTCGTGTTTCATCCCATTGAGGAGGCATCGAATCCTTTTACTGGCAAGGCGATGCTGCGGCAAAACAGAAAAGCAGTCATGACTGAGGAGACGAGCAAGACAATTCGGATTGGCGGCGCCAGCGGCTATTGGGGCGAGAGCGCCATGGCGGCCCCGCAACTATTGGCGGGCGGCAATCTCGATTATCTGGTATTCGATTATCTTGCGGAAATCACCATGTCGATCATGGCCCGGGCAAAGGCCAAAGACCCGGACGCAGGATATGCCAGCGACTTCATCACATCTGTCCTCAAACCCAACCTCAAAGAGATCGCCAGCCAGGGCGTTAAACTCATCGCCAATGCAGGGGGCGTTAACCCGGAAGCGTGCGCTGATGCGGCGCGCACGCTCATCAAAGAGCAAGGCTTGAGCCTAAAAGTCGCCGTTGTGACTGGCGACGATTTGATGCCACGCAAAGATGACATTATTAAAGCCGCGCCCAAAGAGATGTTCACCGGCGCTGAATTTCCGCCAACTGAGGCGATTGCCAGCATCAACGCCTATCTCGGCGCGTTTCCCATCGCCAAAGCGTTAGAGATGGGCGCAGACATCGTCATCACCGGGCGCTGCGTCGACAGCGCCGTGACGCTTGGCGCCTGCATCCATGAATTTGGCTGGCGTGCTGATGACTGGGATAGGCTCGCCAGCGGTAGTTTGGCCGGACACATTCTTGAATGCGGCCCACAGGCGACGGGCGGTAATTTCACCGACTGGCAAGAGGCCGGTGACATCGCCAATATCGGTTATCCCATCGCTGAGATTTCCGGTGATGGCTCCTTCGTCGTTACCAAGCCTGACGATACCGGCGGCGTTGTCTCTGTGGGCACGGTATCAGAGCAACTGGTTTATGAGATTGGCGACCCCCAAGCCTATTTCCTGCCCGATGTGATTTGCGATTTCTCTAGCGTTAACGTCACAGAAGACGGACCGGGTCGCGTATTGGTATCTCCGGCCAAAGGATACCCGGCGCCCGATACATATAAAACCTCACTTACCTATCAGGATGGTTTTCGCACCGGCGTCTACCTCAGCTTTTATGGATTTGATGCTGACAAAAAAGCCCGAAAGTTTGCCGAGGCTGCCCTCGCGCGAACCCGAAAAATATTCCGACAGTATAATGCTGGAGATTTTTCGGAAACCAGTATCGAAATATTGGGCGCTGAAAGTCAGTATGGGGACTTCGCCAACGTCCCTGCCCCTCGCGAAGTCGCGCTAAAGCTCGCGGTGAAACATCCCAACGCGATGGGCGCGGGATTATTGTTAAAAGAAACCGCCGGAATGGGATTGGCGACACCGCCTGGCCTCTCCGGTTTTGCGGGCGTGCGGCCCAAACCTTCTCCCGTCATTCGGCTTTATTCGTTCCTGACGCCAAAACATCAATGCAATATCACCATCGAAATGGATGGCGGTAGCGAGACATTCACTGATGTGAGCGGTGCGAAATTCACCGCTGCATCAATAGAGCGGCCAGCACCACCTGCGCCCATTTCAATGACAAGCGATTGGATTGATATCCCACTGATCAAACTTGCCTGGGGACGGTCCGGGGACAAAGGTGATAAAGCCAATATCGGGATCATTGCGCGGGCGCCAGAATATTTGCCCTATATCTGGGCGGCGCTCACCAAGGGGGCGGTCGCAGAACGCTTCGCCCATTTTATTGATGGCGGCGCAGACGCCTCGCTGGTGCAACGATTCTTAATGCCCGGCCCTAATACCATCAACTTCCTGATCGACAAAGTACTGGGCGGCGGCGGCGTTGCATCGATCCGCAATGACCCCCAAGCAAAAGGCTACGCGCAACTGTTGCTTGCGCATCCAATTCCCGTTCCAGCCGAAATCTTCAAGGCGCTTTCATGACCGTTTTCGAATCCCAGACCACACCCAATTCCGAAGCCTACAAACAAAACCGCACAGGGATGACGGCATTGGTTGAAAAACTTGCCGAGTTGAATGCCCGCGCCCCGGCAAAATCCGCCAGCCGCCGCGAACGTTTTGAAAAACGCGGGCAACTTTTACCGCGCGAGCGCCTGGCGCGGCTTCTTGATCCCGGCATGCCCTATTTGGAGATTGGCAATATCTCAGGCTATTTGCTTGATACAGCGGAAGAAGAAAAATCCATTCCCGGCTCAACGATTATGGCTGGCGTCGGTTTTATCAATGGCGTTAGATGCGCCATTGTCACCGATGACAGCGGCATCAAAGCGGGCGCCATGACCACTGCGGGCGGCTATCGCTTGCAACGCGCCCAGGAAATCGCATTGACGCAAAACCTCCCCTTCATTCACCTGGTGGAAAGCGCTGGCGGCGACTTGATGAACTACACCGTTGAGGGCTTTGTTCGCGGCGGCGCGTTATTTGCTAATCTCGCGCGGCTATCAAAAGCCGGCTTGCCGGTGATTTCAATCCTGCACGGATCATCAACCGCGGGCGGCGCTTATATGCCCGGCCTTTCCGATTATGTGATTGCGGTCAAAGGCGGCGGTAAGGCTTTCCTAGCCGGGCCTCCACTCTTGAAAGCCGCAACCGGCGAGATTGCCACCGAAGAAGAATTGGGCGGCGCTGAAATGCATGCGAGCATCTCGGGGCTAGCTGAATATCTCGCAGAAAATGACGGCGAGGCCGTGTTAATCGCCCGCGAAGTGGTTGACCGTTTGGGCTGGAATACGCGCGCCGAACAGTTTCCAACCAAAACCTTTCAAGAACCAACCTGCGACCCTGATCAGATCCTCGGCATTGTCCCAACCAATTACCGCAAGCCTTATGATGTGCGCGAAGTCATTGCGCGGATTGTGGATGGATCGGACTTTACGGATTTCAAGCCGGTCTATGGCGTCTCTACGGTTTGCGTTCATGCGAATGTCTTTGGCATGCCTTGCGGTATCATCGGCAATAACGGCCCCATCGACCCCAATGGCGCAACCAAAGCCGCACAATTTATCCAGCTTTGCGATCAGTCAGATACGCCGCTCGTGTTCTTGCAAAACACCACGGGCTACATGGTGGGCAAAGAATATGAACAAGGCGGCATGATCAAGCACGGGTCAAAAATGATTCAGGCCATGACCAACACCAGCGTACCGCGCATTACATTCATGATTGGCGCAAGCTTCGGCGCAGGAAACTACGGCATGTGTGGGCGCGGTTATAATCCTGATTTTTGCTTTAGCTGGCCCAACGCCATGATGGGCGTCATGGGCGGCGAGCAAGCAGCACAAGTCATGAGCATTATTGCGGAGGCTTCGGCAAAAAAACGCGGGATCGAGGTCAATCAAGAACAAGCAGACATGCAGAAAAAAATGCTGACCCATCATTTTGATTCGCAATCCAGTGCGTTCTACACTTCTGGCCATTGCCTTGATGATGGCGTTATCGATCCGCGCGACACACGCAAGGTTCTGGGGTTTGCACTCGCGACTGTCTGGGAAGCGCGCCACCGCAGCGTCAAAGCAAACAGCTTTGGCATCGCCCGGATGTAGGGAATATTATGACTAAATTTCATACCATCATGATCGCCAATCGTGGTGAGATCGCCTGCCGCATCATCCGCACGGCCCGCGCCATGGGGCTTAAAACCGTTGCGGTTTATTCTGACGCAGACGAAAATGCGCCGCATGTGATAATGGCGGACAGCGCTGTCCTGATTGGTCCCGCCCCGGCCGCCGAATCTTATCTAAACATTGAAAATATTCTCGATGCCGCACACAAAAGCGGCGCCGATGCGATCCATCCGGGCTATGGGTTTTTATCAGAGAACGCTGCCTTCGCAAAATCTTGCGCCGATGCTGGGGTTACTTTTATCGGCCCCTCACCAGATGCAATTGAAATCATGGGTGATAAGGCCAAAGCCAAACGCCGCATGATCAAGGCGGGTGTCCCTTGCGTGCCCGGTTATCAGGGTGAGGATCAATTCGACGCGACATTGCTCACACAAGCTGCGGAAATCGGTTTCCCCATCATGGTGAAAGCGGCCGCGGGTGGCGGCGGGCGCGGAATGCGCCTTGTGGAACAACATGAAGGTCTTGCTAACGCCATAAAAACCGCCCGCAGCGAAGCAATGAATGCCTTTGGTGCAGATGAGCTGATCCTGGAGCGCGCTATCATCGAGCCGCGCCATGTGGAGATCCAAATCTTTGCCGACACACATGGTAATGTCATCCATCTTGGCGAGCGTGATTGCTCGGTCCAGCGGCGTCACCAAAAAGTGCTGGAGGAGGCGCCATGTCCCGTACTGACACCAAAGCTGCGCGAGGCCATGGGCGCCGCCGCAGTTAAGGCCGCACGCGATGTCAATTATGTGGGCGCAGGTACTGTTGAATTCCTGCTCGACCCGTCGGGGGAATTTTACTTCCTCGAAATGAACACCCGCCTTCAGGTGGAACATCCGGTGACTGAACTCGTATCAGGTCTCGACCTTGTGGAATTGCAATTCCGCATCGCTCAAGGATATACGCTCGGCCTCACGCAAAACGACGTGTCGCTCAATGGCTGCGCAATCGAAGCGCGGCTTTATGCCGAAGATGTCACAAAAGATTTTCTTCCCGCTTCCGGTCACATAGATTTCTGGCGAGCAGCGCCCAACATCAGAACCGATGCCGGGATCGAGACAGGCGGCGATGTATCGCCGTTCTACGACCCGATGCTGGCGAAGATTATCGCCCATGGAAAAACCCGCGATGAAGCCCGCTCAAAACTTATCGCTGGACTTAAACAAACTGCGATTTTCGGCGTCATCACAAACAAAACATTCCTGATTGATGCGCTTCAAAAGGAATTTTTCAAATCCGGTGAAGCGACAACAAGTTTTATCGGAAAGGCCTTTTCCGATGATGATTTAGCCTGCAAGTCACTCTCAAATGAGGCCGCGATTTGTGCTGCGGTTATATTGTTTTCATCGGCTCGAAACGCCGCCCAAGACAATGCGGTCAGTGTTCCACCTGCGCTCTACAACTGGTCAAGCACGACTACGCTTGCTGTTCCCTATAAGCTGCAAAGCGGTGACCATGCGGTTGAAGTTCAGATTACACCGCGCGATGGTAATCATTATGATGCGAATATTGGTGAACAGCATTACGATGTTTGCATCATTGAAATGACCGTTCATGACGCTGTGATTTCCATCAATGGCGCGCGCGAGACGGTAATTTATAACCTGCCCGAGAGCGCGAATATTTCCCGCATTCAACTCTCTCTTGATGGGGTTGATACCGACATCACAAACATGAATGCGGTGATCACCTCGTCATCGGCCACAACAAACGCCGGAACGGTCATGGCGCCGATGCATGGCATGTTGATCGATGTTTTCGTCAAGGCCGGGCAAACCGTCACCAAGGGCGATCGCCTCGCGGTGCTTGAAGCCATGAAAATGCAGCACGAATTGACCGCGCCCATTGACGGAAAAGTTACGGCGGTACATGCCACAGCTAATGAACAGGTTTCAGCCAAGAGTGTGTTGATTGAGATTGAAGCGGATGAGTAATGGCCCACCACCGCTGGTTCTGACACAGTCTTATTCCTCCCCCGTTAACGGGGGAGGTGGTCCGAAGGACCGGAGCGGGTGACTATTCGCTGCGAGCTCGCTGTCCCGGCGGTGGCCTACCCCCATCCCCGTCCCGGATCATGTCCGGGACGGTACTTCCCCCGTAAACGGGGGAAGAAAGCACGGCCTGTGCAAAGACGATAAGTTTTTACTTCATCAACTGCGCGTGATGCCAACGCATATGCTTCAATAAAAGTAGAGATAAAGAAGAAGGAATGGTCATAGCCTTCCTGCATCCGCAGCGTCACTTTTTGACCTGACGCCTTGGCGGCGGCGGCGAACAATTCCGGCTTTAATTCTTCCACGAGAAATGCATCCGCCTTTCCCTGATCAATCAGAATTTCCGTATTGCTGGGGCGCGTCGCCACCAGTTTTGTCGCGTCATACTCCGCCCAAGTGCTCTCGTCGGCGCCTAAATAATTCGAAAAGGCTTTTCGCCCCCATGGGGTCTGGCTTGGCGTAGAGATCGGCGCGAATGCCGAACAGGTCCTATAGATGTCCGGGTTTTTAAGATGCAGGGTCAACGCCCCATGCCCGCCCATGGAGTGCCCGAATATCCCGACGCGCCCGGGATCAATGGGCAGTTCCTTCTCACAGAGATTGCGCAGCTCCTTGGTCACATAAGAATACATGTGATAGTGTTTTGACCATGGCGCCTGCGTCGCATTCAGATAGAAGCCAGCGGCAAGGCCTAAATCATAAGCGCCGTTGGGGTCATCAGGAACGCCCTCACCACGCGGTGAGGTGTCGGGTGCGATCAGCACCAGCCCGAGTTCTGCCGCAACGCGCTGCGCTCCGGATTTGATGATGAAGTTTTCTTCCGTACAGGTCAGACCCGACAACCAATAGAGTACCGGATATGGCCCCGGCCCATGCAGTTCTTCTGGCGGTGTGAACACTGAAAACCGCATGTCACATGCGCAAGCCTTACTGGCGTGAGAATAGATGGATTGAGTTCCACCGAAGGATTTTGTTTGGGAAATTGTTTTCATGTTCGTCTCATTTTTTCGATAGCGCGTTGAAAGCACCCCCTCCGTCACTTCGTGACACCTCCCCCGTAAACGGGTAGGCCGTGCGCTCGTCGAACTATTCTTCCCCCATTCATGGGGGAAGTGGTCCGAAGGACCGATGGGGGTATGCAGCGTTTCATCATGCTCTAGCGTTTCGATATCTCTGGATCCCCGCCTTCGCGGGGAAGAACGGAATACTTATCATCCACCCGCAAGATACTTGTCCACCATATCTGTTAAACGTTGTCCTTCGTATTTCCAATGATACCAGCCATTCGCAGCTTTTCGGTCTATACCTATATCTTCAAAGACTTTCATTGCCGCTGCAGAAAGGCTGTAAATATTGTTACTGTAATGGACATGAGATTCGTCATGAACAACGCACGTCAATGAGGGATCACGATCGAATGTAAGTTTCTCCCCTTTATTGACGTGCAAATCATACAACGTAGTGTCTCGCCGCCGTCGAGATAAGTCGTCAATTGCTGCTCGCTCCGCTTTGTCCGGAATTACTTCTTCTCTAGTCGGCGTGATATCTTCAAGCTCCGCGAGCATCAATGCCGCCTTCACCCGTGCAGGATTGGCAGTAAAGAATTCGCGCCGAGGATTCCTACGATAATCGTCAAAAGCATCATGAAGTAATTTCTCCACTTTATCGACGTCAGCGACCCTAGCTGCATAATAGCACTCAAATTCAAGAGGGATCGATGTTGACGAGCTTAGGCTTCTAATTCTACCCATTAGATCATTCGTCTTACCTACTTTCACGAATGAAGGCATCGCTTCATTGGTTAGAATGTATACAATTCCTTCCATCCATCCCTCCTAAAAAA
>JAADIH010000087.1 GCA_013151435.1 Alphaproteobacteria bacterium
GACTACACAATTGCACGCAGGCATATGGTCGACAGCCAGGTCAGGCCGAACGATGTGACCAATCATCAGCTGATAGCCGCCATGGAAACCACACCCCGCGAACATTTCTTGCCAGCGGAGCTACGAGATCAGGCCTATATTGAGCGTGAGATCGAATATGCTCCCGGCCGGACGCTGCTGCGCGCCCGCGATTTCGCCAAGCTGATGAACGCAGCTGACCCGCAACCCGGTGATCTCGTGCTCAATGTGATCTGCGGCAGCGGCTATTCTACGGCGATCCTTGCTCAATTGACCGAAATGGTGGTCTCCCTCGATCGCGATGAGCGTATTGTTGCGATGGCGCAGGAAAATCTGACGTCTCTCGGTGTCAACAATGCGGCGGTGATAACGGGCGATCCCGTTGAAGGGGCGGCGGACCAGGGACCCTTTGATTTGATATTAATATGCGGCGCAATTGAACAGCGCCCAGAAAAACTGTTGTCCCAACTCAAAGATGAAGGCCGCCTTGCTACGATCTTTCGGAAAAATGGTGTTTCACGAGGGGTGATTTATCGCCGCACCGGTGAGGCGGTTTCTTGTACTGAAATTTTCGATGCTGCGACCCGCGCAGTGCTTCAAGGCTTTGAGGATAAACCCGGATTTAAGTTTTAATAATCGCTTAATTACGGGTGATCAGCTTATCGCCGACTGATAAATTCGCTTGAACTAGGCGAAAAAGAACAAACATTAACTATAATTCGAGATAACCAGTGCAGCCCTACGCCATAATTGACTGGTGAGTGAGCAGGCGGACGGTTGAGGAGACGAGTTGTGCGTATATTTCCCGTAGCGGCAATATTTCTGGTGCTTATCCAGCCGGTTGCCGCAGAAACGCTTCGCGATGCGTTGACGCTCGCCTATGAAACCAATCCGACTATTCGAGCAGAACGTGCGCGACTTGGCGCCGTGCGTGAGGGGAAAAACCAAGCTTGGGCGGGTGCTCTTCCGCAAATATCCGCGACCGGCAGTTACTCATATGTAGATTCTTCGCAAGAGTTGAATTTTGGCGGTGGAGCGACACCAGTAGACGTGACACTCAATACGGTCACGGCCGGCATCAATGCTGAGCAGGCGCTTTTCACCGGTTTTGGAAATTACAACGCTATCAAACAGGCTGAGGCGCGAATTAGAGCGGGTGGCGCGCAGTTGGCGGCGACGGAACAAGCTGTGTTGCGTGAAGTGGCGGCGGCATATTTCAGTGTTGAACGTAACATGGCTGTTTATGAGTTGAACAAAAAAAATGTTGATGTTTTGCTTCGACAAAATGAGATGGCCACGGTGCGTTTCGAAGTTGGTGAGATCACACGCACGGATGTGGCGCAGGCGGATGCAAGACTTGCTGGCGCGCGCGCCAATCTCTCTCAGGCCCATGGCAATCTTGCGATTGCGCGTGCGACATATACCCAGCTTGTAGGACAGATGCCCGGTGACCTTGAGGCTGTAGAAGACCTTCCTGAATTGCCAGATACTCTCGACACTGCAAAAACATTGGCGTTTGAATATGCGCCGGCCGTCATCGTCGCCAGAGAACAAAGTGAGGCGTCTCGCAGGCAGATCAAAGTTGCCCGCAGCGCGATTATGCCGCGTGTATCAGCTGTCGCTAGCTATCAGTATGCAGATGAACCAAGCTCTTTTGTGATTCGTGACGAACAATTCAGCTATGGGTTACGTGCAACCATGCCGTTGTTTCTTGGCGGCGCCAATTATTCCCGGATAAGGGAAGCTAAAGCCCTCCATGCAAGCGATCGCTCGCGCATCATTGAAGCGGAACGACAAGTTGAAGCAGCGACCATAGTGGCGTGGGAACGCCTCCTCGCCTCAAGAGCAATTATCATTTCCGCGCGTGCGGCCGTCGACGCCAACGCGCTGGCGCTGGAAGGCGTGACCCAGGAAGCGCTCGCTGGGACGCGCACCACTTTGGATGTCCTTGATGCGGAGCAGGAGTTTTTGAACTCGCAAGTCGCGCACGCCAGCGCCACTCGGGATGCCCAGTCGGCGGCATATACGCTTTTGGCGGCGATCGGCCTTTTGACGACTGAAGCGATTGGCATCGCTGATGCCGGTGAAAGCGGCAGCGCGCTCCAATTATATCGGCATTAACCTGCGTGTAACGAATGTCTTGATAACTAACGCGAACCGGCTGAAAATAACAATTATGGGGTGAAAACTCCACGCTGCAACATTGTTCGCTTCGTTCAAAGGTCGCCTATCCATGGAAAATGCCCAGCCTGAGCCCAGTATGGAAGAGATTTTGGCGTCTATTCGCCGGATTATCTCTGAAGATGAAGAAGAAGCGATACCTTCAGCGCCGAAACCCGCTCCGGGTCATGAAACCGCGAATCAAACCGAGGAACGTATTGCGCCGATTGCTCAGAAATCTGAGCCAGCTGCGCAAAGCGAACCTCCCAAAACTCACATTGAAACGGAAGACGTTGATATGATTAAGCATAATGTGACTGAAGCGATGGCCCTTAGCGCCGATGATACGATCTTGAATGAGGCGACCGCTACGGCGGCCTCCGAAGCCTTTCGGAACTTAAGCGAATCAGTGCGCATTTCTTCCGGTGAAGGGAGCACATTGGAAGATCTGGTTGTCCAAATGCTCAAACCTATGATCAAAGAATGGCTGAACGAAAACTTGCCAACCATCGTCGAACAAAAAGTCGAAGAAGAAGTCCAACGCGTGGCGAGACGCCGCGGCTAGAGGCTATCCTTCATCGCTGGCTTTTGCCCTGAAAATGAATGAAGTCGACCCTTCTCGGTCGGCTTTTTTCATTTAGCATTGTCGTATTGCTCTAGCTTCATGTTTGGGCTGATATTGTAGAGGGCGATCTCAAGCACACGCGAATAATCATTGTGTCCATTGGTGCGGATGCGTCTCAAGGGATCGAAGAAACTCAGATGATAATAAAATACCCTGCGACAAAAGCAGTTGATCAGATTGATGCGTTTCACGGGACAGAGGTGCCTGATCCATATCGGTGGCTCGAAGCGGATGTCCGGGAAGAAGATGAGGTCGCCGCATGGGTTGAGGCTCAAAATAAAATCAGCTCTGGCTATTTGGCGGGCTTGGAAAACCGTCAGGCGATAGAAGATCGTTTGCGCGTATTGTGGGACTATGAAAAATTTACGCTGCCAACAAAACGAGGGGATCGTTATTTCTACCGCCGTAATGATGGGCTGCAAAATCAGTATGTTCTTTATGTGCAAGACGGCGATGGCGCGCCGCGGATATTGCTCGATCCAAATGAATGGTCAGAAGACGGCGCCACAGCCCTTGGGAGTTATCATCCAAGCCCAGATGGGTCGCTTGCAGCCTATTTAATACAAGACGGCGGTTCCGATTGGCGCACCGTTAAGCTGGTTGATGTTGATACTGGCCAAGTACTCTCCGATAGCATTGACTGGGTGAAGTTTTCTGACGTTAGCTGGGCAAAAGACGGATCTGGGTTTTTCTATTCCCGTTACCCGGCGCCAGAGGAAGGCGAGGAATTTCAAAGCCTCAATACGGATCAGGCGGTCTATTTCCATCGTATAGGGGAAGACAAAAAAAACGATGACCGCATATATGCGCGCCCGGAATTTCCGGACCATGGCTTTTCCGCCAATGTATCGAGCGACGGCGCACAACTGGTGATCACGGTTTGGCTCGGCACCGATGATAAATATGAGGTGGTGCTGATCGACCTTAAAAGCCTCGGCACTGAACCAGTGAATCTCATCACCGGGTTTGATCATGAATACAGCTATATCGCGACTGCTGATGGGCGTCATTTTTTCTTTACCGATGAAGATGCACCCAAAGGCAAGGTCGTTTCAACGCCCGCCCAACAGATTGGGGAGCGCGCCATATGGACAGATGTGATTGCCGAACAGGAGGGTGTTCTTGCAGGCATCAATATCGTCGGCAGCCGGATATTCGCGAACTATATGGAAGATGTGAAATCTGCAGTGCGTATCTTCGGGCTTGATGGCTCATCGCTCGGTGAGGTTGTGCTGCCGGGTGTTGGCGCCGCAAGCGGGTTTGACGGGGAGCCCGATGACACCGAGACATTCTTCAATTTCGAAAGCTTCAACAGGCCCGATACGCTCTATCGTTTAGACGTCGCTTCGGGTGAACAGAGCGTCTTCAAACAACCCGATGCGCCCATGGAACCCGACGATTATGTGGTGCGTCAGGTATTCTACCAATCAAAAGATGGAACGCGTGTTCCGATGTTTATCAGTCATCGGAAAGATCTTGATCTGACCAAGACAACGCCGACGCTGCTTTATGCCTATGGCGGATTTAACATTTCTCTGACGCCGAGCTTCTCGGTGACGCGACTCGCCTGGATGGAAATGGGGGGTGTTTATGCCGTGGCTAATATTCGCGGTGGCGGCGAATATGGAAAGGCCTGGCATGGTGCCGGGCGTCTCCTCAACAAACAGAATGTGTTTGATGATTTTATCGCGGCAGGTGAATATCTGATTGCAGAGGGGATAACGACACCTGGACAACTGGCGATCCTGGGCGGTTCCAATGGTGGGCTGCTGGTGGGGGCGGTAATTAATCAGCGTCCTGATTTGTTTGCTGCAGGGCTGCCGGCGGTAGGTGTGATGGATATGCTGCGGTTTCATCGCTTTACCGCGGGACGCTTCTGGACCGATGATTACGGTGATCCCGCCAATGAAAAAGATTTCCATAATCTCTATGCCTATTCGCCCTATCATAATATAGAGAGCGGCAACGATTATCCGGCGGTCCTGGTGACGACAGCGGACACCGATGACCGGGTGGTCCCGGGGCACAGCTTCAAATATACGGCGGCGCTTCAGGCCGCCGATATTGGAGATGCGCCGCATATCATCCGGATTGAGGCCAGAGCCGGGCATGGCGCCGGTAAGCCCACCGACAAGATCATCGAGGAATATGCAGATATGTGGGCGTTTATCGCCAAACATACGGGGCTATAAAGCCAAAAGCGGTTGAGGAATTGTGCGGTGGCGGATAAACCGGTTCTTCGCACTCGCAAAAAAAGACCAAACCGCCATGTTAGAGAAAACCTTCGATTTTGCCGCCGCCGAAACCCGTCTTTATGAGGCATGGGAGAAGTCCGGCGCCTTCAAGCCCTCCAAAAAGCAGGGCGCTGAGGCTTATTCAATCGTTATCCCGCCGCCTAATGTGACCGGCAGCCTTCATATGGGGCACGCCCTCAACAATACGTTGCAGGATATTTTGGTGCGGTTTGAGCGGATGCGCGGAAAATCCGTCCTCTGGCAGCCGGGGATGGATCATGCGGGCATCGCCACACAGATGGTGGTCGAGCGCCAGCTTGCGGAGCAACAGAAAAAGCGAACGGATTTTACGCGTGAGGAGTTCGTTGAGCGGGTCTGGGAATGGAAAGAGGAATCCGGAGGGACCATCCTCAATCAGTTGAAACGGCTCGGCTCGACCTGTGACTGGTCGCGTGAGCGTTTCACCATGGGAGACCCGAACAATCCGGACGACCAGATGGTCAAGGCTGTGATCAAGGTCTTCGTTCAGCTCTACAAAGAGGGCCTGATCTATCGCGATAAGCGTCTGGTCAATTGGGACCCGAAATTTGAAACCGCGATCTCCGACCTTGAGGTTGAGAACACCGAAGTCGACGGTCATTTCTGGCATTTCAAATATCCGCTGGAAAATGGCGAGACTTATGAGTTTCCAATCGAGCATGACGAGGAGGGGAACCCGACCAAATGGGAGACCCGCGATTATATCTCGATCGCAACGACGCGGCCCGA
>JAADIH010000047.1 GCA_013151435.1 Alphaproteobacteria bacterium
ATGTCTTCGTCGCTGAAACGCTTCCTCGCCATCCCATAACCTCCAATTATTCGTAGAATATCACGAATTGTGTGGCTCCGTTATACGGGGGTAAAACAATTACACCGTGTCATTTCACCATCTCCTTCACTGCATATCGCCTTGCGTGTTATTGCCTTTGTTCTCCAGCGGCATGGTGTGTTCCATGTCAACCGATGGGGTAAATTCAATGTTTCCAATTAGCTCATCGACATTCACCCAAATATCGCCGGTCGCGACGCTCTGTACGGCGCCATTGAAAAGGGAGGCCAGATCTTCCTGAGCCATATCGAGTGATCCTGTTGTGTTCATTTCAGGTGGGATAAAAATAAGCTGAAATTTTAAATGACGCCGGCGAGCAAACTCCTTGACAATAACCAAAGACTCCCGCGCCAAGTACATCTGCCCCGTTTCATAGCTGCGAGACACAATCGGAACTGTATTTCGAGGCGTCGCTTCTAATTCTGCAGCAAGCGGACCATTCAGGATTAGGAATAGGTTGCCTGGAAATATTTGCGGATCCGATTCATCACGCAGTAACGCTGCTATTAGCGGCGTGAGAACAAATGGAGACGCAACACCGCCGTCAACATGCATTTCCTGAAATCGCTGACCATTCGTCTCGACATTGAACATTACAGGGGGAAACACGCCTGGTACGGCGGCGGATGCGAGAAGAACGTCGCGAAAGAGTTCACGAGCAGCTTCTCCTCCAGACCTGGCAATCTCGCCCATATTCCACAAAACTGCAGCCTGTGCATCCAGGTCGGTTGTTTGAACGAGCAAGAATCGCCCCCGTCGCGACTCGCGGGCGACCGCATTCACTAATTCAATAGTGACAAACTGGTCTACGCGCTCCCTAAGCGGCCTGGCTGAAAAGAGGCCGGGGCTAAACAAAGCAGCAAGTCCGCGCGGGCTCATCAGCTTCCTTGATTGCGCGCCCGTAAAAGCCGCTGTCATCTGTGGGTCCCATTCGGAACCTAAAAATGCAAAAGGTGCGATCAATGCGCCGGCGCTAACGCCAGAAACAATCTCAAATTGCGGACGCTTGCCGGCGCGCGTCAGACCAACAAGAAAGCCGGCGCCGAATGCGCCGCGCGCTCCACCGCCTGAGAGTGACAAAATGTCGAAAGAGCTGTCGGCAGACGCGCTAGCACGCTCCATAAATTCAGCGACGGCTCTGGAGATTTTGGGATCGGCGGCGTTAAGGCGTGCGGTCGGCGGGAACCCATTCAATAGCGCGGCCGCAGGAGTTGGCGGCGGGCCGGTGCGCGGCGGCGTCACACACCCGGAGAGCACCGTCAACGTCATCACCAATATCAGGCCCTTCATAGGGCTGATCTCATTCACTGCCGTCTCCCAAACTATGGCCGCAAAGATTGTGACGCACATTTTTTTGCCGAATAATACTCATAACATGCCGCGCAATGACGCTCTCTTCGTCAGTTGGCAGCGCGAAAACGTCGATTACGCTGCCGCGGGCGCTGATACGCGATGCCCCCGATTGATTTTCTTCGTTGTCAATCTTCATACCAAGCCATGCGCAGCCTGATACAATACGTGCACGGATTTCTGCAGAATTTTCTCCAATCCCGCCGGTGAAAACAAGAACGTCAAGGCCGCCGATGGCTGATGCAAGTGATCCGACCTCGCGCACCGCACGATAGACAAACAGATCAACCGCTTCTTTTGCATGGATATCATCTGATTCCAGCAGCGTGCGCATATCGCTGCTGACGCCGGAAACGCCCAGCAACCCGGATCGATGGCTGAGCAATTCTTCGATTGCATGCACCTCCATCTTTCGCTCACGTAGCAGGTAGAGGACGACACCGGGGTCAAGATTACCGCATCGTTGCGCCATAACGAGCCCGTCAAGCGCGGTAAACCCCATGCTCGTTGCTTGGCTTCTTCGTCCGATCATCGCACACATGCTCGCTCCATGGCCCAGATGCGCTACGATGACGCGTCCTCCGGCGCGAGGCCCTGCATGTTTGGGCAATTCAGCGGCTATGTATTCGTAAGACAATCCGTGAAACCCATATCGAATTACGCCGTCATTTATTAACTCGCGCGGCAATGCATAGAGTTGAGCGATGTTGGGTTGCGTTCGGTGAAATGCGGTATCAAAGCAAGCGATCTGAGGGATATTCGGCCAACGCTCGGCGATGTTGCGGACGCCAGCAAGGTTGAGTGGCTGGTGGTCCGGTGCAAGAGGCGAAAGTTCCGTCAGCGCCTCGATCTTTTTGGGCGTCAAAAGCATTGGCCCCGTAAAATCACGGCCGCCGTGAACAACGCGATGGCCGGCAGCGATAATCGCCAATGCTGGGTATTCTTGCCTGATCCAGGCAATCAGCCATCTAAAGAGATCATCATGTTTGTCCGTCGGGCTCGCGTCAATCGACACGTTCTGTTTCAACCCATTCGCGTCAACGCTATTGAAAACGGGGTGAGTATCGATGCCGCTGATCTCACCTTTTGCAAAACGATCAAGCCCATGTTCGCATGTATATAGCGAATACTTGATCGAGGAAGATCCGGCGTTCAGCGTTAATATGGCGCCGGTCACGAACCCGCCTCCTGTCGCCAATGAATATAAAGGCGAGCGAGCGCGGCCGAAGCGAGTCGGGAGAGAACCCCATCGGCGCGGCTTGTCAGCATGATTGGAACGCGGGCGCCGAGAACGATGCCCGCAGAATCTGCGCCCCCAAGATAGCTAAGCTGCTTTGCGATCATATTACCGGCTTCGAGATCCGGCGCGACAAGGATATCAGCAACGCCAGCGACAAGCGATGAAATGCCCTTGGCTTTTGCGGCCTGCGGACTAATTGCATTGTCAAAGGCGAGCGGCCCGTCAATCAGGCCTCCGATAATCTGACCCCGATCGGCCATCTTACAGAGCGCCGCCGCATCTATGGTGGAAGAGAGCTTCGAAGACACTGTTTCTATAGCGGAAAGAATCGCAACTTTAGGTTCGATGATCCCTATCGCATGCGCGAGGTCGATCGCATTTTGAACGATATCGCGTTTTTCCTCTAGGCTCGGAGCGATGTTGATCGCCGCATCGGTGATCAAGAGAGGTTTAGGATAAGTCGGCGCATCAAATCCGAAGACGTGACTGATACGCCGCTCAGTTCTCAGCCCTTCCTGATGGTCAAGTACAGCGCTCATAACTTCATCAGTATGCAATGCGCCTTTCATAAGCGCATCGGCACGCCCTTCACGCACGAGAGCGACGGCGCGTTTTGCAGCCGCATGACTGTGCAGCACGTCGACAATCTCAAATGCAGCAATATCAATGTTCGCCTCGTTGGCCGATTGCCTGATCTTAACCTCCGGCCCGACGAGTATTGGTTCGATTAGCCCTTGTATGTGTGCTTCGATGGCGCCGCGTAGAGATCGCTCATCACATGGGTGCACGACCGCTGTGCGTATGGGTGGGAGGTTTTTCGTCGCCTCAATTATCTTCCGGTAGCGCGCGCCACGCTCATGGAGATGTATTTCCGGCAACACTGCGCGCGGGCGACGCACCTTTTTTTCAGGCGCGATGACTTCCGCTTCGCCAGTGATTACACTATCTCCTTCTTGATCGATGCATTCACAATCAAGAAATATGCGCTTAGTTTCTTCCACCATCTCGCGCACGGTGACCTGTGCTGTGATTGTGTCGCCAACGCCGACCGGCTTTTTAAAACTCAGTGATTGATTGAGATAAATCGTCCCCGGCCCTGGTAATTCCGTCCCAAGGACCGCCGAAATCAACGCGCCGCCCCACATGCCATGGGCGATCACCTCATGAAATCTACTTGCTTGCGCATATTCCGTATCAAGATGGACTGGATTGACGTCGCCAGAGGATACTGCGAACAGGCTGATGTCTTCGAGCTTTAATGTCCGGGATATTTGTGCTGAATCCCCGACATGAATTTCATCGAAGGTCCGATTTTCGATATATTGCATCTTATCCATATCTGCCTCACGATATTACATATTAGACGTGTACGAATTTCGCGTTGGGCCTGCCGAACGCCTGCGCGCAGCCTGCTGTAATCAACTGTTCAGCAGGTATGCCTGCAACGAGGCGTTTTCGCTCAAATCCAACAATTGAATCGCTCCTATTCGCCGTGGACATAGACGCCTGGCGCATCGCATATTGGTGCGTAGCCTTTGCCGGGCGCCCCGACTGGCGGCGGCGTGATTAGCGCACCAGACCGATCGCCGAGCCAGCGCGACCATTCAGGCCACCAAGACCCATCCTGCTCTTGTGTTTCATTGATCCAACTGTCCGGATCTATGTGGCGATCATCACGGCGTGTTGTGCGGATCCGATAGTTGCGGCCGGCATGGCCCGGTTCTGACACGATGCCTGCATTGTGACCGCCGCTAGTCAGTGCAAATGTTACGTCCGTGTCCGCCAGCAGGTTAATTTTGAAAACAGACGGCCATGGCGCGACGTGATCTGTCTTTGTGCCAACAGCGAAGATCGGAGCGCGAATGTCAGTGAGGGCGACGGGCCGATCGTCAACAGCAAATTTTCCGATCGCCAACTCATTATTGAGGAAGAGCTTTCTCAGATATTCAGAATGCATACGGTAGGGCATGCGCGTCGCATCAGCATTCCACGCCATCAGATCGATCAACGATCCTCGTTCGCCCATCAGATATTCACGCACGACGCGCGACCATATGAGATCATTGGAGTGAAGAATCTGAAACGCTCCAGCCATCTGCTTGGTGTCGAGAAAACCTTGCTCCCACATCATATCCTCAAGATAGGCGACCTCACTCTCGTTGATGAACAAGGTCAACTCGCCGGCCTCGGTAAAATCGGTCTGCGCCGCGAGGAGGCTGACGGACGCCAGTCGATCGTCGCCATCGCGCGCCATTGCAGCCGCCGCGATTGAAAGCAGTGTTCCGCCCAGACAATACCCCACAGCATGAATTTTTTCAGCGCCGGTAATCGCCTGGACCGCATCCAGCGCCGCCATCGGGCCGAGTTGGCGATAGTCGTCCATGCCGCGATCGCGGTCTTCGCGGCCCGGATTTTTCCAGGAAATCATGAACACGGTGAAGCCTTGCTCGGTCAAATACTTGACCAGCGAATTCTCTAGGCTCAGATCAAGAATATAATACTTCATAATCCAGGCCGGGGTGATTAAGACCGGCTCAGGTCGTACTTTATCAGTACTCGGTTCATATTGAATGAGCTCGATCAGATCATTTCGCAACACGACCTTTCCGGGGGTCATCGCGAGATTGCGGCCTACAGCGTATTTTTCAGAATCACTTGACGCTTTCCCAAGTGTTTGCTGGCGTAAATCCTCATAAAGATATTGCGCGCCTCGGACAAAATTCCGCCCCGCTTCATCGATGGTCTTCTCGAGCACTTCCGGATTTGTGAGCGGTGAGTTTGAAGGAGAATAAACATCAAGAAGCTGACGCATAGCGAATTGAGCGGCGCGTTCATGTTGAGGCGACACCCCGCGGACCCCCGTCACAGCCTTATGCCACCATTGTTGGCGCAGCAAAAAACCTTGGTACAACAAACTGAACGGCGGCTTTTTCCACGCATCGTCGCGAAACCTGCGGTCTTGCGGCAATGGCTCTATGAGGGGAGCAGCAGCGCCGCCGGATAAGAGTGATTTGGTTGCGTATTGCCAAAATTGCACTGATTTCAAAAACGCATCTTCCCATAGTTGGAATTGCTTGCCGGGCGAGGCGCTCATATGAACGGCCCAATCAGACCAGACCGAGAAAATCGTCGCTGGAGAAAGGCCTTCTCCTGGCCATCGCAGCGCGTACGGAGCGATCAAGGGTTGCGGCGAAATCCATCGCGTCGCGACCATTCACTTCACTTGTCAACGACTGAGCCTGCGTTTCGCCGCTGTCGTTTGCTGGCTCGACTGAGCGCTTACGATGTGCGCTCAGAGTTTTTAGATCGGTTTCTGCGGGGGTCAGCACCAATCACTCTCCTTTTGGCTGTGGGCAAGGTCACAAATCGCCTTACCATAGGTCATATATAATACGATTGTACTTTTTCAAGGATGTTATTGATTCATTTCATTAAGGGGCCGGGAAATTACCCCTGCATCGTCCCCGAAGCCCTATGATATGCAATGGATTACCGCATCTATGGGCGGCGCTTTGACGCATGGTGATTTTTAATGTGACTCTTTCATCGTATTTCTTGATTTATTAATACGACTGTACTATATTCTCATGAATGGCGGCGGCGGCACGATATCAGTGGGCCGGTAATGTGAATTCAGATTGAAGCTAGGCGAAGTTGATGAACGCTCAGAAACAATGTCCCTCAGATGCGAAAGGCTCTCGCACAAACTCAAAGCAGCTCGCCGCCATTGAGTTGATCGCATACGCATCCCTCATAAGAGAGGCCGCTCATGTCTAAGAAAATTCTGATTGGAACAGTTGTCATCGCCCTTATTGCCATTGGCGGTTTTTTCCTGGTGTCTCAGACGGGCCGCCTCAGCTCTGGCGAGGGTAAAGAGCTGGTTCTCTATGGCAATGTCGAGATTCGCCAGGTTGAGCTGGCATTTCGCGTCTCGGGAAGACTCGAAGAAGTCATGTTTGAAGAAGGTGATGCCGTGACAACTAACGACATCGTCGCTCGCCTTGATGCAACGCCATATTCAGACGCGCTGAAAGTCGCGCAAGCCGAAGTCGCGATGCGCGTTGCGGAACTGAGCCGCCTTGAGGCTGGCCTTCGTCCTGCTGAAATAGATCGCGCGCGCGCGCGGGTCGCCGAGTTCGAAGCAGGCGTCAATATGGCGCAGCAAAATTACGATCGCCGGGCGGTTCTTGTTCAGTCCGGCGCAGTCTCAAGACAAGTATTTGATGAAAGCGTCGCGGCGCTTCGGGTCGCTAATGAGCGCCTGGCTGCGGCGCGCGAAGATCTCTCAATCGCCATTGAGGGGTTTCGAAACGAAGAAATCGCCGCCGCCAGCGCCGGACTTCAGGCAGCTGAAGCGGGCGCCGTTTCCGTACAAACAAAAGTTAATGATGCAAACCTCGTAGCACCATCAGATGGAACGATACTCTCCCGCATCAATGAACGTGGATCGATTGTGCAAGCAGGTGAACCAGTATTGATCATGGCGCTCACACGCCCGGTTTGGATTCGCGCTTATGTTGAAGAGCCTGCTCTCGGACATGTTGCGCCTGGTGCGCTGGCGGAAATCATCACCGACAGCGATCCCGACCACCCTTATCAAGGCCAGGTTGGTTTTGTTTCTCCAGTTGCAGAGTTTACGCCGCGAACAGTCGAAACCCCAGACCTGAGGAGCGATCTTGTCTATCAGGTGCGGATCATTGTCGATGCTCCCGATGACGGGCTGCGCCAGGGTATGCCGGTGACGGTTCGCTTGGCGCCTCCGACAAAGAGGGGCGATCAGTAATCAGTATGCAAAAAGAACCCTTCATTCGTATAGATAGCGTAACGAAGCGATTTACGCTGGATGCGCCGCCAGCGCTCGACGCGATTAACGGCGAGATTACCACCGGCCGCATTACCGGTCTTGTGGGACCTGACGGTGCTGGAAAGACGACGCTGATTCGATTGCTGACAGGCCTCAGCCGGCCGGATGAAGGGCGCGTGCTGATAAATGGCAAGGACGCGACACGATCCCACCGCGCTCTCCATCGAATGATCGGCTATATGCCGCAAAAATTTGGTCTCTATGAAGATTTGACGGTTCAGGAAAATCTCGACATTTACGCCAATCTGAAGGGTTTGGCGGCAGCAGACCGGCGCTCGACCTTCGACGAACTTCTCGAGTTTACGGACCTTGCCCAGTTTACTGGCCGCCTTGCTGGCGCCTTGTCGGGCGGTATGAAACAAAAACTTGGCCTTGCTTGCGCGCTCCTTAAGCGGCCGCGCCTCCTTCTTCTTGATGAGCCGTCGGTTGGCGTCGATCCGATCTCCCGGCGCGAGTTGTGGCGCATGGTGCAAGCGCTTGTCGATGAAACCATGGCGGTTGTTTGGTCGACAGCTTATCTGGATGAAGCCGAACATTGTGACCATGTTTTGTTGTTGAGTGAAGGCAAGTTGTTGTTTTCAGGTCCGCCAGCAGATCTGACACACCGTGTTGACGGCCGCGTCTTCCTCGCCAAACCGCTGGCCTCAGAAAGACGTGCAATATTGTCACGTCTCCTCTCGGAAAATCTTGCTCGCGACGCCATCATTCATGGCGACGCCATTCGAATATTAATCAAGGACGAGGCTTCCGCGGTTGGCGTTACCCAGCCCCCCTCAATCGTGGAAGTCACAGGCGTCCTCGAACCGGCCCCCTCCCGGTTCGAGGACGCATTTGTGGATGTACTTGGCGGCGGTCCGCAAGGCCGGTCATTGCTCACGGACGCCATGACAATGCATGCCGATGATGGCAAGCCCGCCGTCGAAGCGCATGGTCTAACCAAGAGGTATGGCGACTTCACCGCAGCGAGCGACATTTCCTTTTCGATCAAGCGCGGAGAGGTTTTCGGCTTGCTTGGTCCAAACGGCGCTGGCAAATCAACGACATTTAAGATGCTATGCGGCCTGCTAACGCCTTCCGAAGGCGAGGGCCGCGTCGCCGGATTTGATCTCCGAACCGCGACAGCAGATGCGCGCGGCCGACTTGGATATATGGCGCAAAAGTTCTCACTTTATGGCGAGTTATCGGTTGCTCAAAATCTGTCATTCTTTGCCGGCGTATACGGGCTGGGTAAGAAACGCACCCAGCATCGTATCGAGACGATGCTTGAAGTGTTTGAGCTTACTCATTACCGAAAAGTCTCGGCAAAAACTCTACCGCTTGGATTCAAACAGCGCCTCGCATTGGCGGCCGCCCTCCTACATGAACCGGATGTCTTATTTCTCGACGAACCCACATCTGGCGTCGATCCCATTACACGCCGTGAATTTTGGAGCCATATTAACGCGCTCACAGCGCAAAATGTCGCCGTACTCGTGACAACGCATTTCATGGAGGAAGCGGAGTATTGTGACCGCATTAATCTAATATACCGTGGCCGGACGATTGCCGAAGGAACACCGGATGATCTCAGAAACGCCATCCGAAGCCCCGGGATCGAAGCGCCGACGATGGAGGATGCCTTCATTGAGCTGGTTCGACGTTCTGACGCGAAGGAAGCGGCGTGATGACCAGGTCAGCGGCTATCAGCTCAGTCCGGCGTATAATAACGATGGCCCGCAAGGAATCTCTTCAGATTGTACGCGATCCATCCAGCATCCTGATCGCCTTTGTCTTGCCGCTCCTTTTATTGTTCATGTTCGGATTCGGCATCTCGCTTGATGCAAACACTGTTCGTATTGGCGTCGTCGTTGAAGATACAAGGCCTGATGCCCGGAGCCTGGCGCAATCTTTTCAGGCGTCACGCTATTTTGATGTGACACTCGCCTTCGATCGACGCGCCGTCGAGGAAGAAATGGTCGCGGGACGCCTTAGGGGCATCGTCGTTATTCCATCTAATTTCACTGAGCAGTTACGCCGTCAGAGCCCTTCTGCAATACAGATTATTACCGACGGATCGCAGCCAAATACCGCCCAATTCGTCGCGAATTACGCTCGCGGCGTTTACGCGGTCTGGCAGGGCAAATACCTTCGAGATGCGGGGCGCAATCCCCCCGCAAGCATCGAAAGCCAACCCCGCTTCTGGTTCAATGCCGAATTAACAAGCCGGTACAACCTCGTCCCGGGCTCGACGGCGGTCGTGATGACAATCATTGGAACGCTGCTGACTGCGCTGGTGATCGCGCGCGAGTGGGAACGCGGCACGATGGAAGCAGTGCTTGCAACACCAATCAGCCGCATGGAATTACTACTGTCTAAGATCGCGCCATATTTCGCTTTAGGAATGAGTTCGCTCATCCTTTGCGCGGTTGCGGCGATTTTTATTTTTGGCGTTCCCTTTCGCGGATCTATCTTCGCGCTTGGCGTGATCGCCGCCGCGTTCCTGCTTCCGGCACTGGGGCAGGGATTATTGATTTCGGCGGTCACAAAAAATCAGTTTGTCGCCTCACAGCTTGCGCTATTTACCGGCTTCCTTCCAGCAACATTGCTTTCAGGATTTGTTTTTGAAATCAGCTCAATGCCGGAACCGATCAGAGTCATCACAATGTTCATCCCAGCGCGCTACTTCGTAACCAGCTTGCAAACACTCTTCCTTGCTGGAGACACATGGTCGTTACTGTTGCCGGCTATCCGAAACATGGTTGCGGTCGGCGCCCTGTTCTTAACTTTAACGTATTTCGCCACGCCGAAACGGATTGATTGATATGTGGCGGCGAATCTATTCCCTCATCATCAAGGAACTTTTGGCGATCTGGCGAGATCCCAAGGGCCGAATGACACTGATCATTCCGCCGGTTCTGCAACTCGTCATCTTTGCATTCGCCATGACGATGGAAGTGAAGAACGCGGATATCGCGATCGTCAATTTGGACAATGGATATTGGGGGAGCGAAATCGAGGCGCAAATCAATGCGGGCGCGCCTTTTGGAGAAGTCTTCCGGTTGGAGAGTGTCGGACAAATCCGTGAGACGATCGACGCTCAGCGCGCTCTTGCTGTCGTTCACATCGGTCAGGATTTTTCCCGGCAGATCGGCGCAGGAGAGCCTGCCAATATTCAAATCATCCTGGACGGACGTAAGTCAAACACCGCCCAAATCGTCAACGGCTACCTTAACACCATCATCGCCCGGGTCTCCGCGCAAGCATATGGCGGCGCAACCATAGAGCCCTTGCGCGTGCGGAATTGGTTTAACCCAAATCTCGAATATGACTGGTTTACGGTTCCCGGCCTCATCGCGACGATCACATTGCTCACGACGATCATCGTGACCGCCCTTTCAGTCGCCCGGGAACGCGAGCTTGGCACATTTGATCAATTGCTCGTCTCTCCCATGCGGCCGTTGGAAATTGTCGTCGGCAAGGCCGCCCCCGGAATGATTTTCGGCTATATACACGGGACGTT
>JAADIH010000170.1:0-5786 GCA_013151435.1 Alphaproteobacteria bacterium
CAAGCGATTCCCAGTTATGGCTTTCATGCGACGTGCCTTTCCTGTGGTGTAGAAGATTGGGTGGCGAGGTTCTGCAACGTTTTGCCTTGGGCTAGCGACGCCACGTCTCCAATTACAATCAGCGCTGGGCCGGCAATCCCGCCCGCATCAATGAGCGACGTCAATTCTCCGAGCGAGCCCTTGATGATGATTTCATTTTCACGCGTGCCGTTCTCAATGACGGCGACCGGCGTTGCAGGAGCGCGACCATTGCTGATGAGGTTGGACGCAATGGTTCCGGCCTTGCCTACGCCCATATAGATCACAAGCGTATTTTTTAAGGAAGCAAGCGCCACCCAATCGAGATCAGGATCGCCACTACTCTCTCCGCCGTCCTTTGCGTGCCCAGTAACAAACGTCACGGCCTGGGCATAGTCGCGATGCGTTAAAGCCATCCCGGCGGAAGCGGCACAGCCCGTAGCGGCCGTAATGCCTGGCGTCACGAAAGCTCGGATACCCGCAGCGCGCAGCGCATCAAGCTCCTCTCCGCCACGCCCAAAAACCATCGGGTCTCCCCCCTTCAAGCGCACGACAATCTTACCTTCGCGGGCAAGCTCTATCATGCGCTCTTCGATTTTCTCTTGAGGCACGGCGTGATTAGCCTTCGCTTTACCCACATAAAGCCGGTCGGCATCACGGCGGGCAAGCGCAAGGATTTCATCACTCACCAGTCTGTCGTGTAAAATAACATCTGCTGACTGAATAATACGAAATGCTTTTAGCGTCAGCAGTTCAGGGTCTCCTGGACCTGCACCGACGATATGAACGATGCCAATCTTAGTTTTTTCTTCTTTCCCATTTATCACAGACAACATCGCCTCATGGGCGTGTTTTTTATCTCCTGCGAGCACTTGCGCCGCTATCGGGCCGACAAAAAATGCCTCCCAAAAACTACGCCGATCATCCCACGCAATTTTTCCCTTCACTGCCTCACGATAGCTGCTTGCAAATTCAAGCAGCGCATCAGCGCGCTCAGGCAACATCGCTTCAATTTTCGAACGCAATGCGCGGCCAAATACCGGACCGGCGCCATCGGTTGAAATCGCCACAGTCAGCCGACCCCGATCAATGATAGACGGCGTATTGAAATCACATAGCTCAGGATCATCAACCGTATTCACCAACGCGCCCGCGTCACGCGCAACTCCCGCCCAGCGCCGGGCCGCATCTACATCCTCAATCGCGATGAAAGCCAATCGAGCGCTTTTGAAATCTGTATCCACCGGCTCGCGAGCGATTATAGACACCTGACCGTCAAGTTCTTTTCTGGTGTCGGGCTCAATATCCGGCCAAATCACTGATACATCCGCGTGGGCGGCGAGCATCAACCGCGCTTTTCGCAAGGCCGCCCCACCACCTCCAATGATCACCACATGGCGGCCCTGAAGGTCGATATATGCTGGAAAACGATACATAGTAGTTTTTCTATTCTATTATTTAGATATACACGTTCTAAAAAGTGCTTAGCTCGAAGCTAAGATGCAGGCCCTGTCGCCTCAACTGATTATAATTAAACGAAATAATAGATTTTCTAAATACCTCATATTTTCTGCGGAATTTTTATCGGATTAGATAAACTACTAAATATCACATACGCGTGAAATGGCACATATATGTTGATTTATTAGATTTACTAATTCTATAAGTGAAAAAACTCTGCTTGGGGATCATGATATGAAGAAAATACCACCACTAAATGGCTTACGTGTCTTTGAAGCGGCAGCCAGGCATTTAAGTTTTACTAAAGCTGCAGAAGAACTGCATGTAACGCCGGGCGCGGTCAGTCAACAGATCAAAGCGCTGGAAGATTATTTGCAAACGCCAGTGTTCCGACGTCAAAAACGCTCTCTGCTTTTGACCGATGAAGCCCAGGCAAGCCTGCCCGTCCTTCGCGAAGCCTTCGACAAATTAGCGGAGGCCGGACAAATTCTTGCCGCTAAAGCAGATACAGGGCGCCTGACAGTTTCAGTGGCGCCATCCCTCGCCGCAAAGTGGCTGGTGCCTCGCCTTGATCGTTTTCAAGATGCTAATCCCGATATCGATGTCTGGGTTTCGGCAGACATGGATGTTGTCGATTTCGCGGTCAATGATGTCGATCTGGCTATTCGCTATGGGCGCGGACATTATCCAGGGCTGATTGCTGAACATCTCATGGCGGAAAAGATCGTGCCGGTTTGCAGTCCCAAGCTTATGATTGGCGATCACCCGGTAAAAGCGCCGGAAGATCTGGTTCACCACACCTTGTTGCATGATATTAGTCCGGATAAGGATGAAAGCTGCCCGACTTGGCCTATGTGGCTGAAAGCCTCCGGCATTTGCCATAAACAAGGCGAGCGCGGCCTGAAATTCAACCAATCAAGTCTTGTGATTGAGGCAGCGGTTGCGGGCAAAGGTGTGGCGCTAGCAAAATCAGCACTTGCCTTAGCTGACCTTGAAGCGGCGCGTCTGGTCATACCATTTGACATGACGATCCCCACGAATTTTGGCTATTACATCGTTCATCCGCCCTCGAAAGCCTCATCGCCCGCAGTCAAAGCTTTTGCGGCATGGCTGAAAGAAGAGGCGGCGACAACGATGGATGCAACGCAGTCCCAAGAAGCGGCGGCGTAAACGTCACTAGAGCGTCGAGCGAAAAGTGTGCAACGGTTTTCGCGTTAAGCGACGCGACTAAGAAAGAAATAGAGCAAATTAAGCAATTCCAATTAATCGCATTTTGCACTGACCTTGATCAAGACAGCACTTGATCAAGACAATCACAGACCGCCTCAAAGATCAGCATGGTCGAGGCATGACGCTGTGGATAGTCGCGGATAGTCTCCAGCATAGCGAGCTCTTCCCAGCGGGCGCCGACCGGTGGCGGGCCATTTTCTTTCAGCATAGAGCGCATCTCATCACGTAGCTGATAAAGCTCGCCGGAGTTGGCGCCGATAATATTACGACCAACAATGGAGGCCGCGGCCTGACCAAGCGCGCACGCTCGCGCGGCCATTCCAAACTCCACCACCAGGTCATTTTCAAGGATCAGATCAACCTCGACCTCGGAACCGCAAACCCGGCTCACGCGCTTGGCGGTGGCTTGTGGATTCTCAAGTCGACGCACCGCCGGAATCGCTGCCGCCGCGTCGAGAATGCCACCAGAATATAGATCGCTAATCATTTGCTCTATGTGGCGCTTCTACTCTGGCAAATCAAACTGCAAATCCTATAAGAAGGGTATTTAGCAGAGCTGCATTGGATATACTCACTTTCCCTATATTGGATTGCCCAATTTGACAGCACACGCCTATAGTTCAGCGCCTATAACAATGAAGGGGTTTTCCATGATCCGGAACTGGACACTGACTGCACTGGCCGCCACTCTGTTGGCCTGTTCTCCCTCCCCTAATGACAGTGCGCCCCCGCAAAATTATTCACCACAAGGCTGGACAGCAAAGCCCTTGCCCGAAATCGCAGCCGCATTGCAGGCCGGAGACATAACATCTGAAGAGCTTGTTGTCGCCTATCTCGAGCGAATTGAGCGGATCGACAACACCGGACCGACCTTGCAAAGCATTTTAACGCTTAACCCCAACGCGTTAGAGAACGCCCGCGCAGCCGACGCCAAACGCGCCAGCGGCGTAGAGCTCGGGGCCCTGCATGGCGTACCCATTCTCTTGAAGGACAACATCGAAACCAAAGATGATATGGCGACGACTGCGGGCGCACTCGCCCTCAAAGACAATGTTACGGGTCGCGATTCACCGCTTGTCGCGGGGCTTCGTGATGCTGGCGCCATCATCCTCGGCAAAACTAACCTTAGTCAGTGGGCGAATTTTCGTTCAAATAATTCCATGAGCGGCTGGTCAGCACTTGGCGGGCAGGTGCGCAATCCGCATATGCTTGATCGCAATCCTTGCGGTTCCAGCTCGGGCTCGGGCGCTGCGATGGCCGCGTCTCTCGCCGCCGGCGCCGTCGGCACAGAAACCAACGGCTCGATTATTTGCCCGTCCAATGTCAATGGCGTTGTCGGCTTTAAACCGACCGTCGGCCTCGTCTCCCAGCAATATATCATCCCGATTTCCTCAACCCAGGACACAGCCGGCCCCATGACCAAAACTGTCAAGGGCGCCGCGATGATGCTGAACGCCATGGCGACAGGCTCTGCCAAAACAGACTATGCCGCAGCGCTTGATGAAAATGCATTGGAGGGCGCGCGCATCGGCGTTCTACGGTTTGCGCAAGGCTCTAACGGAGATGTCATTGCGCTTTTTAACGCGGCGCTCAAAGACCTTGAGGAGGCGGGCGCTATCCTCGTTGAAATTGAGGAATTTGAACCGCCGGAAGATTTCTGGGACGCCGAAGGCGCTGTCCTGCGTTATGAATTCAAGGCGACGCTGAACGACTACCTCGCAGAAGCGGCACCGGCGGTCGAGACCCGCACGCTTGACGAAATTATCGCCTTTAACTACGCCCACGCAGATATCGAACTCGCCCTGTTTGACCAGGGCATCTTTGAGGAATCGGCAGCGATCGGCGATCTGGACGATGCTGAATACATCGCCGCGTTAGCAACCACACAGACGGCCTCCCGTGAGAACGGCATAAACGCCCTGCTTGCCGGAAATGATGTGGATATTTTGGTTTCACCGTCAGGAGTCATCGCGCCGCGAGTCGATCCGATCAATGGCGATGTCTGGCCGGAATGGGCCGGCGGCGGCTGGCTTGCCGCAGTCGCGGGTTATCCGCATGTAACCGTACCCATGGGAACTGTTCACGGCGTGCCGGTCGGGTTTTCCTTCATTGGCGCCAAAGACCAGGACGCAAACGTGCTCTCCTACGGCTACGCCTATGAGCAACGCACCCACGCACGCGCCGAACCGCAATATCTTAAGGATGCGGAAGCGCGTGCGGAGATTGCCCGAGCTATGCTGCGACGAGCGGATTAAAAGCGCCGCTATCCCAAATCGAACAGCAATATTTCGCTGTTCGCAAGCGCCTTAAATGAGACCCCAGTCTCACCCGTGATCTTGGCGCCGTCGCCTGCTTGCATGATAGACCCTTCAGGAAGCTCCACGCCGCCTTTGGCGATTTGCAGCCAGCCATAGCGACCCTCAGCAAATTCATGCGACAGAGTCTCGCCTTCACCAATTACCGACGCATAGAGATTGGCGTCCTGATTAATCCGGATGGATCCATCGCGACCATCACCAGAAGCGATTAACGCCAGCGCGCCGTCACGCGCATTGCCAATCTTACGTTCCTCATAACCCGGCTTGGCGCCCTTGACGTTTGGCAGCAGCCAGATCTGATAGAGATGCAACGGTTTTTCGCTGGATGCATTAAATTCGCTATGGGTCACCCCCGACCCGGCGCACATATATTGCACCATGCCCGGGGTAATCAGGCCGCCACCGCCTGTGGAATCCTTATGCCTCAGCTCACCATCGAGAACATAAGTAATGATCTCCATGTCTTCATGGGGATGCTGCGGAAACCCGGCGCCGGGATTGATGTGGTCCTCGTTCATTACGCGCAGAGACCTAAATCCCATGTGATCTGGATGATGGTAATTTCCAAAAGAAAATGTGTGATGTGCATTGAGCCAACCATGATTGGCGTGGCCGCGATCAATGCCTTTGCGGATCGTAATCATAAATCCTCCTTGTCCGGGATGTTTCAAAACCATATCCGGACACAAAATTACCGCATGAAAGTGCGGTGCAACTTGTCAATGAAGAATTGTATATTGTGACTTCTACACGGCGTTT
>JAADIH010000170.1:5858-6288 GCA_013151435.1 Alphaproteobacteria bacterium
TCTTGGTTTATTCCCGTCGCCATGTGGCGCCATCTGGCCCGTCTTCAATGATGATGCCCTTGGCTGCGAGGTCATCGCGAATTTGATCAGACCGCGCAAAATCCTTTGCCTTTCGGGCGCTTGCACGTTCAAGGATAAGCGCGTCGATGGCAACTTCTGATAAGCCGGGTACGATTTCAGTCGGCTTTGAATTTACAATGTTTGGTGTATTAACTTCCACTGTGGATTGAATAGTTGGTAATTCAAGCACAGAATTCTTTCCTTTACGCCAATCTTCTGGTCGCTCATTCAAAAACCCCATGAGCCGACCGGCATTGCGCAAGCGGGTAATTGCACTCACCCGCGCCTCACCCTCCATCTGACTGGCGATATCACGCAGCTCATGGAGCCCGGCAATGGCCTCGGGCGTATTCAAATCATCGTCGAGGGC
>JAADIH010000134.1 GCA_013151435.1 Alphaproteobacteria bacterium
GCATCCTTGCTGGCCAGGAATGCGACGGCGCGCCCGATCTCTTCCGGATGGCCAAGGCGGCCGACCGGAATTTGAGCGGTAATTTTTTCGACGACGTCTTTTGGTACGGCGGCAACCATGGGGGTGTCGCTATATCCCGGTGCGATCGCGTTCACGGTGATGCCCTTCCGTGCGGTTTCAAGAGCCAACGCTCTCGTAAACCCAAGGACACCGGCTTTTGCCGAGCAGTAGTTCGTCTGCCCAATTTGGCCCTTCAAACCATTAACAGAAGAGATATTGATGATCCGGCCAAAGCCGCGGATGCGCATCCCGGTAATGACCTGACGCGTCATGTTGAACATAGAATCGAGATCAACATGCAGCACTGCCCGCCATTGTTCCAACTTCATTTTGTGAAACATCACATCCTGCGTGACGCCCGCATTGTTGATGAGGACATCAATCGGACCCAGGTCGCGCTCAACATTGGCGACGCCCTTTGCGCAGGCGTCAAAATCGCTGACATCCCATGCATAGTGGGGCAGGCCAGTCTCTTTCGTAAACGCATCTGTTTTTTTCGATTCGCTCCGGTTAGTGACTGCTACATTAAAGCCTTCGGCTCTTAGCGCCTTTGCGGCCGCTGCGCCAAGCCCCTGCACGCCGCCAGTAACGAGAGCAACACCATTGTTTTTCATAAGAACCTCTATTTTCACTAACTTTTGAATCAATTGAGAAATCGAAACGAGCACTGCATTTGAAACCTCAAAACGCTTTGCTGGTGATTGGGGAAATTGTCTCTCGGCCCCGCGAACATTGAATCGAGCTCAGTGCGTTGTGAATCCGTGTCCGAAGTCGGGTATTGCCAACCGCACGTCGTGTTTTTCCTTGGCTGTCGAGAATAGCGACATCGCATTCCCATTGCGTTAGAATTTGTAACTTCTGAGCACGCGAAAGATTTTTACAGCTGATAATGTCGTCCGGCCTATCAAAGGCAAGCGCCGGATCGTTCAGGGCCAACTGGTATTCAGCGCCTTGGGTCGGTTTCGTGCTTTCCAAATAGGTATAAATTTCCGCGGGCACGGCTATTTCTCCTGGTCAGCGTCATCCGAGATTAATGGAGTATTTGTGGGATGGCGGTCGAATACATACTTGCCAACACAGACGCTCATTTGAATTGATGCTAATCAAGTCTACTCAAATTTATTTTGGAAATTTGTGCGAGGCTCGTGGTTTGACGATGAATCGTTTCGTTATGATCTTGAAATCATCAGGCGAACACCCGCCGCCAAGAGCTCGGGCGACCGTGCCTTTACCATCCTGCGGCTGGAAAAGGCGTATTGGATAGTGAAGCGGCTGGCGACGGTTGATGCACGTCAATGACGCATTTTTAGAAAAAGTGAATAACAACGGTAAATCGGAGGAGAATGTCAATATGTTCGATGTGATGCATCTACACCCAAGAACATTTCTGTTCTTTTGGTTAAATCGTCGAATGGACCGCAGGGAACCTGATGAATCAACAGAATTCTATGATGGCGAGCGGAACGCCTATCTTTCAGATGATTGGCGTCGCACTCTCGACCTAATGAGACGGTACGAATATCCGATTGATTACGAAGACTTGTAAATCGGATGGAACAGAAATTCCTGTCGCTATATGACGAACATTCCCACCGTGATCAGCGGACTTTGGTTCTTGATCGCCTGAGGCGCGATCACCGGTGTATTGGCGCGTGCATCGAAGTTCTTGAGCATCGATTGCAGGTGCAGAGAATATTTAAAGGCGCCGCTTCATTCACAGAAAAACTGATCGATCAGTTATTGGATGCGCCTGACGAATTTCATCATCATCTCGAGCGAAGCGCATATCATCGATTGCGCGCTCGTATAGGACGGCTAGTTCCAGACGCTCTTGATCTCGTCAAACATCAAGACGAAATACGCGAGCGGCGCTGTGACATCATGCGCTTCCGTGATGCGTCCCCGTTTGGGTATATGGACAGCGCCGATACACGGGCGGTGCTTCGGAATTTTTGCGCCTTGCGACGTTCAAAAATTGAGTTGGAAGAAGAACACCTGTTTCCACTTTTTATAAAGGGGTTGCATTCCAGTGATTGGGCCTGCCTTCAAGAAGAAGCCGAGGCATATGACGCGATAGTGGCGACGCTGACGCCAAAAAATTCTCGCTGCAACGGTGTCTATGAATTGCACTGTTAGTCTTCTCGGCAATTCACCGGCTATTCGTATGGCAGAGAGCAATTAACTCGGCTCTTTTTTCAACGCCCGCCTGTCGCAACAATCCGCCCAGCAGCCAAATGCCCAGTGGACGAAAATTGATCCTGATCAACGATACAGGACCATATCTGCCGTAGTGGATGTGTCTCATTGAAAGGAATACTCAGATGACAAAGACAAAAACAGTTGCTGAGAATGTCCAATCCTGGACCAAGCAGATGGTTGGGAACGAGCAAGGACACAAGCTTGTTGGTGAGCAGATGGCAACGGCATGGTCGGCAGAAGACAAATTCGTCGGCGAATTACACGACTATATGGAGAGGTGGTGCGGGCGTCGCCATGAAGCCGCTCAGGCGACAATCAATTTGCGCATATGCTTGCAAATGGCGCAGGCCAATCTGAAATTACCAAAGCATGGTCGGGACTGACATCAGCCACTATGAAGCGCTTAACGGAAGATGCGCAGGAGCAATTCAAGCTAGCGCAGAAAATGACAACGGCGATGATGACGGGCTTTCAAGGCGGCGGATCGGTACTTCCGATGATGACAACGTTTGGGCAGCAGGAACAAGCGACGAATGCGAGCGACGATTATTCGGAAAAAGGCTCTGAATAAAGCGCCGTCTTAATATTGGCGTGAAATTTTTGCTGTGCTTACCAGATGAATTTGCACTCAGGGACATTCGCTGGATCGGAGTCGCGCATACAATATGAGCTATGTAACGAAAACCCTCGGGCAAGGTGAGAAGGTCATCTATCGAGCGCAATTTAAGTGGACCTATAGTTTTGCTGCGTGGCTCTGATTATTGGTTGGAATGATCCCTTTAGGGGTCTCCGCATTTCTTTTTTTATTAAGAACCCGTAGATCGATTTACGTTTGATCTCACCATTTGGTATTTCGTCGAGCCTCACCATGCTCGTCGGCGCAACCATCTTTGTGCAGCGCATCGCGCACATAATCACGACAGAAATCGTCGTAACCAATATTCGTCTAATCATGAAGCCCGGGTGGATATCACGGAACTCCCACGAGGTCAGTATCGCGAATATTGAAGAAGCAGCGTTTCATCACTCGCTTTTAGGAAGATTGCTTGGCTATGGTGAGTTAATTGTTCGCGGCACGGGCATCGGCGAGATTTGTCTGCCGCCGCTTGGACATCCGTTGGAAATTCAACGTCACCTCGATGATGCGCGCGCTGCTTTGAGCAAATTGGTCCTCGTTCGTGCAGCTTGATTCTATTTTTGATGAAGGTGTGCTGTTCCAGGCAGCGAAGATTGCAATGGGAAAATAAAGAGATAATTCAATTGAGGGAATGTGCGCAGCAGCGCATGTTATGAGTAGCGGAACTTTGACACTTACGAATTAGGAAGACAGTTTGATTCTGGTCAATGCGACGTTACTTTCCCTATGGCTTTAGTTATCGAAAACATGTGGAGAGCAAGTTTATGAAAGACTATCGGACTATCGCAGAAGATTTTCACTCAGGTCTTAGCCGGCTCGGCAAAGATATACCGCAGACGATCGGTGGCTTTGGTAATCTGGCGAGCGGTGCCGTGGAAAATGGCACACTCTCCACCAAAGTTAAGGAGTTGATTGCTTTCGCCATCGCTATCTCCGCCCGTTGCGATGGATGTTTGGCGCACCACTCTCAAGCCGTCTTCAAGGCTGGGGCCACGCGGCAGGAAGTAGCTGAGATGATAGGAGTTGCAATTTTGATGGGCGGCGGCCCATCATCCGTCTACGGTGTTGAGGCGATGCATGCCTATGACACATTCTCCAACTCAGAAATGAATGCGCCCAAGTCCGCATAACATAATACGACCGTCGTGAGGCGCGTGTGGATTAAATTGAAATGGATCCAGATCGTTCTGAAAAAATATTCGCAATGCAGGGGAGATTTTTCTAATCTGAGGATAGAACTAAATCAGAAAAATGCCTAGACGTTGTGTCAATTTAACGGTTAATCGGCCTGTAACTTTGTAGAAATATTCAACGATGCCCGGAAAAAAAATATTCATTGGCTTTACCGCAATCGTATTTGTGGTCGCCGCGAGTTACGTCGCATATGGAGCTTGGAAAAATGAACAATCACAGTCCAACGCCATTGTTCTTTACGGCAACATCGATATCCGCGAAGCGAATCTTGCCTTCAATATCAGCGGTCGCATTGACAAAATGCTTTTGGAAGAGGGCGATTCCGTCGATCCTGGTCAGCATTTGGCGTCCCTAGAAGCGGCGTCTATCAAGCTGAAGCCGACGCCGCTAATGCAGAAATGGAGGCCCGGCTGCACTTAATGGAAGCTGCCGACCACAATATTGAGGAAAATCTTCAAACTCTTTCGAGGCCTGAAAAATACATGCGGCAAGAAGAAGTAACATCGGAGCTTCTCGATATAGTTGTTGGCGCTGAGGCGGTACTACATCATTCTTGATATGTGAAAGAGCGGAAAAACCTATAGGATCGATACGAAGTTTAAAGGAGAGTTTGACTCATGATAAATGCCAAATTGAAATCAAGGCTTGATGATCTTGGAAAGAAGATAGAGCAAAAGAAGAAAGAGCTTCAGCAGCATGGAATTTTTAGCAAAAAGCATCAACTTACGCAGGGGGAATTAGACGACCGGTACAAGAAGCTCAAAATGCAGCTTGATCAGGAAGTGGAGTCTCTTGAAACGTCTAATCATCACGTCAACGAGTTTGAAAAGGCGATTTTGAACTGGGTGAATTCGCTAGACCTAGATTCGCGATAGAGCGATACTATCACCATATTTGTTCGAATTGATAAATGAGTGGAAATACTACATGGCTCTGAAACCACGCACGCCTGACCCTCGTGCCAACATCTCCTTCTGGCAGGCGGTTGCTATGGGCATCGGCGCCATGGTGGGCGCCGGCATATTCGCATTACTTGGCCAAGCCGGTGCGATCGCGGGAAGTGCGGTCTATATTTCATTCTTGATCGGCGGGGTCATTGCACTTCTCAGCGGTTACTCACTCGGCAGGCTCGGCGCACGTTACCCGGCTGCAGGCGGGATGGTTGAATATCTAGTGCAAGGATTTGGTCCCGGAATATTCTCCGGCGCCATGAGCTTGATGATGTTTGCGGCGGCGCTTGTCTCGATTTCTCTTGTGGCGCGCACTTTTGGGATCTATGCATTCTCTCTGACACCGGCCGGTTCACCGCCGGTGCTGACAGATGTCTTCACGGCTGCCATCATTTTATTTTTCGTTTTGTTGAATCTCAATGGCGCGCGCAGCAGTGCGCGTGTTGAGAGCATTATCGTTTTTGTGAAGGTCGCCGCGCTTGGCTCGTTTGCTGTTGCGGCGTTGTTCTTTGCTGATTTTCAACGGCTTTCTCCAGCAAATTATCCGCCGGTTAATAGTATTTTTTACAGCCTGGCAATTACCTTTTTCGCTTATGAGGGGTTTCGCGTCATCACCAATGCTGCGGAAGATATTGCAGATCCCGCTAAAACATTGCCGCGTGCAATCATGACAGCAATTTTTCTCGTCATGATTCTATATGTCATGGTTGCAATCGC
>JAADIH010000233.1 GCA_013151435.1 Alphaproteobacteria bacterium
GAATTTCGCAAACTGTCATCCGGGAAGACAAAAGGAGACGTTGCCATGGATGAGGAAGTATTGAGCGAAAAACCTGATCTGGCGCTGGGGTATCTCGCCAAGCAGGATCTCTATAATCTGTCGGTTGATGATCTCGATGAGCGCATCGCGGCCCTAAAAGCTGAGATCATCCGTAGCGAAGCCGCAAAGAACGATCGGGGCGCAACGCTCTCGGCAGCAGAGAATTTATTTAAGTCTTAGGGTGGTGGGATTTAGGCGGGAACACGCTAGAAGGGGACAATGTATCCTATGAAGGCATATTTCCAATGAAATCGGAGTTAAGAAATTAGGGACCTTTGGAACGTCTGCTTTTCTCTACGAATTGGTGAGTTCGGCGGTAGCACAATAATCTCCAATAGGAATGAAACGAGTTTGGGCAGAACATTTCCTTGCATTCGTGCACGTGCGTTTTCGACACTATCGGAAGCGACAGCATATATAGTGATATAAATTCTCTCAAATCTAACATTGGGATTTGGGGGCCAGAATTGGGCGGTGACATCACCCGGACGCGCTATATAATTAACAGAGCAATCAAGCGTGATGCCTGCCTCTGAAAACGCTTTTTCTAAAGCTCCAGACTTGAGAGGGTAGCTCAAGCCACGAGGTAGTTTTTCTTTACTTATATGCATCCAGCGAGATTAATTCGGCAACATGATATTGTCCACACAGCGCCAAAATTCCCGTTCAGGCATTTTAATTATCCGGCAACGGGATATATTCCGTTTCCCCCGGCGGTAATGAAAAGACGCAATCACGAAATCCGTTTTGGGCGGAAGTTTTCCAGTCTTGTTTCGCCTGATCCAAGCGCTCCTTGCTGGAGGCGACGAAATTCCACCACAGCAGGCGCTTACCTAGGGGCGCGCCACCAAGCAGCATTAATTTAGATGTCGCGGTGGTGAGAATTTTCGGATTGGCGCCCGGCTTAAATACAATCATGCGGCCCTTGTCATAGGCTTCGCCATCAACGGTAACGGCGCCTTCCACCACATAAATCGCCCGTTCTTCATAGGTCTCGGGAAGCGCAATGGGTGCCCCATCCACCGCCTCGACCCCGAGATAGAACATTGGTGAAAAGGTTTTCACCGGGGATGTTTCACCAAACGCAGTACCAGCGATCAGGCGCATGACCGCGCCGTCGCGCTCAATCATCGGCAGCGTATCTTTTGCATGATGGTGGAACTCTGGCGCCGTATCTTCTGCATCGTCAGGGAGGGCGATCCAGCTTTGGATGCCGTGCATGGTCTGGCCTTTTTTGCGGGTCGCATCATCGGTGCGCTCTGAGTGAACAATACCCCGGCCCGCCGTCATCCAGTTTACATCGCCGGGGTGGATATTGAGATCATATCCCAAACTGTCCTGGTGGCGCATTTCGCCGCTGAATAAATATGTGACGGTTGCCAAACCAATATGAGGGTGAGGGCGAACATCGACGCCGGTTCCGGGTTTGAACTCCGCCGGACCAATAACATCGAAAAAAGTGAACGGCCCCACCATCCGCCGCTTGGCGTAAGGCAGCACGCGGCCAACCGAAAAACCGCCAAGGTCATGCATGCGGGGTTCGATGATGATCTCTATTGGCATGTTTGTGGGCGTCCTTATGATAATCGCTACTGATATAGCGGCAAAATCCTGGGTTGTGACCTCCCGGTTCTGTGATTTTGCTGTGTGCAGATTTCCGGCTAAGGTTGCACGCAAATTCATGATCATAAAGGCTGCGCTATGAAACCCAGAATATTGTTTGCATGTTGTGTTTTTCTAGGCGCCTTCAGCGCAGCTAACGCCGCAGAGCACCGGCTTTCTTCAGAAGGGGCTCAAGAAAAGCTGCAAGTCTTGATCGACAGCGATGCGCGCCCAGCCAAGCAAAAAGCCCGTGACCAATATCGCCGTCCTATGGAAACACTGGCCTTTTGCGGGATTGAAGGTGGCATGAATGTTGTTGAGATTTGGCCAGGCGGGCAGGGCGGCTGGTATCGGCGCATCATCGAACCCTTTATAAGCGATGGCGGCGGTTCTTATGTTCCCGTCGGGGGCAGGAGTGCTTTTCCGGGTGACGTAGAGGCCGCCCCAGATGGCGCCGCCGATATGGTGCTGGTGTTTCGCGCCCATGGATTCATGATTTACGATGAGCCAGCGCAGACCCACGTGAATGCAGTCTATGACATGCTGCGCCCTGGCGGTGTTTTATGCATTGTCGATCATGCGGGTGATGAGGCGGTCCCTCAGGACCCGGAAGGTGAGAATGGCTATGTCAATGAAAGCCATTTCAAGATGCTCGCCAAACAAGCAGGTTTTGAGCTTATCGCCACGTCCGATCACAATAGGAATCCAAAAGACACCAAAGATCATCCACGCGGCGTCTGGTCCCTGCCGCCGACATTATCGCGTACGCTTCCGGGCACGCCCGCGCGTAAAAGATTTCTGGCGATTGGTGAAAGCGATCGCTTCACCCATAAATATTTGAAACCCGAGGGTGAGTAGGGGAAGCTGGAGCGCCGGGTGAATAGTTTTACTCACTTCTCCTCAGTGACGAACTTGTCCCTTCACCCTGAGGAACCTTGTCCATCCGCCCTTCGTGACACCCATTTCCTTCATGCTGAGGAGAACCGCCCTTCGAGGCGTGCTCGCACGCGCCTCAGGATGAGGGGTTCGTCACGAAGTACAAAGGAAATGGCCCCCTCAGGGTGAAGTGTTTCAGATTTATCGCCTGATGATCTAGTCAGGAAACACGATACGTTTGGTGATGTCGCGGATTAATATTTCGGCGTTTTGCAAAGATATGCCGTAGTCGGCGCCTACACCCAAGAAGAGCTTATAGCCTTCTTCAAGGCTTGAAATCTGCATGACAGCCTGACGTATTTGTTCGTCGTTGAGCTTTGGATTGGCTTCGCGCACAAGATAATAGATAAACCGCCCCAGGGGCCGATAAAGTCCAAGGGTCGTTTCTTTCCCATGTTCGTCGCTGGCTGCGTATCCCCACATTTGCATAAAGAAGCCGTGTGATTTATGTGCATCGCGAACATAAAACGCCATCACATTCTGGAGGATTTCCAGGGGTGAATCGCGGTCGGCTTCAAATTGCTGCAGATGCGCTTCTGCATAATCCGCCTGCGCCTCAATGAGGATAGCGTCAAGCAGCGCTAGTTTGGTGGGAAAATGATAGGTAAGGTTGCCGACGGCTATTCCCGCTTCTTCGGCAACCTTGCGCAAGGAAAGGCCAGCATGACCGTGGCGGATGAAAACCTCGCGTCCTGCGGCGATAATATTCTTTATCGTTTCATAAGTCTTATCGGATTTTCCATTGGACATCTTTCTGGAGGGGCGATTTTCACGCATATGATCCAGATGGGTGACGATTGAGCTGATCGACTTACTATCTCCTGAATACTCAAAGGAACGTGATTTCATAGTAGCATTTTCTCCACACTGGTTCCTTGACGACGCTTCAGCTTATGCTTACATCGATACTTCCTAGGGCAAATGACCTAAATTGTATTCAGAGGCCCTAGACATCCATTCCAACAACCTCTTTCATAGGTTTGGCTCTGTTGTTGGTGTAGGATTTACCGTTTCCCGGCTGTGTGGCGATCTCCCCCTGCTGCACGTCGGGCGGGCTGCGGCGAGGTAACTCACCGCAGCCCACCTATATGCGTTGTAATGCTGAAGGTAAATCGCGCATAACATGTATTAGATATCTATTGCGCAGCAATAGGTGGATGTTGTAGCCAGCCCTCAAGGTCAACAAGGGCGCGGCATGTGATCGCACGTTTCTTGGCAAATCCTCTTTCTTTACCCTTCAGGCGACGACCTGTTTCATCCGTCTTTGGAACGTCTATGGCTGGAAACAGACCAAAATTCACATTCATCGGTTGGAAGGTTTTCTTGGCGCCGGCCCCTTCAGAGATATGCCCGCCGGTAATGTGACCAAGAAGCGCGCCAAATGCAGTGGTTAGGGGAGGCGGGGTTGTCGGCGTCCCTTGCATATCCGCATAAGCAAAACGTCCCGCAAGCAATCCGATCGCGGCGCTTTCAAGATAGCCCTCTACCCCGGTGATCTGACCGGCAAAGCGTAAAGCGGGGCGAGCGTTAAGGCGCAAGCTCTGATCGAGCAAGCGCGGAGAGTTCAAAAACGTATTACGGTGGATACCCCCAAGGCGGGCGAACTCTGCGTTCTCCAGGCCAGGTATAAGTCGGAAGGCCTTTTCCTGTGCACCGTATTTCAGCTTGGTTTGAAAGCCCACCATATTATAGAGCGTGCCGAGGGCATTGTCCTGGCGCAGCTGGACGATTGCATGACAACGCTTATCGGGGTTGTTTGGATCGGTGAGGCCTACCGGCTTCATCGGGCCAAAACGGAGCGTCTCTGGCCCGCGTTCGGCCATCACTTCAACCGGCAGGCAGCCTTCAAAATACGGCGTTGATTTTTCCCATTCCTTGAATTCGGTTTTCTCGCCGTCAATGAGCGCGCTCAAGAACGCAGCATACTGATCTTCATCGAGGGGGCAGTTGATATAGTCGGCGCCGTCGCCGCCCGGTCCCTTTTTGTCATAACGGGACTGAAACCAGGCAATATCAAAATTGATGCTGTCTTTGAAAATGATCGGCGCGATGGCGTCAAAAAAGGCGAGAGCGTCTTCGCCGGTGAGCGCGTGTATCGCCTCGGCTAATGGTGGCGCTGTCAGTGGGCCAGTGGCGATGATGACATTGGCCCAATCTTCTGGCGGCAGCCCGGCGATCTCTTCCCGGCATAGTTGAATATTCGGGTGCGCCTCAATGGCCTTTGTGACGCCTTGGGAAAATTCATTCCGGTCTACGGCAAGGGCGCTGCCGGCTGGCACCCGATGGGCGTCAGCTTCGCGCATGATTAACGAGCCTGCGCGGCGCATCTCTTCATGGAGCAACCCCACGGCGTTGTTCTCGGCGTCGTCAGAGCGGAAGGAATTTGAGCACACCAGCTCTGCGCAGCCATCTGACTGGTGGGCCTCGGTTTTGCGAACGGGCCGCATCTCATGGAGGATGACGTGCGCGCCCGCGTTGGCGGCCTGCCAGGCGGCCTCAGAGCCCGCGAGCCCCGCGCCGATTATGTGGATTATATCGTGATTACTCATGGGATGCTTCTAGCCCTTTGATTTGGCAGCGCAATCCACCAATGGGCTCCCTTTGATTTTATTTGTGATTTTCCTGTCCAGCCGTTAGCCTGTGGAATAGGGGTAAGGTGTTGAGGGGCTAAATTCATGCAGTTGCGTATTTTTTCTGTGGTCGGCGAGGCGTTAAATTTCGGCGGCAGACGTATGGCGACGATTATGCGCGTGGCGTGGTTGCCGGTCGTTATGTTGCTAATCCTGAATATGGCGACAGTGTTTGCCTATCTGACGGTTATCTTTGAGCGTGTGATCACCTTTGAAGACGCCGTAACCTTTACCGTAGCCAAGGCGGCGCTCGCCGGTAGATTTACGCAAGCCTTTCAAACCCACCCAACAGAAATGTGGGCGATCACCATCGCCAGCCTGTTCATGCAGGCGTTATTAACGGCATCGTTTATGGCGCCGCTGATCCGCTATTCAGGGCTTGGCGAAAAACCACAGGGCGGTATTATTCGGATGCCCTTCGGCGCCGATCAAATACGCTATATTCTGGCAGGCGTTTTCAGTTTTCTTTTTATTGTGTTGCTGATTTTGGCCCCCATGGCGGGCGCGACTTTTCTAAAATATATTTTTGAAGCGCTGTCCCAAACCATGGCCTCATTTCCAAATGCGGACAGTTTGCACACGATCGAATTTGTAACTGTCGGAGAACAACTCGCTGCCAATGGCTCTGCCTGGTATTTGAATCTTGGTATTCCGTTATTGGCGGTTGTGCCGTTTGCCCTGATGATATGGCTGTTGATCTTCCAGCATTTTCACCCGCGCAACAGGCCGAATGCACATGAAACCGGCAACCCTTTCTTGCGGGGGATTGTGACAATGAGTGCTGTGGCGGCGGCAATATTCGCAACCTATTTTGCGGCCCAAAAGACAATCCTGAGTGTTTTTAAATCCGTTGGGAGCGCCAATCAAACTTTTGAGGGGATCGTCAAAGCCGCTCCGGAAAATGTGCAGGAAACGCTGACCACGACATTGGAGACGATTGTCCCGACGCTGGAAACCGCGAAACAGATCATTGCCAATACTCCGGCCAATGCACATGTGCTGATTGGCGCTGTTATATTTTTGTTGGTCGGCTATCTGAATTTACGACTTTATCCCTATCCCGGAATTGTGGTGAATAGAAAATCCATGGGGTTTGCCAAGATACTCCGTGTCACGCGCGGCTGGAACCTGATCCGAATGCAGGTGATATTGTTGTTTATAGCGGGCATGATGCTGGTCGTGCAGTTTCTCATCAATAACTTTGCCTTAGCGCAGATACTCAATACGTTGAATGGCCTTTATCAACTGGTCGCGACCTCGACCCGCCTCGTCGGTAGCGGCGTAACGGCTGACTGGGTGTACCCGTTGTTTGTTTGGATATGGAATGGGATTAAAATCCTCGCAAATATCTACTGGTTGTTCTTCTCCTATGGTGTAGTTGCTGGCCTCTATGGCCGCCTTTACCGGGAGAGTGAAAGAGACGAAGCTGACGAACCGCCAAAGCCATTTGAAAAAGCCATCTGGCGACGTAACTGAGTAATGCAATAGGGGAACCTGACGATGTCGCAGAAATTACCGGTCGGAGACGTTCTTAACGAAGCGGTTCAGTTTGGTTTGCACCGCTGGTCGACGGTGTTGCGTTTCGCATTGGGCCCCATACTGGTTTCCATGTTGCTATTTGTCGTGGTTGCGGCGGTTTTGCTTGAGCCGTCATCATTTGTGGCGAACAGCGATGATGCAACGCTAGAATCTATGAAAGACGGGTTGCGATTTCCCATGTCAATCACGGTGCTGATCGGCGGGCTTGCATATCTGTTCGTGATATTTTTGCTCTGCGGTGTGATGGCGTCGATGTACCGCCTGGTTGCGCTCGGCGAGGATCGCAGAGGTTTTTTCCAGCTGCGCATGGATGGTCCTGCAAAACGTGTCTTCTTCGCCTATCTGATTTTGATGCTCCTCAATTTCGCAATTTGGGG
>JAADIH010000258.1 GCA_013151435.1 Alphaproteobacteria bacterium
CTTTCAATCCGTTTAAAGCTCGGGGCAAATGTTGCATCAGCGATGGCGGTGAGGGGGACTTCGCGGCCATCTGCGGTTCGAATGCGCATGGATTCAATTGTTGTCAGCGATTCCCGATCAGACGCAGGGTAGCGCACCATCACGCGCACATCCTGGCCGCCACGAGGAAGACGCTGCACTTCTTCACCGAAAAACGCCTGGCGCACTTGCCGAGAGACCTCAGCCAGGGTGAAGCCGAAGCGTTCTGCACCGGGCTTTAAAGATATTTGAAGTTCAGGCGTCGCGGATTGCAGATTGTTCCGGACATCATAAACGCCAGGCAGCGTACGCAAATAGTTTTGAATATCGAGGGTCGAAAGACGCAGCTCTTCCAGGTTATCGGATTCAACGCCAAAGCTAAAATCCGGGCCGCTATTGTTAATGGTATAAGTGACGTTGATTTCTTCAGCGTCGGGAATTTCAGGCAGTTCAGCTCGAAATTGTTCGGCGATTTCCTGTGTGGATTCTTTGCGCTTTTCCGCAGCGATGATCGTCATAAAGGAAATGACTTGTCCTTCTTCGGCGCGAATATAGATAGATTTCACAAAATCCTCGCCGTCGATCTGGCCCTTCTTTTCTTTCATGCGTTGCGCTGCGGCTTCGACCTCATCAAAAATTTGCAACGAGCGTGAATAGGCCGCGCCTTCAGGGAGGCGCACGGTCATAGAAATAAACGTCCCTTGCACCTCGGGCATAAATTTGAATGCGATCCAACCCTGCGCAAGGAGTGCGGTCGCAACGGCAAATGCCATAATGAATCCGGCGACAGTAAAATAACGAAACCGGATCGCCATCTTGATCATGGGTCGATAGACAGTATGGGCAAAATTAATCAGCCCATCCGCAAAGATGCCCTGGATTTGGTAATAGGCGCTATTTTTATTCTGCTTCTTCATGTGCGACAGGTGCGATGGCAGAATGAAGAACGATTCTATCAACGAGAATGTCAGAGCAAAGATGATTGTTAAGGTGATGTGTTTGGTGAATTGTGATGTGCCCCCGGACATGAACAACCAGGGAAGAAAGGCAATCATCGTCGTAATAACGGCAAAGAAAACGGGCTTGGCGACGAGTTGTGTGCCCAAAGTTGCTATATCTGTGCCGCCGCCGCCATTCTCTTCGGTCAGGTTATGGATGCTTTCGCCCACAATAATGGCGTCATCCACAACGACGCCGATCACGAGAAGGAAGGCGAATAGAGACAACATGTTCAGCGAGACGCCGACCATGGGCATGAAAATAAAGGCGCCGACAAAGGAGACAGCGATGCCAACGCTGACCCAAAAAGCGACGGCCGGTCGCAAGAAAAGCAAGAGCACGATTAAGACGAGAGCCAACCCGATGAGGGCATTGGAAGAGACCAGATTCATTCGTCCGAAATAAAGATCCGCGGTGTCAAACCAGACGATCAGTTCGCCGCGATCCCCAAGCTCTTCATTTTTCTCATCGATCCATTTATTGACGGCAGCCGACAGTTTAACGATGTTGAGAGTTTCAGGAGCTTGGACAGCAATTGTAATCGACGGCCGCCCGTTCATTTCACGCTTTTGCTTACGGTCTTCAAACCCATCAATAACCGTGGCGACATCGCGCACACGAATGACTGATCCGTTTGGCAGCTGACGGACGACGATCTCTTCAAATTCTTCCTGGGTGTCGGCAAGGGCGCGCGCGGCGACCTGTATGCTGCCGGTTTCTGTGCGTACCTGGCCGGCAGCGACATTGAGGGATGACCCGCGAATGGCGCGGGCAATATCATCAAAAGTTATGCCGTAGCGTTGTAAGGCTTCTTCAGATACCTCGATAGAGACTTCCTCTTTGAGGCTTCCCCATAAATTCACGAGGGGAGAACTGTCAGGCAGTTGTGCGACTTCATCTCGTAAGTCGCGCGCCAGCCGGTTGAGCTCACGCTCATCATAGTCGCCATAAAGCGCCATATAGATGGCGCCGCTTTGGTTTTTCCATTGTGTTACAACCGGGGGAAAAGCGCCCTGAGGCAGGGTGGAAATACCGTCGATGCGGTTTTTAATTTCATTCAGAAACCGTGTGGCGTCAATCGTGTCGATGCCCTCGATATTGATGCTGGCGATGCCTTCGCGCGCCGTAGAATCAATATGTTTGACGCCGTCCACGTCCGATATCGCTTCTTCAATACGAAGGATAATTTGTTCTTCAATTTCCAGCGGCGAAGCGCCCAACCAGGCAACAGTGATATTAGCGCCGTTGAAATTAGCGGATGGGAAAACTTCTCGCTCCAGTCGCAAAAATGACATTGCGCCTGCGATAAAAATCGCAACCATCAACAGGTTGGCGGCAACTTTATTTTTAGCCCACCAGGTGATTAAACCGTTCACAGATTTTCTCCGGCATTGGCAACAGGCGTAGCGCTATATTCGGATGGGGCCGACTCATCATCGTCATTGGCAACGGGTTTGATTACGGAAGGATCGGTTGGCGATACTTTGTCGCCGTCCCCGGCGCCGCGCAGTGGGGATGTGACGATCCGGTCACCAGGCTCAATGCCACTGGCGATGGTGATGGTGTCACGATCTGACGACACGACACCAACTGTTCGCTGTTGCAGCGTGTCGTCGCTGGCGATCACATAAATGACATCGCGCCCATAGAGCGCAGATCGTGGTAGAACGAAGGCATTCTCGTAAGGCTGGCCTTCAATCGAAGCGTTGACAAAAAGCCCCATAATGAGCGGCGTTCCGTTGTCCGCCCCTTCACCATAAGGATCATCGACAACCGCTATGGCGCTGATCTGCCGGGTGGCTGGATCAATGGCGCCATCGGTTCGGGCGATGCGCGCCTGCCATTCGTGCTGCTGGCCCGCAATCATTGCACTGAGGCGTACGGGCGGTCCTGGATTTTCTTCTGTTTCGACGAATGCGAGTGACAGGCCGAGCTTGGCCAAGTCGTTATCTGTAAGCGGCAATCTGATTTCTGCGACATCGGTGGAAAAAATACGTCCGAGTTGCGCGCCTGGCGATACATATTGTCCGACGCCTGCGATACGCTCGCGTACGCGGCCCTGGAATGGGGCGCGAATTTCTGTGCGCTCAAGATTGAGCTGTGCTGCGCGATGTTCCGCTTGCGATGCTTCGTAATTCGCCCGGGCTTGTGCAAGTTGCGGCAGGCGCAATGTTAGTTCACTGGCGACTTCACCGCGCCCGAGATCTTCGTAATCGCGTCGTGCAAGGGCAGCTTCGGCTTCTTCCCGGCGCAAGCCCTCAAGGGCTTGGGCAACGCGGGCTTTCGCCGCCGCCGTGGAGGCACGGTAGTCAGCGTCTTCAATTTTGATCAGCAAGTCGTCTTTTTCAAAGGCGCCGCCATTGACGAATTCGTCTGACGTTTTGATGACTCGACCAGCAACTTGTGCAGTTAGACTGATGTCGGTGCGCGGGCGGACCTCGCCTTGTGCCGATACATCAAGCGTCACTGATTGCGGCTGGGCAATCTGATAGAAGACTGTCGGCGGAACGATGTCTGGCTGACTCGGTTTGATATCCGGGCGCAATGCCCCCATCATCATAATCAAGGCAACGCCGCCCACAACGATACCGACCGTCCCAATCAGTGTGAAAAACTTACGAAACATAACGCGTACTTACTCTCCGGTATTGGTCTCCAGCGCTGCGAGCATGGTTTCGGTCATAAAGTCCCCGCCGATCGCCAAATAAAGTTGCACTCGATTTGAAACGCGCTGCTGTTGAGCTTGTATATATTGGCTTTCCGACGAAATGCGACGAGTCTGAGCGTCTAAAAGGTTAAAAATTGTCGCCGCGCCACTGGCATAGCGGCGTTCAGTTAATTCTTCGGCAGCCGCCGCCTCTTCATAGGCAAGCCGTAGGGCATCCTCGCGCAGCGCCAATAAGGATTCAGCTGAGAGGGCGTTTTCCGCCTCCTGATAGGCTATCAGTACGGTTTGGGCATAGTTGTACAGTGACGCGGTGGCCGCAGCCCGGGCTCTCTTTGAGTTGGCGAGAAGGCGCCCGCTCTGAAACAGGGGCTGGAAAAGCCCGCCGGCGATGTTGCCCGCAAGACGCTGCGGATCAACCAGGTCAGATAGGTTAGGCCCTGATGTGCCTGCCTGTGAAGACAAGGTGAGCGCCGGCAGCATCTGTTTGCGCGTCGCACGCGCCCGCAAACCAGACGATTCCATTCGCGCCTCTGCGGCGATCAGATCAGGACGCCGCGCGAGAATATCTCCCGGTGCGCCAGCACCCGCAAGCACAGGCAGTACGGGTAGATTTTCAGATGCCGCCAGCTCAGCTGCTGGATAGCGGCCGAGCAGAACTTCCAAAGCGCGTGAGGCTTCTAATTCCAGGCGTTGACGTAAAGCGAGGTTCGCCTGACTGGACCCAAGTGCGGAACGTGACAGGCGCACATCGAGGCTTGAAGCGACGCCACGGCTATATCGACGATCCGTAATGCGTAAATTGCTCTCGCGTGCTTGGGTATCGCGTTCAGCGAGTTCACGTTGTTGGCGCGCTTCAATGAGAGCGAACCAGGATTGAGCGACCCGTCCTGCGATGGAAAGTTGCGCACCAGAAAGGTCTGCATAAGCTGCATTTGCATCCTTGTATGAGGCGCGCGTTTCATCGGTAAGACGGCCCCACAGATCAATCTCCCAACTTACGGACCCGCCCAGAGAAAAATTATTGATAAATATCCGCCCGGTATTGCCACCGCCCGTGCCACCAGCTTGTGCGGCGGTGGTCGGGTTGATCACAATCGCGTTGCGGCTGGAGTTGAAACTCGAGCCTATGGTCGGGAGCATATTGGCAAGTGTGATCCGCGCTCCGGCGCGCGCCTGTTCCAGATTGGCGGCGGCAGCGAGGAGATCATTATTATTGGCAATCGCTTCGCTGATGAGGCCTCGAAGATTGGCGTCATTAAACGCGCCGACCCAGTCTCCGACCGGCTGGCCGCCTGCCTCTGCATCGGCCGCCCATGCTTCAGGCGCATCAGGAAGGTGCGCCTCAAGCAATTCCATATCGACGCTAGCGCAAGAAGCGGCAAGCAGAGCGATTAAGGACACAGCCCCCTGACGGCCCCCCAGACGGAGTGGGTTTCGAGTTGTTCTGATACGCCTGGTCATGCTGGCCCCTTCAATTTGCCTAAGCTTGCTACTAGTCGGTTGCTTCGTCGTAGTTCAAGCGACATTCGGCGGATGGTTCTGTGCCTGCGATAAATGACGCAAAATATAGCCAACAGGCTACCGCGTGATCATATCATGATGGTTAACGTAGCAAGCCTATTGGTGGTGTTTTTGTGCAATTTCCTGGTGTGGCGTCGCATATTGGCCACTCTGGGTACGGCTTGGGCTGAAAGTGGGAGAGGCATTGGGAGAGGCGATGGAGGCCACGGCCGGAATCGAACCGGCGTACACGGCTTTGCAGGCCGCTGCGTAACCACTCCGCCACGTGGCCAATCCATCAGCTGCGCGGTGAAGCGCTTTAGCGGATCGCCCTCTTAGCGCGCCGCACCCAGCCGGTCAAAGGGAGATTTCTCCGCGTTGCGCCGATGCGCGGAGAGCTGTATGCCGCAATGAGGATATTCCAAAAACTGAGGGCGAAATGGACTACACAATTGCACGCAGGCATATGGTCGACAGCCAGGTCAGGCCGAACGATGTGACCAATCATCAGCTGATAGCCGCCATGG
>JAADIH010000174.1 GCA_013151435.1 Alphaproteobacteria bacterium
GCGACGCTTTTCATTTTTACGGTTGGCATTGGCACTCTTGCCGTCATCGTGATGTTTATCCTTGACGCCACGCAATCAAAAGATGCGGTCCGCCATAATTACCCGGTCGTCGGTCGGTTTCGCGAATTGTTGACCCGGCTGGGGGAATTTTTCCGCCAGTATTTTTTCGCTCTTGATCGTGAGGAAATGCCGTTTAACCGGGCTGAGCGGGACTGGATTTATAAATCCGCCAAGGGCCAGAATAACACGCTGCCCTTTGGGTCAACACGCAACCTCAATATCGTTGGTACACAAATCTTTATTAATTGCGCCTTTCCCCGCCTCGACGAGGAGGCGAGCGACCCGCCGCCAGTGGAGTTCGGCCCCTACACGCCAAACCCCTATCGCGTTGCTTCCATCATCAATATCTCCGCCATGAGCTATGGATCTTTGTCAAAGCCTGCAGTGCAAGCTTTGTCTCGAGGCGCAAAGCTCGCGGGTTGTTACATGAACACCGGCGAGGGTGGCTTGGCGCCGTACCATCTGGAGGGTGGATGCGACATCATCTTTCAAATAGGCACGGCAAAATACGGCGTACGCGATGGGCGCGGCGGTCTTGACGATAAAAAGCTCGAGCGCCTCGCGGCAAATGTAGAAGTTAAAATGATCGAGATTAAACTTGCTCAAGGCGCCAAGCCCGGCAAGGGCGGCATCTTGCCAGCGGTGAAGGTCAGCCGTGAGGTTGCAAAAATCAGGGGCATTCCGGCGGGGAAAGCCTCGATCTCGCCGAACCGGCATCCGGAAATAGATAATGTTGAGGAGCTTCTGGATTTTGTGAACCATGTTCGCGATGTTTCCGGCCTGCCTACAGGGTTCAAGACGGTGCTTGGCGCTTATGGATGGCTCGATAAGCTTTGTGATGTGATTGAACGGCGCGGCATTCAATCAGCGCCGGACTTTATCACCCTTGATGGCGGCGATGGCGGCACTGGCGCTGCGCCCATGTCGCTGATGGATAATGTCGGCCTACCGTTAAAGCAATCACTCCCCATGCTGACGGATATCTTGGAACGCCGCGGCATGCGCGATCGAATCAAGGTGATTGCATCAGGAAAACTCGTCACACCGGCCGAGGTTGCATGGGCTTATTGTGCTGGCGCTGATGTGGTGAATACTGCGCGTGGTTTCATGTTCTCTATCGGGTGCATTCAGGCGCTTCGCTGTCACACCAACAACTGTCCCACGGGCGTCACCACTCACAAGAAAAACCTTCAAGGGGGCTTAAATCCGAAGATAAAGGCGCCGCGTGTTGCGAGCTATGTTGAAAAAATGCGCAAAGATGTAGCGATGATCGCCCATTCTTGCGGCGCGGCCCATGCACGAAATTTGAAACGCTTTCATGTGCGAATCCAGCAAGGTGATGGAACGTCGGTTCCCCTGGATGAATTGCTGACGCACCACCGCCCCATAGCGCCGGATGAGTATGGGAAGTAGGAAAAGTTAAACTCTAGAGCGTCATTGCCGGACTTGTTCTGGCAATCCAGCGGGCACGCGTAGAGGTTTGATCTCTGGAATGCCGGGGTAAACCCGGCAATGACTAATTCTTAATCGGGGCGTTCTGTTCCGCTACATGCTAACATCTAAGGGTTAAACCCGCCCGCTTTTAAAAATGCGACTTCCGCTGGCGTTGATTTGCGCCCGAGAATTTTATTGCGATGCGGGAAGCGCCCATAGCGTTTGATGATATCGTGGTGTTCGTATGCATGGGTAATGTTATCCATGCACCGCGCTTTAAAGAGAGCGACGGATTCTTCCTGAACATCTAAGTCTTCGGCATGCATGAACGGCATATAGAAAAAGGCGCGCATTTGTGGCGGATGCAGCCAATCGAAACGCCGGTGAATGGCGTCGCGCGCAGCATCCAAGGCACGACTGTCTTGCGCGAAACTGCGCGGATCATCGCGAAACATATTGCGTGAAAACTGATCAAGCAAAATGATCAAGGCGAGAGCATAGCGCGGATGGGCGCGCCATGCATCAAGGCGCCCCGCGTTCGCGGCTTCATGAACCGCGCCAAAGTGATCTCGGATCAATTGATCGAAGGTTAGGTCGCGGCGATACCATTGATAGGGTTTGGTGTCTTCAAACCAGAAGCTGAGGACGTTTTGCGCATTGCGCGATGTGGGCCGAGGAAGGGAGGGGGGCAAGTTTTGCAGCTGTTAATTCAGCTTATTGCGCAGGCCTGAAATCGCCTTGTCGATAAAGACTGTCTGGGCGCCGGAATCCATACGTTCGCGGATGATTTCACGTGCGGCGGCGATGGCTAAATCAGCGGTCTGTCCCCGAACTTCCGAAATGGCTTGCACTTCAGCGCGGGCGATTTTTTCTTCGGCGGCTTTGGCGCGGCGCTCGGTTTGCTCAGCGATTTTCTCACGGGCTTCCTCAGTGAGGCGCTTGGCGTCTTTTCTGGCTTGTTCGATGATGGCGGCTGCCTCGCCTTCTGCTTCACGCTGGCGGCGCTGATAGGCGGCCAGAAGCTCTTGTGCTTCTTCGCGCATCTTGCGGGCTTCGTTTAATTCATCGGCAATCGTCTGGGCGCGCTTATCGAGGCCACCCGTGATCATCTTGTGGACACCGACGCGGGCGAAAATCCCAACGACAATGAGAAATGCGATGAGGACGATTGAAGTTGTAGAAATCATCGGACAGTATTCCCTTTACGTCGGCCCATTACGCTGGTGAGACGCTGTTGATCGCCTTGGCCAGAGCGTCGCTAGTGGGCGCCTCGTCGATCAAGGTTTCGACAATCGCGCTGGCGGTGTCTATGGCGGCGTCGCGGACTTTGGCGGTTGCCGCAGTTTTCATCTCATTGATGCGGGCGTCGGCAGCTTTAAGCTGTTTTTCCAGCGCACTGTCGGTTTCCGCCTGTATCTCGGCGATTTCCTTGTCCATTTTGCCGCGGGTGTCGGCGGCGATCCCCTGCGCTTTGGCTTTGGCATCCGCCAGGGATTGATTATACGCGGTTTCCGCGTCGTCGGCTTGGCGTTTTAGATCACCCGCCTGATCGAGGTCGTCTGCGATCCGGTCCCGGCGTTCTTCGATGGCGCCGCCAATCGCAGGCAAAAACTTACCAGCCATCAGCCAGTAGAGAACGCCAAAGGTGATGACCAGCCAGAACAACTGGCTGGGCCACCAAGCGGGATCGAGTTGCGGCAAGCCCGCTGACGCTTCTTCCGCCCCATGCTGGGCGGCGTCGCTGGCAGTGGATGCAGCAGCGCTAAGTATTGCGAAGACGGACAAGGCCTTCTCCTTTAAAATGAGCCAAGGCTCAGCTTAGAACGTGTAGAGAATGATCATCGCGATTGCGAAGCCGAGAAGACCAGTAAATTCGGTCAGTGCGAAGGCGAGAAGCATGGTTGGCTGGTTTGCGGCAGCTGCTGACGGGTTGCGAAATGCACCCGAGAGGAAGTTACCGAAGATGAGGCCAAGGCCAATACCTGCGCCTGCCAGAGGGATTGCCGCGAGACCGGCGCCGATTAATTTTGCTGCTTCTGCGTCCATGATGAACTCCTAAAGTTTTGCTGAGCCGTTGATCCCAAAGTCGCGGATGGCCCTTAAAGCCCGCGCGGGAAAGTCAATTAGTGATCAGCGGCGTGGGCCGCATCACTGAGATAAATGCAAGTCAAAACCGCAAACACATAGGCTTGTAGTGCTGAAACCAGAACTTCGAGCATGGTCACTGCAATGGCGCCAAGGAAAGGCGCGATCCCGAAAAGCATGACCGCGCTGCCCGTGCCGATGAGCGAGACAACAAACCCTGCGAAGAGTTTCAAGATGATGTGACCGGCAAACATGTTGGCGAACAAACGCACGGCAAGCGAGATCGGGCGTGAGAGAAATGAGATGATCTCGATCAAGAAAAGCAATGGCATCAACCAAAGGGGTATGCCCGAGGGCAGGAACAGTTTGATAAAACGCCAGCCATTTTTCCAGAGGCCATAAACAATAACGATCGTAATTGTGGTCATCCCAAGCGCCAGCGTGACAATCAGGTGGCTCGTGGGGGTGAAAGTATGAAATTCATGGGCAATGCCGGGAAGGCTTGGCAGTAGGCCAAAAAGATTCATTACCAGAATGAAGGTGAACAGCGTAAAGACGTAAGGAAAGAATTTGCGTCCCTCTGCGCCGATAGTGTCGCGCACCAGATCGGAGACAAATTCATAAAGCACTTCGGCCATGGACTGCATCCGGCTGGGGATCAGCCCGGCGCGCCGGGTCGCCGCAAAAAAGAAAAATATGATTGCGAGCGTACCAATCATCATCCAAAGAGAAGAGTTGGTGAATGAAACATCCACATTGCCGAAATGAAGAGGGATAATGGGCAGGATCTCGAATTGCTCCATGGGCCCGGCGGCGCGAATATCAATCATCTGGTCTCTCGTTCCTTAAGGCTCAATATCATCAGTGATCTGATGATCCTTCGCTGCCGTTATTTAAAGAGCGCGTTAAATTCCGCAGCCCCGCCGCAAATCCAAGTCCCATTCCCGCCAACAAGAACCACGGTGCGGTCCCAAGCCAGCGATCCAATCCCACGCCAATCAGACAGCCGACAAAAAGCCCGGCGAGAAGCTCCGTAGAAACGCGCATCGCGCGCCCCCAGGCCGCCCCACCGCTATGGGATTTTTCCGGCTCCTGGTCCCCGCGCATGCGGCCCAATCGGTCGGAAAATTCGTCCAGCGAGGGTGGTTTCTCATCGTCGGTGTCATTCGTCATGAAAATTCGCCCATCATAAAATGAGCTAAGACCTTGCCCGAAAATGAGCGCGAACGGACGTCCGCACCCTTTGAAATCGCGGCGAACATAGAGCTGCTGCAGCGCAGCGTCAAGCAAGGGCTGTCGAATTTAACCCATTGAATATATTGAACAAATAAGAGCGCGGCGTCTCGCCGCGCCGGTTTCAATTGAGTGCTGGCGCATAGCTCGTGATTCTTGATAGAATAAGAGGGCGGGCTGAGTTTTTCACAGCCCCTTATTCAAGGAGATCATTATGCCGGTGGCTGTCAAATTTTTGTTTGCGTGCAGTATTTGCGTTGCGATCGCAGTAGCAATTGGGTTGGCTATTACCTCATTTGTATAATTACGCGATGGGGCGCGAGATAAAAAAGGAAGACAAGACATGAAAGCGAATATGGGCGCCCTCGACAGGCTGGTTCGGTTGATTATTGCCGCTGGTGTCGGATTTCTCTATTTCAAAGGCTATATTAACGGCCTTACCGCGACAATACTTGGCGTGTTGGCGGTGGTGTTCCTGCTGACAAACAAGCTTTATCGGAACCTGCCCGCTTTACTTGCCTTTCGGGCTATCCACGCGCAAAACCAAAAAATCTGAAGAGTAGAGCGCCGGGCGCCTATTCCGCGGCGACCATTTGCTCGGCTTTGGAAAGATCAACGGACACCAGCTGAGAGACGCCGCGCTCAACCATGGTGACGCCATAAAGGCGGGTCATGCGTGACATGGTGAGCGCATGGTGCGTGATGATAATGAAACGGGTCTCGGTTTCCGCCGCCATTTCATGAAGCAACCGGCAGAAGCGCTCCACATTGGCGTCATCGAGCGGCGCATCGACCTCATCGAGGACGCAGACCGGCGCTGGGTTGGCCATGAAGACCGCAAAGATCAGCGCTGTCGCGGTTAGCGCCTGCTCGCCGCCGGACATCAGCGACATAGAGGCGAGTTTTTTCCCGGGCGGTGAGGCGAAGATTTCAAGCCCCGCGTCCAGCGGGTCTTCGCTGTCGATAAGGCGCAGTTCCGCCTGGCCGCCATTAAAGAGGCGCTTGAAGAGACTAGAAAAATTCGTGTTCACGGTCTCAAAGGCGTCAAGGAGACGCTGGCGCGCTTCGCGGTTGAGCCCGCTGATCGCTGTGCGCAATTTGCGAATGGCGGTGTCGCAATCTTCACGTTCGGCGCCGAGTTCCTCAAGGCGCGTCGCTACCTCTTTCATTTCCTCGTCAGCGCGCAAGTTTACGCCGCCAAGATTTTCGCGCTCGCGCTTATAACGTTCTAATTTACGCTCCACATCACTGCGTTCGGGAAGGTCTTTGCCCTCTTTGTGTTCGGCAATGGTGAGGAGTTCATCGGGAGTTGTATCACACGTCTCATGAGCGATTGAGGCGGCCTCGTTGACGCGTTCCCCGGCGGCTTCGGATTGCGCTTCAAGTCGCGCCCGGGCCTCGCGCGCTTCTGACGCCTCGTGGTCTGCGGCCTTGGAAGTTTTGTCCGCCTCAGCTGCCGTATTCTGACCGGTAGCAAGAGCGTCGGCCGCATCATTGCGTCGGGTTTCAGCAATCTCGATCTGATCGAGCAGGGCTTTACGCTTCTCGTCGATGATTGCCGGGGCGCCGCTTGCGGTCTCGCGGGCGAGGAGAGATTGTTCTGTGCGGGTCGCAACTTCCGCCATGCGGGTTTTTGCGGTCTCACCGCGACTGGTCCAGTTGCTGCGCTCACGGATCAGTTCCTCGATACGCGCAGCACGCATGATCGCTTCACGGGAGAGATCGTTATAGGCGGCGCGTGCATCGCTGGCGCTGCTGCGAGCCTCGGTGACCTCATCCCGGATATTAGAAACGCCTTCGGCAATTACATCAGCATCGGGCAGCGCAGTGCGATCGTTCGTTAAGCTCTCGAAAATGCGCTTGGTTTCGGTGTTGTCTTCGGCGAGGCGACCAAGGTTTTCATCTAATGACGCCAGCCGCGTGGTGGCGCGTTCATGCTGGCGCTCAAGTTCGCTAAGGCTGGTGCGGGTTAAATCAAGAGTGCGGCGGGCTTCAGAAAAGAGCGCCCGGGCTTCACGTTCAAAGCTCTGGCAGGTTTTTAGATGCTCAACCGCGCTCATATGGGCGGTGCGCTCGGTTTGGGCGCGGGCGCTGGCGGTTTCAAATTCGCGATCAAGCACCATCAGGCGATTGCGCTGCTCAAGCCGGATGGCGGCAGCGGTTTTTGCGTCTGCATGGGCGGCAAAACCATCCCAGCGCCAAAGATCACCCTCACGTGAGGCGAGGCGTTGCCCGGACTTAAGCTGGTCGCGCAAGCGTGGCCCGTCTGCTGCGTCGACAATGCCTATGGCGGCGAGGCGGCGGGCGAGCTGTGTCGGTGCGCGCACAAAATCACTTAACGGGCGCACGCCTTCTGGTAATTGATCGTCCGTAGGCGTATCACCGATATGCGACCAATGGGTTGGCGCGGCCTCGTCGGTGGCGGCGCCCAGATCATCGCCCAGCGCTGCGGCAAGGGCGTTCTCGTAACCCGGATCGACTTCAACCATCTCAATCAGTGGCTGCCAGTCCTCCGATTCGCTGGCCGCAAGGACACGGCGCAAGGCCTCGCGTTCTGCATCAATTTCCGTAAGACTTTGCTCGGCTTTGCGAAACGGCCCGCGCAAATTTGTCTCCGCGTTCTCGGCGTTGGCGCGTTCTTCCTCAGCGCGATGAAAGGCGCTCTCGGCTGCCTGGGCCGCGCCGTCCGCCGCTGCAAATTTCGCTGTCGCCTCTTCGAGGATGCGGGTTTGTTCTGGTGTTGGTTCAATAAAGTCGCGCTCTTCGCGAAAGGCGGTGATCTGATCTGAAATTTTCTGAAGGCGACGCTCAGCGGTGGCGATATTTTCCGTGATCGCCTTGCGCTGTGCTTCAAATTTGGCAGCCTCGGCGCTTTTTTCATCAAACGCCTGCTCGATTTTTTGCAAAGCCTCTGCGGTCTCGTTCATCTGTGTTTGAGCAGCGGTAAGGCGATCGGCTTGTGAGGCGTCGCTCGCCTTTATCTCATCTTCTTCGCGCGTTAGCGCTGTGATGGCGGCTTCAGCATCTGCAAAAAGTTCTTTCTCGCGGGCGCTATCTTGTCCCAAGCGCTCAATTTCTGCCGACAATCGATCAAGTTCTGCCTCAGCGCGACGGGCTTCATCATCAAGATTTTCTCGCGCGACGGTGAGACGGTGCAGCGCAGCCGCAGCTTCCGCCTCGGCCATGCGCAATGGGTCTAGGGCTTCGTGGGCTTTTTCCTGGGCGGTGGAGGCGGCAGCTGCAGCGCGAACCGTCTCTTCAATCAGTCCTCTGATCTTTGACAGACCCTCAGCCGCTTTCTCTTGAGCATCAACGGCTTCGCGCCAACGCAAGAAACACAGCATCGCTTCGTTGCGGCGGATGTCTCCGGAGACATTGCGATAGCGCGTGGCCTGGCGCGCCTGACGGGCAAGCGCCCCTTTTTGGGTTTCAAGCTCGCCAATCACATCGTCAAGGCGCTCAAGATTTTGCTCCGCTGCGCGAAGGCGCAGTTCCGCCTCATGGCGACGTGAGTGCAAGCCGGTAACCCCGGCAGCTTCTTCCAGAAGGCGGCGGCGGTTTTGCGGCTTGGCGTTGATCAACTCCGAAATTTGCCCCTGACGGACGAGGGCTGGTGAATTGGCGCCGGAGGACGCATCCGCGAACAAGCGCTGGACGTCTTTGGCGCGGACTTCTTTGTTATTGATACGGTAAATCGAGTGCGAGCCATCTTGCTTGCGGATGATGCGGCGTGAAATCTCCAGGGTTGGATGCTCGTTATATTCCGCCGGCGCAGAGCGATCGGAATTGTCGAGGCTCAAGATTACTTCGGCCCAATTGCGCGCTGGCCGCATGGAGGTGCCGGAAAATATCACTGCATCCATGCTGTCGCCGCGCAAGGACTTGGCGGAGGTCGCTCCCATCACCCAGCGCATGGCCTCAAGCAGATTGGATTTGCCGCAGCCATTAGGCCCGACAATACCAGTCAGGCCTTCGCGGATTTCGAAGTCTGTAGGCTCAACAAAAGATTTAAATCCGACAAGGCGGACATTCGTAAATTTCACGCGCGTTTTCCCGACAGGATGGTTTCCGGGCCCCACCGGCCCGGATCACCATGATCCAACTTCAATGATCGCCGATTCTGCCAAAAGTCCAAGCGCCCAATTCTCTCTATGGGATTTTCATTTGGGCTGGCTTTTGGCGCAAGCCTATTGAGCCGCGTTCTCAAGCGCTGCATCCAGTGCATCGGAGAATGCATCAACCGAAGATATGGAGCGTAATTGGCCATCAATCACAAAACTCGGGGTTGAATTGACGTTATATCTTTGCTGCGCGATGCTGATATTTTCATTAATTAAATCAAGCAATTCTTTGCGTTTTACACAAGTATCGAAATCAGCTTCGCTCATCCCCGCCTGGCTGGCGATCTTGATCAGCTCATTGCGAGGGCTGTCGCTGTAAATCCATGTGCGCTGGGTTTGGAATAAGGATCCGGTGATCAGGAAATAGGCCTCTGAACCGCCCTTATCCGCTGCGCAGCGCGCCAGCATTGAGCCAACCACGGAAAGTTCCGCCGGTGCCGTTGGGAATTCCCGGAAGATGAACCGGACCTTTCCCGTATCGATATAATTTTCCTTGATGGCAGGGAAAATCGTCTCGTGAAAGGTCGCACAATGGGGGCAAGTCACGGAGGCATATTCGATGACCGTTACTGGGGCGTCCATATCGCCGAGCCCCATTTCACCAAGAGCGCCGGTAACGGTGTTGTCGATTGTCTCTTTATTTGCGCTGCTACCGGGCTCGTCTGACGATGCCCCCCCGCAGGCTGCTAAGCCAAAAGCGAGAGCAGAAATAACCAGATAGGTTGGGCGAATGGTTTTACGGGCAAAAAACATCGTAGATGAGACCTTTCAACAGGGATCGTTGTGGACGTGAAATTTGTACCAAAATCGCTCAAGGTGGGCTCTTTCGCAAGCCCTGATAGACGGGGCGAGCGTTATTTCTTGCCGTTTTCAGGGTCGCTTTTACGAGCGATAGCGGCCCGAAACGAGGCGAGGGCCTTTTCAAGCGGCGGAGATGCCTCGCCGGATGCGGGATTAGCGGGCATTCCACCTGTATTTTGCCGCCCCGAGAGGCCCGCTCCGGATCCTGCCGACTGAATGAGGGTGATCCGGGATATCGCCCCCGGGCCCAGAAAACGGTTCACCCGCACAATCAGATCATCGAGATGCATTTGCAGCTCAGCCGCGGCGGCGCCCGATGGCGGATAGACCTCTAATGAGCGTCCATATCCGGGAGATTTACCCTTTGTTCCCAATATCCGCCCCGGTCGGCATAGCGCGCCGATTTTTGCCCCGGCGATGGTCGGCCAGTTTTCCGCCAGCATCGGGTCAGCGTATTTTGTCTTGCGCGCCAATGCCGAGAACACCATGGCCCCCGCGCGCGCGGCCTTTGGCGCAGCGCGGCGTGGCGGTTTTGTGCGATATGTCTGGTTCATTATATTTGGCTCATCAGGCGATCTTTGAGCTTTGCGCTTTGTCTGCTGCCAAGCATAGAGTGCAAATATGGCTTTTGAGACCCGTGAGGAAAAAAATTTATCCGCCATCGCTCCGGCGCTGTTGCGTTGGTACGGGCGCAATGCGCGGACATTACCCTGGCGGGTAGGGCCGAAAGATCTAAAATCTGGCGCGGCGCCCGATCCCTATCATGTGTGGCTATCTGAAATCATGCTTCAGCAAACCACGGTCGCCACCGTGGTGACACGCTACGGTGAGTTTCTGGAACGTTGGCCGAACGTTGTGGTTATGGCCGCAACCCCCCTTGATGACATATTGGGGGCGTGGGCCGGGCTTGGCTATTATGCGCGCGCGCGAAACTTACATAAATGCGCGGTGGTTGTGGCAAGTGACCATGGCGGTGAGTTTCCAGACAGGGAAGAGGCTTTACGCGCCCTGCCGGGGATCGGCGATTACACGGCGGCTGCGATTGCCGCCATTGCCTTTAATCAGCGCGCGGTGGTGGTGGACGGCAATATTGAACGCGTGGTCTCGCGGATTTTTGCTATCGAGACACCTCTGCCAGCGGCAAAGCCAATCATAAAACAGTATACGGGAAGATATCTGGCCAAAGGCGCGTTCGGGTGACTTTGCCCAAGGGCTGATGGATCTGGGCGCTGGCATATGTCGCCCGAAAGCGCCGTCATGCAGTTCATGTCCGATCTCATCTCATTGCGATGCGTATGCGCGTGGAGAGCCAGAGCGTTTCCCGGTCAAGGCGCCCAAAAAACCAAAACCCACACGGACGGGCGTAGTTTTTGCGCTGATCAACGGCAAAGGTGAAATCCTGTTTGAGCGCCGACCCGATAAGGGCTTGCTCGGTGGTATGCTCGGGTTGCCGGGGACGGATTGGCTTGAGGGGCAAGAGGGCTGGGCGGCGGGGATGGGCGACGCCTTCACGAAAACAACATGGAAGAAAACTGGCTCTATTACGCACATCTTTACGCATTTTCATTTGACGCTGGAGGTCTATGTAGGCGTTGCTCCTAAAGGCTTTCGCCGGTCATCCAATCAACAATGGATTGCCCCAGCAAAAGCAAGGCTTCCAACGGTGATGAAAAAAGCGGTAGAGTTGGCGGCAAAGGGGTAAAAAATGATCTTTCGGTGTGCAGCTATATGTTTCTTCGTGCTGGGAATGTTGGCGCCAGTCAACGCGCAAACTCGCGAAGGCGATTTTCTCTATCGCGTGACAACGGTAAGGGCGGCGCCGGGCAAGCTAGAAGATATGCTGAGCTGGATCGCAGATATGAAAGCCTCCGATTATTTTGCGGATGCCGGAGAACATGCGCCTTTTGTCATGCGCCATTCCCAGGGTGATCAGTGGGATTTGTTAAAGATTGAGCCCATGGGAAGCTGGACGGCGTATCATTCCAAATCGGCGACGCGTAAGCGCAACAAAGCCAAAGAGAAACATGCAGATCAGTTGGCGCCGGGCTATGCGCTGATCGCCTTTGCGGAAGATCACTTTGCGTATGGTCCGTCACTCGAAGAATTCCAAGGCGAATTTGCGGAGAACGGTTTTTTCCACATTGAAATGTTCAAAGCAGCGCCAGGAAAAGCGGCTGGGCTTTTGGGGCAGCGTCAGATGGAAAACGCTTACTTAAGCGCTACAGGCCAAACCACCAATATGATTTTTCGCCGTGCTGCCGGGTCCGATATTGATGTCTTTACCATTGGCTTCCATGAGAATTTGCAAAGCTTTGCCGCGCCATCTGGCGCCAGCGCCGAGGAGGCGGAAGCCGCCGCTACAGATGCGGGATTTAAGAATCGTGCGGATATATCCTTTTATCTCCGCTCACTGATTAGCGCGCATCACGATACATTGGCAGTAAGGGTGGAGTAACGCGAACGCACCCCCTCATATGCTTTGCGTGAGGGGAAAATGCTCAAGAAAGTGCGACAATTCAGCGTGTTCGACATGGCCTCTATTTGCGGTTATTATGGGGGCGTTAGGCGTGAAGTCGCTCATGCGTACTCGTGCTGACTAGGTTTTCTATCATTAGCGATTTCATCCTGCATTCACGTCTTAATGTTGGAGATCGATCATGATGAAGCATATTTTCGCGGTCATACTCGCCGCTGGTCTTGGCTCCGTGACGGCGCCAGCCACGGCGCAACAAGAGCTGCAACTGCGCGTGCTAAACGATCTTGGCGCCGCAGCGCTGGAGCAAGATGGATACGGGTGTTTTGATCCGTTAGCCGCGTTGTTTTTCGATGAGGATATTATGTCTGGGGGCATAAGCGGGGCAACACGCCAGTTTTTTGAAGTTGGCTCGTGTGTGACGCTTCAACAGGGCGTGACATTGGTTAATGCGCAAAGGATTTCCCTCGAAGGGCAGGCTATTGTGCGAGGGGCTTTTTCTGGGGTGGGGGTGACTGTTTATATTCCGGACTGGAGCGCAGCGCTTGGCGATGCGCATAGTGGCTATGATATGGGGCGTGTCTCGCTCGCGGCGCCGCTCAATGCAATTTCGGCGGACCTTCGCGCCCGGGTTGACGCCCATGAGCTATGTTTACAAGACGGCGAAGCTCTTGAAGCACGCATTGCTGAGTACAATGTGCGCGCCGCGGCGCTCAGCCCTGATCGCGAAGGCGCTACGACCGGCAGTCGACTTATTCGCGGCGTCGGGGCGGTCCCTGTTTTTAGTATTGTGCTTGCTGACGAAAGACACAGAGCCCTTCATGAAGAGGCGATGTCGCTGCAGGATGCGGTGGCGGCCTATATGGAGCGTTGCTCCAATCGCGATAGTATTACTCTGGACCAGGATTATATGGCCTTTTACCGCGCCGGGATTTAGATGGTTGGATCTTAAAGCGATGCTGAGAGCATTTTACCAATCAATAATTACCGCATTAGATCAAATTCATTTACGCCGTTAACATTGTAGTAATAAGCCTTTCTTGATCATTGTGCTGTATTATCATGGTGTTATGCACAGTTTTAG
>JAADIH010000209.1 GCA_013151435.1 Alphaproteobacteria bacterium
CCCAGATCGGCGACGCGGCCCTCGATTGCTGGTTCCGGATTGATGGCGTTTGGCGTCAGGAAAGTGTCATCACCCTGGACAAAAGCAAAAACTCGACCGAGTGGTACAGCAAGGAGCCGGACCTCATGACCCTGGCGAACGGCAACTACACCACGCCGATTCACATCTTAGTCGAGACTTATGAAGGGACCGACGACAAGATCGCCATTCGCGCCGCCCTTCATAATGACAAACCGATCGTTCTGACAAGCAATGACGGCGTTGCCCTAAAGAGTGCGTTGACCCGCGGCGGCCCACGGAAGGTCTATAATTTCTCCGGACCACACGCCTCGAAAGCGACTGAGGTCGTCATCGGCATGACGCGCACTGGCCGCATCCGCATCAGCTACGCTGGACATACCTTTGTCAGACCAAAACCAGGCGTTTCGCAGGTGGCTGCCGAAGAGCAACTACGGTCGGACGATGCTTTCCTTCTCAGCTACAATCTGAAGAACCTCAAAGCCAACCGTCAGGGTTATGATGTTGTGACCCAGGATGCGTTCCGCCTGCTGGACAGTGACAAGCTGCCCGTATTCGCTGAGGTTGATCCCAAGCAATATAAAATTTCTGAAATGCAAATTGTACCGATGGGTCTCACGCTAATACAGGAAAATACGCAAGGAACGATCTATTCAAGATCGCTGATAACCAGCGAAACCCAATATCAAAAAACCATTGGCCACAGCTTCGGCGCATCGGTGGAAGTCAGCCTCCAAGTCTTCTCAGACAGCATCCGCATCGACGTCAGTCGGGTTCAATTACACCAAAGAACAAACCGAAGGGATGAGCAGCAGCAATGCGGAAATGCAGGCGATGGGTTTTTCCCGATCGAAACGCTACTCCATGGTTGTCGATCATCCTTACGTGACGTTGTCGAACCCGTTCATCGAAGCGATTGATGATGCGCGGTATACGGGGAATTACGACAGGATCGTTGAACGCTTTGGAACACATTACGCTTACGCCGTAACCTATGGCTCGGTCGGAAAACTGACCCAACGGTTCAGCAAAAACGAAATCGCTGACTTCATGGCGAACAATGAGAGCAGTTCGTTCAACGCTATCGCTTCCGTTTCCAACTATGAGAATTCACTGCGAAACTCCGGTGCGACGCAGGAAAACGAAAACTGGACCTTTGTCGCGCTCGGCGGCAACGGCAGCTGGGATCAAGGCGGTTTCGCCACTGGCGACACGCCTTATCCAATTTTGCTTGACCTTAGACCGTTAGACGAACTTCTAAATCCGATGAATTTTCCGGGCGAACCAGAGGTTTACGAACAAACACGGGCGGGTCTTCGCGCCGCTATCGGAAAATACATGGATGGAAAACGCAATCTTCTGAGTGCTGAGTCTGTTCTCCCTGAGATCGAAGGCTGGGAGTTAAAGGTCACCCAGCTTATTTGCGGCAGCGCCGGCTCGGAAGCGGACAGTATTCTTGAACTGGCGGGGAATCTTTTCCTCTATACGCTTTCGCAGCCGGAATCCGGACCGTTTCCTTCCAAAAAATATTTGTTCAGTGCGAAGTTTGAAAATGCCAGAGCGCTGAAATGTCCCAAGGGAAGATGGAACATCAATTACGCCAAAAGATTCTACGGAACGCGTCAGCAATTGAACCAGTATCGTTTTCGCTTTCGCTCTGAACTCATTGAACTCGACTATGCGGGTATTTTTGACCCAGACGACGAAATAAAAGGGAGTTCGCAATACTTTGGCGTTCCCTCAAGCGCTACGCCTGTTGGCAGTATTGCCAGGGGAAAAGGATGGCGTTTACCGCCTGGCGCCGAAGGCACCCATCTTGGTCTCCACTGGAATTTCACCCGCATCCAATAAATCGAATTCAATTTTAGCAATAGGAGAGTTGACATGCAAAAGCTCACATCTTTGATGATTGGCCTTGGCGCCTTGCTCATGAGCGCCACCGGCCTCAGCGCCCAAACCTACACGCCGGACATCCTGGAGCTCGACGGCGCCAATGGTCTGGAGTTCCAACCGGAAGATTCCTACGATATCGTCGGCTATGGTACAGTCGAGTTCTGGGTCACCCCGGATTGGGAAACCGACCCTGGCTATGATCCGGTCATTCTCTCCAATGCCGGAGAGGAAGGCCCATCTTATTTGATTGCGCTGCTTAGGGATCGCAATGGCATCGGCATTGTCACTGGCGACAGAGAAGAAATTGTGGCCTTCGATTTCACTGATGGCAATATGCATCATATTGCGGTGAATGATTATGGTGACACGTTGATGGTCTATATCGACCATGTGCTGGCTGGCAGGTTCGAGCCTGGGCTTCAGCAACTTCCTTCCTCAGGTGTTTGGATTGGAACGGCCGATGGGGAAGCCTCGCCATTCATTGGCGCAATCGCCGGCCTTCGATTTTGGGGCGCGCCAGTTGAGCCGGATAATCTCAAGAAATATGCCCGCAAGGATATTTTTGCCGGCAATGGCCACCCGGATCTCGATTATCTGACGGCCATGAGCGAATTCGACAACCGCGATGTAGTTGTGATCCTCGATGATCAGTAGAGGCCGCCGCCATACAGAAAGGGAATTTCACAATGAAAAACCGTACACATTATATCAGTGCAGCTTTGCTTATCGCCTTCTTTGCCGCTCAAGTAACATTTGCCCCAAAGGCATTTGCGCAAGGCGGCGATAATAATACCCCGGCCTCCCAATCGGGCGCCGCCTCAAAGACCAAGTCGTCTTTAAAAGTAACGTTCGCAGAAGACAAACGTAAGCCATCCGCTACGGCGGCCAGCGTTGTTATGGCAAACCGGCAAAATGAGCAGAAGAAGGTGGACCGCAAAGGAAAAGGTATAGCGGTCGTCGCGCTCGGCTCGTCAGTGAAACCAACGCCGCAAACAAAACCTTCAACAAGCAATAATGGCGGCGCAAGAAAAACCCGGAGCAGCGGCAGCGGCAAGACCCTGACAACGATGTCCAGCAGCGCTCGGTCTGGAAACCCAAGACCACGCGCAACATCTATCTATAACAATACGCAAACAGCAAGAAAGTCATCCAAAGCAACGGCCAGCAGACAGAGTAACGGAATGGGGACAAGCCAGCCATTGTCGCGCAATGCGAGCTCTGCTCGACCCTCCGCGAGCCAGGCTGTGAAAAGCGCAAACATAAAAGACAAAAGGGCTGAAGGCACGCGGCGCGCTGTGAACCCGAAGGTTGGGCAACCATCTTCATCCAACACCAAAAGCACGCGGAAGAAATCGTCAAAACGTAAAGTCACGATCAAAGAGCCAAAAAAACCCAGGAAGAAGTAATTCTTTCACGAGCGTTGAATATGGCGGGCCAGCGCCATTTCTTATAAAGAGATAGGATCAAATGGAAAATCCGCCAAGGTCGCTATAGCGGCTATTATGCGAAAGTCCGTAATCCTTGCAAACACACTCATCCGAGCGGATCGAAAATGGTCGCCCGGGGGCGCTTGACTATAACTGATGGGCGCACGCCCAAAGGAAATCATCTGGCAAGCGAGAACTATGAACGATTACGGGACTACGTTCCGGAGGCGGCTGAGGCGAACCCGGCGCATGCATTTCCTGGTCATGGACAAATGAAGCCTGAGCAGTTGGAGAATGACCGGCTGCGGCGCGAGGTGAGAAAGCTGAAGGCGGAGCGCGACATTTTAAAAAAAGCCGCAGCCTACTTCGCGAAGGACCAAGTGTGATGTTCACTTTCATCGCGAAGCACCGAGGAGTTTGGCCTATATCATGGATGTGCGAAGCGCTCGGTGTTTCGCGCAGCGGCTTCTTCGCCTGGTTGTCATGGCCGCCAAGCGCCCGCACCAAAATCGACGAGATTCTGGCGGCAAAGTACGTGAGAGATTTCTGCAAAGTGACCGGACCTATGGCACGCGGCGCGTCTGGCATGGTGTGCTGGCCGAAGGGTTTTCCTGCGGTCTGCATCAGATCGAACGCCTGATGCGTATGCAGGCCCTCAAAGCGCGGCCCCGGCGGCGGCGTTTGCCCAAAGACCAAGGCGAACGATCGACAATCGTCGGCAATGCGCTCGACCGTCAGTTCGAAGCGTCGGCGCCCAATCAAAAATGGGTCGCCTACTTCACCTATATCTGGACCGGCGAAGGCTAGCTTTACGTTGCGGCGGTGCTTGATCTTTACTTACGGCATATCGTCGGCTGGTCAATGAGCGCCGAGATGACGGCGCAGTTCGTCATCGACGCGCTAATGATGGCGCTGTGGCGGCGCGGCAAGTCGGCTACGTTGATGCATCACTCCGATCAGGGCAGTCATTATACGAGCGAAGAGTTTCAACGGCTGCTGGCCGATCACGGCGTCAAATGCTTGATGAGCCGCACCGGCAATTGCTGGGATAACGCCGTCGCGGAAAGCTTCTGCTCATCGCTGAAAATTGAACGGGTGTCGCGCAAGACTTACTGGACGCGAGATGAGGCGAAGGCAGATGTATTCGACTATATAGAACGCTTCTACAATCCAAAACGAAGACATTCCACGATAGGCCATGTCAGACCGATTGCATTCGAGGAAAAGATGGCGTTAGCTTAACCGCGTGTCCATCAAACCGGGGACAGGCTAGGTAAACCACTTATATCTATAGCGGTCATAGGATCTTGGGCGGATGACTGTCAATTTGCCCAGCAAGAGGGTAACATACATTCATTCACAATAGAGGCAGATCCATGGTCGCTTTTCTTCTCGCTGCTATTATGATGACTTCACCATCGGAAGTCCCTCCTGAAGTCTGGATTTGCCGCAACCAAGTTGAAGTTTGGTGTGCGGTTGATGGGTGCGCCGCTAAGGCCGAGGATGAAACAACCCCGATGGACATTTGGGTGAGCCGGGACGATGGGCGGTTTACGATCTGTGCGTATTCGGGATGTTGGGAAGGTGAGGGCGAGATGGCAGCTGTGCGCGGTCGGCTGTTATGGGCGGCTGATGACGTGGAATTTTATTCTAGCCGAGGCGGGTTTTCAGCAAATGTATCGCTTTTGATCATCGAGAAAGATGGTGTTGGGTTTGTCCGCGTTGGCGGGCTTGCAACACCACTCCTCTGTCTGAGGGCTGAGCCGGGCCAGCGCGACTAGAGCAAAATGCGATGAATAGGAATCACTTATTTCGCTCTATTTTTTATAGGTTGCCTCGTTTAACGTGAAAACCGTTGCACACTTTTCGCTTGACGCTCTAATCTAGTAATGTATCAAATTTATAATTCAGCACCCCAATTTCCGACGCATACCAATTTTCTATGAGTTCTTTTAAGTCGGTGTCATAGTAACTTTGATAGACATAGTGTTTGTCACGATTGGTCGAGATGTTGGCTTTTGGGAGTTCAATGGGTGTTGTAATCCCAATACCCAGCAGAGCCGTTTGGAAATCCTCGGACAAATTTTCGTATCGTCCGAGAAAGTCCACAGCAATTTTGCCTTCGAGCGTGTAGAGGGAGAAATTTTCGATAAAGGCTTTTTTGCGATTCCTCATAAAAGCGTTGAAACTGGGACGAGTTTCTTTTGATCGGGTCTTATAATAATAATATGAAACCTGACGATCCCAGGGGTTTCGTTCAAATGCAAATTTGAAATAACTGTTCCAGATATCATCTCCAAGATAAGACCTAAGACGCCATGCGGGCATGTGCTCATAATATCCTACGGATGTGTGGTAATAACGCTCAGGGCGACGCAAGAGGCGGCGTAATAAAGGACGTTTGGGAACGAGGGAATGATTTAGGCGGTAATTTTGTGGGTTTCTACCGGTTCGGTAGCCATCATTTTCCGGGCTGAAGGGCGTGATAATGTCATCGGGACCGCAAATTTGGGATAGGGCTGCCTCAATGCTGGTTCCCGCAGTTTTCATCGTTTTCAGAAAAATGAATTTATGTTTGTGGGAAACAATCATCTGTTCACAAGTCACCGTTCTCTGTGGATATAATTCACTCCATCCATATCACAGACGCTAATCTGAGCAAATTGTTGTGCTGTTATGGGGCGAGGGCATTGGCTTTCTCCCGTCCCGGGCGCGGGTATGGTTGCAAGGTCTCGCGACTGTGCTTAAGTCTCAATAAACGTCTCACAGGAGCTTTGCGTGCACATTATACCGATGCCGGTTTTTGATCTGATTAGGATCATTTTGGAGTTCTACAAATTTGTGGTTTTCGCTATGGTGATCTTGTCCTGGCTCATCGGCTTTAATGTTATCAATCGGCATAATCAGTTTGTCGATATGATCTGGCGCATGGTCACGGCGTTGACAGAGCCGGTGCTGCGTCCGATCCGGAATAATGCCTTCTCTTGGAGGGCTTGACCTATCGCCACTCATTTTACTATTTGGCATTATCTTCCTTCAGGGCATGAATTTCTGGATTGCGTCGCGCATCGGCATTCATTGATAGTTGTTATTGATGAGCTTGTTGCCACACAAGTTTTATGAGCTCATGGATGAGGGCTTACGAATTTTTGTGCGGGCAACGCCGGCTGCCGCGAAAAACGAAATTTCTGGAATTTGGAATGGCGCAAATGGTGAGCAACGCCTTGCCGTGAAGGTGTCAGCGGCGCCTGACAAGGGCAAAGCTAATGATGCGATAGTGAAGCTCTTGGCCAAACGCTTCGGATTGCCGAAATCATCATTGTCGATTATGTCTGGGGAAACATCGCGGCTCAAAAGCATCGCTATTGCGGGTGACTGTAACGAGCTGGTCGCGATGGTGAACGTGCTAACGGGAGAGTTAAAATGACCGCAGAGCTGATTGACGGTAAGGCCATCGCCGCAAAATTACGCGAGACGATTGCCGGAGCTGTTGGATTGATGAAAACGGACAATGATGTTCAGCCCACTCTGGTGGTGGTTTTGGTCGGGGAAGACCCCGCGAGCCAAGTTTATGTACGCAATAAAGGAATCGCCACAGAAAAGGCGGGGATGCGCTCGATCGAACACCGCCTACCGGAGGATGCGGGAGAGGTGCAAGTGATTGAGCTGGTGCGTCGACTGAACGCCGATGATGAGGTTGACGGGATTTTAGTGCAATTACCACTGCCTGATCATATCGACTCTTCTCGCGTGATTAATGAAATTGATCCGATTAAGGACGTAGACGGGCTTACCGAGGTGAATGCCGGACGGTTGATTTTGGGCAAGGAAGGCCTTGTTCCGTGTACACCTCAAGGCTCGATAATCATGGCCAAGACGGTGCGTGAAAGTCTCTCTGGGTTGCATGCGGTCGTTGTCGGGCGCTCCATTTTGGTGGGCAAGCCCTTGGCGATGTTGTTGCTCAATGAAAATTGCACCGTCACCATGGCGCATTCACGTACAAAAAATCTGGCGAGCGTATGTCGTAGCGCGGATATATTATGTGCGGCGGTGGGTCGCCCCCGGATGATCGAAGGCGGTTGGTTAAAAGAAGGCGCCACCGTCATTGATGTGGGGATCAACAGAATTGAAGAGAATGGCAAAAAGCGCCTTGTCGGGGATGTTGATTTTGAAGCCGCAAAGTTACGTGCCGGGGCCATCACACCTGTTCCGGGTGGCGTTGGGCCCATGACCATCGCTTGCCTGTTACGTAATACGGTGATCGCTGCAGCCCGCAGGCGCGGTCTGGCGGTGCCTGCTATTTAGGCGGGCTTAATACTGACTGCTGTAGAGTTGCCTCTTTAACCCCTGCATGCAGAGATGCTTCCATGCCCGAATACCAAGCGACAATTCGACCAGTCAGAGAGGTTGAAGACCTTGAGGTGTCTTGGCGACGGCTTGTGGCTCAATCCAAGTGTTCATTTTTTCTGAGCTGGGATTGGGCGGCGACCACTATCGAGGTGTCTGGAGACAGCTTGCTGGTTGCGGAAATAAAATCATCGCAAGGCGTTGTTGCGTTGGGACTATTGGCGCCGGTCACTGAGGTCCGGCATGGCGTCATGTCCTTCTCCCAGCTTTGCTTAAATGAGACCGGTCCTGATCCAGCACGTTCCGTCCTCATTGAATATAACACACTGCTGGCGGCGCCAGAGGTGGGGGCGCCTGCTTGGGAAGCATTACTTCAGGCCCTTGATGTTGCGGGGGTGCCGCATTGGGATGAAATTGTTGTCAAAAATGCGACCGTCGACCTTGAAACTAGTTTGAAAGCGTACGGATTGAATATCTATCGCCGGGCGATCAGTGGTTCGGCATATGTGGATCTTGCCGACTTGCGTGCGAGGGGCGTTGATACAGTGGAGGGCTATTGCGCGGGCCTTGGCGGGAGCACGCGTAGACAGATCGCCAGGTCCATAAAGCTATATGAGGAACGAGGCGCATTGACGGTAGATCGGGCAATGACCCCCGAGGAAGGCTGTCTCTATCTTGAGGAAATAAAAAAACTTCACAAAGCAAAATGGCACGCGCGAGGAACATACAATGAGGCGTCTACGGAATATTTATATGCATTTCACCGCAAGCTGATTTCCCGTACTATCGAACGCGGTGGCGTAGAGCTGGTGCGCATTTCGGCGGGGGGCGAGCCTTTCGCCTGGGTCTATAATTTTGTTGATCGTGGGCAGGTGTTGTTCAATAGCGGCGGTTTTATCGTGGAGAACGATAACCGCCTGAAGCCCGGGCTGGTTGCACACGCCCTGTTGATTGCAGAGCACATCAAAGCGGGGAGGGATATCTATGATTTCCTTGCTGGTGACGATCGTTACAAATTGAATCTAGGACAGCCGGGACCAACTTTCGTGGGGTTTGCTATCCAACGATCGACGCTTTTTCTGCGGATTGAGAGAGTCTTGCGCCGAGTAAAGCATAGTTTAGCTGGCGCCCAGGGGCTGCATAGCCCACCATTCTCATAAGTGAACATGGTGACTCATAAGCAACTGATAATAATATATAATATAACAATTAGCTGCTTATTTGAGAACATAGAAGACCTTGATAAGCATATGATCTTATCAGTGCTTTATCCAATTTGGCATGAAAACCAGAGGCAGCGCGCAAGGTTATGAACAGACTTAATTTCACCTTTCAGCATGCGGCCGCCTTGGGTCTTGATGTCGATCTACAAGCGGTGATGTAGGCGAGACGGCTTTTAGGCAAACAGCGCCACACAGTCACACACATGCCCCCGTTCCCCTATCTTGAAGGGGGCCCCCTGGC
>JAADIH010000273.1:0-6544 GCA_013151435.1 Alphaproteobacteria bacterium
CCATGCGCATTCGAACCGCAGATGGCCGCGAAGTCCCCCTCACCGCCATCGCTGATGCAACATTTGCCCCGAGCTTTAAACGGATTGAAAGACGTGATCGCAAACGCTCAGCACGCATCACCGCTGAACTCCGCAAAGATGTGGACCGCGCGGCGGTTATGCGCATCTTCAATGAGGAGTTCGTGCCAGAATGGCAGCTACGCCACCCCGGTGTTGACCTTGGTGCGCGTGGCGATGCGGAAGCACAAGCGGACTTTATGATCGAGTTCCTTTCGCTTTACGCAGTCGCATTTTTTGCAATGTATATGGTGCTCGCCATTGCCTTTGGCTCTTACTGGCAACCTATTTTGGTGATGTCGGCCATTCCCTTTGGCTTTATGGGAGCAGCTTTCGGTCACGCCATATTCGGTCTCGACTTTGCGCTGTTCTCGTTCTTTGGGGTTGGCGCCGCAGCTGGCGTTGTGATCAACGATAATTTGGTGCTGATCGATTATGTGAACCGCTTGAGGGCAGAAGGCGAAGGCGCCTTTGGCGCACTGGTAAAAGCCGGCGTTGGGCGCTTCCGGCCCATACTCTTGACTTCTGTCACAACATTTGTCGGTCTACTGCCAATTATGTTTGAGCGATCAACAGATGCTCAGTTCCTGATGCCGACGGTTGTCTCCCTCGCATGGGGCGTGTTCTTCGCGATGTTCGTCACATTGTTGTTTGTGCCCGCTATGTATGCGGTTGGCGCCGATATCGCCCGTTTCTATCGCTGGGCTTGGACCGGCGAAAAACAGCCTCGGGTTGGCCATGGGCATCCTCTGGAGAATGAATTTGACGAATCGCCTTCTCCTGTCCAAGCTGGTCACACCCAGACTGAACTTTCTGGCGAGAAGCGGCGCAACCCTCTTTGGGGCCCGGCTGAGTAGCGAATTTTATTGGTTTCATTAACCATATGTTAAGATCTTGATGAGACCTTAAAGACATCTTCTCCCAAGAAGATACCCCACCATACCCCACGACAGTGAGTACCGGTCGCATCTCCCCCAAGATGCGGCCGTCTCGCTATTTAGCCTCTGGGTTTTATCTGACCCAGTCGCCCCTCTAGCAAGGGTACCGTTTTTTTAATTTTCTGGTGGCTATATAGGGCTCTCTTTGCTATACGCGCGCATCCAACGATGTTCCCCGATAGCTCAGTTGGTAGAGCAGCTGACTGTTAATCAGCTTGTCGCTGGTTCGAGTCCAGCTCGGGGAGCCATTTTGTTTCCATGAAAACAAATAGTGACAAATACCCATTTCCCTTCTCCATCGGCTGGTGGATGGAAAAGCTCATTATCTGGCGCAAACACGCACGTCAGTTTTACGCCAGATAAGTTCCCATTGCAGGATAAATTGGTGTTCCCGATGGCGTATATTCGGTCCTACTTTGGGGCGAGCGCCTATCACTCTTCCCGAGATTCTTCCCGGAATTACTGGCTCTATCTTGGCCTGCAGCATATGGGCTCAAGCTGAAACGCCGCATCCTAATGGCCAATTTCATCAGATATAATGGGCCATCCCAGACCCCTTAAACGGAGGCGCGCCGCCGTGTTTCACACCATCCCCGACCTTTTAACGCCCGAAGAAGTCAATCATCTCCTCGAATTTTCCAAGACCCACCTCTTTTCTGATGGCAAGGGCAGCAACGAAGAATTCGAGCTCAAAAATAACCTCCAGGCCAACCCGCAGGACCCGGCCGCGCAACAAGCGTCGGCAATTGTGCAAAATGCACTTTTTCGCAATGAGTGGGTGCGCGATATTGTCATTCCAAAATCACTCGCTTCACCGATGGTCACCAAATACACGCCCGGCATGGAATATGGCGAGCACGTCGATACACATGTGGTTACCGGAAGCATTCCTGTGCGCGTTGATATTTCCTGCACAGTCTTTCTGAATGACCCAAAAACTTATGATGGCGGAGAGTTAATTGTTCGACTTGCAGACAAAACAATCACGATCAAAGAAAAAGCAGGCACGGCTTTCCTCTATCCATCAGCGAACCAGTATCATCGTGTTGCGCCCGTCACCCGTGGTGAGCGCATTGTCGCCATTACTTTTATGCAAAGTCATATTCGCGATCAAAGCAAACGTGCGATTCTCTATGAACTGCAGGGATTTCTCAATGACTATGGCGAGAGCCTGACCTCTGAGGCACAAATGCAGCTCGAATATGTGCGTACAAACCTTTTACGCATGTGGTACGAAGACTAACAGCACCATATAAACACTTTAGAAAATACATTCACGAGAAGACCGCGAATATTGTCTCCGCACCTGTCTTCCAACTCTGTACGGACTACCTCCAAGGGAATCGGCTACAGATTGCACTTTTAGCATCCAGTAGTGTATGCAGATCGGCGAAGCTCCTCAGAGCATGTAAGCGCCGACCTGAATGGGCGCCAAATGTTGTAGACAAGCCCCTCGGCCTTCATCACATTACCTCCAAGATGGCCGTAATATAGCGGCCTAGCCTTGGAGGTTATCATGGCAGCCGACACCACGCGTACGCTTGGCGCAGAAAAAACTGAAGGTGAATGCGAATTGGACCGCATATTCATCTTGCAGAAAAAAGCCTATTTGGAAAATCCATATCCATCATACGGCCAGCGCATTGCAAAACTCGATAAGTTGATCGCGCTGACAGAGGCCAATGAAGAAAAATTCATCAATGCGATAAGCACTGATTTCGGCAATCGCGCCCGCCACGAGACCATCATTGCAGAGATCATTGTTACAGTTTCCGGCGCCAAAATGGCGAAAAAGAGCCTTAAAAAATGGATGCGTTCACGCGGGGTTCCAACGCCACCGCATATGCTCCCGGCAAAAAGTAAAATTGAACCTCAGCCGCTTGGCGTGGTTGGGATTATCTCACCATGGAATTATCCATTGCAGCTTGCCTTGGCGCCAGCAATCGCCGCCCTCGCCGCTGGCAACCGCGTGATGATCAAGCCAAGCGAATTGACGCCGCGCCTTAGCGAGGCGCTACACGAAGCCGTGAGTGCAGAATTCGGTGAGGATGAATTCGCGGTGATTACCGGCGGCGTTGAGACCGGACAAGCCTTTACGCAAACACCGTTCGACCATTTGCTTTTCACTGGCTCTACCCCCGTCGGCATCCGCGTCGCCCAAGCCGCCGCCAGAAACCTGACCCCGGTTACACTGGAACTCGGCGGAAAATCGCCGACGATCATCGATGACAGCGCGGATATTGCGACCGCTGCAAGTTCAATTGCCTATGGTAAGATGCTGAACGCCGGGCAAACTTGCGTCGCACCGGATTATGTATTGGCGCCATCAGGAAAAGTCGATCAAATGGCGGAAGCGATCGCCAATGCCGCACGCACGCTTTACCCAGAAATCGATACAACCAATGACTATACGTCGATCATTTCAGACCGGCATTTCGCACGCCTGAAAACGATGGTCGAAGAGGCGCGTGATATGGGCGCCAAAATCATTGAGGTCGGTTCCGCAAACGCACTCCATCCACAACGCAAATTGCCTTTGACGATTGATCCGCCAAAAGACTCCGGCGTGATGAAGGAAGAAATTTTCGGCCCAATATTACCGATCCTATCATCAAGCTCTTCCGATGACGCCATCGCTTATATCAATGCTGGGGACCGCCCGCTGGCGCTTTATTGGTATGGTGAGGACACACACGCTCGCGATCGCGTATTGCAACAAACTGTCTCAGGCGGCGTTACGGTCAACGATGCACTTTGGCATGTAGCCCAGGAGCATCTCCCCTTTGGCGGCGTCGGCAAAAGCGGTATCGGCGCCTATCATGGGGAAGCGGGTTTCACGACCTTCTCCCATCTGAAACCGGTATTTTATCAGAGCAAGTTTTCGAGCAGCGGTGCTCTACGTCCTCCATATACGACGAAAACTGATAAAATTCTCTCATTCATACGCAAAATACTTTAGGTGGATCCATGTCTCAGAGTAACGGCGCCAGAGAAGCGCTGGGCGAGTTTGATTACATCATTATCGGCGCTGGTTCGGCCGGGTGCACGATTGCCAACCGGCTCAGCGAGGACCCGAGCATTTCGGTCTGCTTGCTTGAGGCTGGCGGCGAGGATAAGGATCCGCTGATACATGCGCCTATGGGGTTTGCTTTTTTCCCCTCCTGGTCGCCCGTGAACTGGAAGTTCGATACGGCGCCGCAAAAGCATTTGAATAATCGTATTTGTTATCAGCCGCGCGGGAAAGTTCTCGGCGGTTCCAGCTCGATCAATGCAATGATCTATATTCGCGGAACGAAAGCTGATTATGATGGTTGGGCAGCGCATGGCGCTACCGGCTGGGCCTGGGATGATGTCCTCCCCTACTTCAAAAAGGCGGAAGACAACCAGCGCGGCGAGGACAATTATCATGGCGCAGGCGGACCGTTAGGCGTTTCTGATTTGCGCTTTAATAATCCGCTCTCTGAAGTTTTCATGCAGGCGACAACTGAGCTTCAGCTACCAGCCAACAATGACTTTAATGGAGAAACCCAGGAGGGTATGGGCTACTATCAGGTAACCCAGAGAGACGGTCGGCGCTGTTCAGCGGCGGTCGCCTATCTTAACCCAGCCAAAGAGCGTCCTAACCTCACGGTGGTTTCCGGGGCAAAGGCTGAACGCATCACCTTCAAAGAAAAACGCGCAACTGGCGTTGAATTCATGCAAGGCAAAGCGCCAAAGTCAGTAAAGACTAATGGAGAAGTCATTCTATCTGCGGGCGCATTCCAATCTCCGCAACTGCTGATGCTCTCAGGCATCGGCCCAGCAAACCATCTGCGCGAGCATGGTATCGAGGTTGTTGTGGATGCCCCGGAAGTGGGTGCAAATCTTCAAGACCATCTCGATTGGACGGCACTTTATAAAACTTCATCCGAAGATTCCATTGGCATGTCATTTGGTATGATGAAAAAAATCTTGCCCGCGATCAGCGCCTATCGCAAGCGCGGTGAAGGCATGCTCACATCCAACATAGCGGAATGCGGGGGGTTCTTGAAAACCGACCCGAGCGAAGCAGAGCCAGATGTTCAACTACATTTCCTCCCCGCACTGGTCGATGATCATGGCCGCGTAAAACATACAGGCGGCGGCTATTCCTGCCATGTCTGCGTACTGCGCCCCAAAAGCCGGGGCGCCGTGACGCTCTCCAGCAATGACCCTGAGGCAAACCCGGTGATCGATCTCAATTTTCTGGGTGATGAAGACGATTTGCGACGCTTGATGAAGGGCGCGCGCATCGTCGAACGGATACTCGCAGCACCTGCATTTGATGAGGTCAAAGGTGAAAGACTATATCTTGAAGATGGTGCCAGTGACGCCGCATTAGAAGCCGATATACGGGCGCGCGCCGACACGATTTATCACCCTGTAGGCACCTGCCGCATGGGCTCAGATGACAAAGCCGTGCTCGACACCCAATTACGGGTCAACGGCGTAGAGGGGTTGCGGGTGATCGATGCGTCGGTGATGCCGTTCCTGATTTCCGGCAACACCAATGCGCCAACGATCATGATCGCTGAGAAAGCAGCAGATATGATAAAGCGTTGAACATGCTCTAACACTTTAAGGGTCCAGATCCAGAAAACGCGCTGTAAAACCAATCGTGTCAACTAGTCCGTGTACAATGATAACCGGCCAGAGATTGCGTTTCATCAGCAAGAACATTGCGCCAAATGCGAGCCCAATGGCGCCCGTGGTCACAAAGCCTCGCATGCCCTGGTAATACATGTGTACGTATCCAAAGAAAGCAGCGGCAGCGATCACCGCCAAAACGGATGCAAATTTAACGCCGCCAAAAACCGATTCCAGCCTGGTGATAATAAAGCCGCGGAAAAACATCTCTTCGCCAAAAGCCGCAGAGGTCCAGACGATCCCAAGCCACAAAAGATAAAGACCCAAATTACCCGTGATGTCGCCCCAACGTTCTTCGACACCTTCCGGCATTTCCGACATGAACTGCAGGCCAAGCGCTTCAGCGCCGAGCATCACGGTAGCCACCGCAGCAGCAAAGGCGCAAAACACCAGCAAGGTCTGAGGAATAAGCTTGAGCTTGGCTTTTATTCCGGGGAGCGGGATCAGCCCCATGGACGACCAGCGCTCGCCCCGCCACCGCATGTAGCCGGTTAACAATAAAAGCGTCGTGATTAACGTCACCGGCCCTGCATAGCGCCAGAAAAATGGGTCCGCTATTCTTTTTGCAATCAACGCGAAACCGACAAAGAAGGTCAGTTCAGCGACGGCCACTAGGCGTAAGGTGTTCTTGGTGCTCATCATAATACGTGCACTCTACACCGACCACCACACACGTTATAGAACGATTGTGCGTCAGAGCACGCTCGCATTCTATCGGATCAAGAACGTGCTCTGGATTTCTTATTGGTCGCGGGTTCGCAAAACAAAAACCGCACACACTTTTTGTGAATCCGCTCTAGTTGAGGGCTTGGCAGCCAAACGCTTTAGTCCATTTCAGCGGGGTCATACCATATGTTTTTTTGAAATGACGGTTGAAATGGCTC
>JAADIH010000273.1:6550-12345 GCA_013151435.1 Alphaproteobacteria bacterium
CACAGACAGCAGCAATATCAGCCAGGCTATCACCCACCATCAACATAGCGCGGGCATTGTCCAAGCGACGCATAGTCAGGTAGCGATAAGGACTTGTTCCGAACAGCAGCTTAAAGTCTCTGGATAGTTCCCACCTGTCATGGCCTGTGAGCTGCTCCAGATTTTCAAGACATATCCCCTCTTCTAAACTTTCGTGGATATATTGGCGCGCCATCTCCGCCGCGGTATAATTATTCCGGTTTATTGGTTTGCCCGTCCCTGCAACATCATCAAGCGCGCAAGCGAGTGTGTAGAGTGCATCCTCATATTCAAACGCATCCAAAGGCTGATCGCATTCTTCCAGTAAAGGAAAAAGCGCCGCATAAAGTCTTTCATCTGACGAAACCCCGCCCTCGACAAAAGGAAGACGCTTTCCATCTAATACTTTCTGGATCAAAGATGGCTCAATATAAATTGTCCGGTAACGAAACCCCTCATCGGTGCCAGCGCGACCATCATGCAATTCATCTGGGTGCAGTATTACCATCTCCCCCGGTAGGGCGTGTTTCGTGGAACCCATATAGTCAAAGCTCTGGACACCCTGAAGGGTAATGCCAATTGTATAGGTATCATGACGATGGGGCGCGTAGGCGGTACCCATAAAGTAAGCCTCAATGCGATGAACATCGCCTTGCGCCCGACATACCCAATTCTGAGAACTATCGCTGTTCAATTTCTGCCTGCATCCCGTTATATTTAATAAATTGCCGCCGCTATGCATAGATAAGTGGCGCCTGGTGTTTTGAAGTCAACGTGAGTTCTAAAATATCAGCTGAGGCGTTCCCGGCTTCTGATGAACGGAGAAGTATCCATGAAATGTGGGTTGGGGCAATCAGGCACAGTTGTTATGGTTAAGGTTGTATATCGTGTGGCTCTGAATGCACGGAAGCATCCGGGGACGCTATGACGGATTCGCCTTTTTGTGGCGCACCTTCTTCGCTCGCCAGCTCTTTGGCCAACGCTACCAGTGCCGGTGCGTCTCGTTTTTCATCGCCAAGGGCCGTTGCCCTCTCGAGGACAGATCGCATGCCGCGCCGATTGGCGATCTGAATTGAAATGCCAGGCCGGGCGTTTAGCTCCAGCAATAAAGGTCCTTTGTCACGATCCAGGACAATATCAACGCCGACATAGCCAAGCCCCGTCATCTCATAGGCGCGCGCCGCCATCAGTAGTATGTCATCCCAATAAGGCGTCTGCACGCCTTCAAGGGTGTATGACGTATCAGGATGAATATCGATAAAGCGATCAAACTGCATAGCGGATTGCGTTATGCCCGTCGCAATATCCACTCCTACCCCGACACCGCCGCGATGGAGATTGGCCTTCCCGTCTGACGCGGCCGTCGGTAACCGCACCATGGCAAAAACAGGTATGCCCTTTAACACGATGACGCGAATATCAGGGACGCCCTTAAACGATATATTGCCGAAAACATCGTCAAACTTGACACGGTATTCGATCAACGCTTTGTCCGGTTGCCCAGCCAGAGAATACATTCCCGATAGCATATTGTTGATCTGAAACTGGATGGCGCCAAGATCGATGCGTCTCCCATTGGCAAGTCGCCAGCCCCCCTTTAAGGGACTATCGATGACCAAAATTCCCTTGCCTTGGGAACCGTGAGCAGGCTTCACCACGAAACCGTCCGGATGATCGATCATCTCGGTTAGCTTTTTCATGTCACGCGCGTCGTGTATGACACCGTAAAGTTCAGGCGTTGGAATACCGGCAGTTTTTGCAAGTTGCTTTGTCACCGTCTTGTCATCGACCGTCACCAAACGACGACGCGGATTGAGCAGATTGACGTATCGAACATTGCGCTCGTTGATACCAATAACGCCATTAGCAAGGAGTGATCTATATGTCTTGAACATAACTATTTGGCGAGCAACCGAAAGCGCCAAAGCTCGCTAAGCCGCAAGCCCGTATAGCGCCCCATCAACACGCACATTCCCATCAATACTAATAATAACTCAGGAAAATGGTACATCAGGTATTCTACATGACTGTTGCTCATCACGAGATAGGAAATGCTGGCGATGGCAAGGCTGCCCAGCCCTTGATTAATGGCTTCGCTTGCTGAGCTTTCTTCCCAGACGATGGACATCCGCTCAATCGTCATCGTCAGGATAACGATCGGAAACAACGAAATCGACAGGCCTATCGCTTGATTGGCTCCGGTAAGCGCAATCGTAATACCAGCCATCACCATGACAATAAAGATCACCACGACGGCAAGTCGGGGGACAAGTAGTAATTGTAATCGCTCCAGATAGAAACGAAGAGCCAGGCCCAATGCCACCAAAATCGTGAACAACAGCAACCCGTTGACCAAAGCCGTTTCGCGAAACGCAATGCCAATCAACACCGGCATAAAAGTACCCAGCGTTTTGAATCCTATAAACTGGCGCAAAAAAACCAAAATAGTGATGCCCACTGGAATAGTAACCAGCACCATGTAAACAAGCTGGGTCGTTAAGGGCAAAGCATCAAAACCAAAGAACCGACCAAACGCACTGGCGGGTCCCGATCCATAGCGTACGACATCAATGGCCGCGTCACGATGGGCCTGCACCCCAATCTGCACATCCAGCTCTTCAACGCCACTCACGGTGACAATATCATTTGTCCCATACCAGATCGTGAAAAACCGGGATGGAGCGCCGCCGGGGAAAAATCTGAAATCCTCGCCCGCAATAGAATATTCGAGCCAGCTTTTAAGATCGACCCGACGCCGGGTCTCCATCAGATATACGCCATTAGCAATACGCGCGCGGATACCCGCTGATTGCAGCGTGTGACGCGCCAGCTCAAGGCGCGCGCGCGTCGACGTGCGTCCGTCAAGCAATACGGCTATTTCATCCGCATACTCCTCACCTGCGGTCTTATTCTCGAACGTCTCAGTCAATGTAAGATTGGCAAAGGAAAGATCATCCGCCGAGCGGCGGCGAAGATCACCGGCCCACACAATAAAGGCCTGGCGTTTGATCAAGTCCGATTCAAACGGGATAATTTCAGATTCTGCTTGCGTGAATGAAGTCGGTAAGGGGGTCGCTTCATTCTCAGCCACCGTCTGCGCCATATATCTTAATACTTTGCGATTGCTGGGATAGCGGTAGGTCCACACTGCCTTGCGATTGTTGGCGGAGGGCTCCGTTGTGAGGCTCAACCCAAATGGCCCATTGTAAAACTGCTCTTGCGGGAAAGACCGTTGAACATCACTGGCTGGCAAATAAACCTCAAGCCGCGCAGGCTCGTTACGGCCCTCAAATTCCAGATAAATTTCAAAATCCCAGATCGTTGTAGTCACGCCGGGAGTAACCGGATAACCGAGCTGCACGGCCTTGATCAAAAAGACGCCAATCCCTGCGGCAATCAATATGAAACCAAGAACAACTGCCTGACGAAGTTTAGTCTTCATCGACTTTCTCACAATTGCCTTCACCAAGAAAAGTCTGACTAGGATCAACGAGAATACGGTGGGCAAGAAATTCTCGCCCGATCAAAATGTCGTATTCAAAATCATCTCGATCCGCGAGGTTGATCTCCGCCAGGCCGCGCTTCCCGTTCACACATAGCGGCAAATGAATCACCGGGCGGCGTATAGATCCGCCTGTCTTGGTTTTTATCCGCACAAAGCGAATGATATTCTGATCATACCTGATAGAGCGACCGTCTTTGCCGACGAGCCGGAAACGCACCCAGTGATCTTTCTTTCCGCGTTTATAGATTTCGATGTCGCGCGCATGAACCGACGTCGTGTCTGCGCCCGTATCCAGCTTGCCCTTCATCGCCAAGCCTAGCCCGCCGACGGCCACATCTTCAATGTAGCCTAGCACGATAGGGTCACCGCGCCCAATTTCACCCTTATCCTCAGCCAGAGAAGCACCAAAAGAAATCATGCCGATGGCAATAATAGCAATCCCAAAACCCATTTTTCTCATTACAGCGCCTTATAATTCTCTATGGTTAATCCTAATCAATAGGCATTATCAAACCGACCTGCAAAGTAAACATAGAGAACATCGCCAATCCGGGGCCCAAGATTAAGCATGCGAAAGGTTCTTAGTCACCGGTCGGGAAACGGTCTTTCCCGCGCCTTATTTTGCTATATTAAAGGCCTGCATACAATTTTGCCCGATGGTGGGTAAGAAGGTCGGTAAAAGGGAGTCATTTTTCGCGAAATGTGCGGAATTATTGGGATATTAGGAGCGGGCGACGTCACGCCATCAATCGTTGCGGGACTGAAACGTCTTGAGTATCGCGGCTATGATTCTGCGGGCGTGGCGACCATCCATCTAGGCAAGCTCAATCGACGACGCGCAGCGGGCAAACTCGGTAACCTAGAAGCCGCCCTTGAGGCTGAACCCTTGAGCGGCGCTTCGGGCATTGGCCACACAAGATGGGCGACCCATGGCGCCCCGACGCAAACCAATGCCCACCCGCAAGCGACGGACCGTGTCGCCGTCGTCCACAACGGCATCATCGAAAATTTCGCAGAACTCCGCCAGGAGTTAATCGACAATGGCGCATCTTTTGAGTCCGAGACCGATGCGGAAGTTTGCCCACAGCTTATTACGTACTATCTACAAAATGAAAACTGCACACCGGCAGCAGCCTTCCACAAAGCGATCAGTCGCATGCAGGGCGCCTTCGCCTTTGCCGCGATATTCAGCGGTGAAGATGACCTCATGATCTGTGGGCGCAAGGGCAGCCCCCTGGCGATCGGACGCGGTGAAAACGAAATGTATCTCGGCTCTGACGCATACGCCCTCGCGCCATTCACCAAGCGTATTATCTATCTGGATGAAGGGGACTGGGCTGTATTGCGCCGCACCGGAGTAGAAGTTTTCGATGCATCCGGACAGCAGGTGACACGTAAGGAAACGATATCTTCTGCCTCAGCAGGCTTGATCGGTAAAGACGGCCATCGCCATTTTATGGCCAAAGAAATTCACGAACAGCCCGAAGTTATCGCCCATACAATTTCACGTTATGTGGACCCGGCAACCAAAACCATAAAACTGCCCGATGGCGAATTTGATTTTAAGTCTCTCAACCGTTTGACGATTTGCGCATGTGGGACAGCGTTCTACGCTGGCCTGGTTTCAAAATATTGGTTCGAGCGATGGGCCAAGTTACCGGTCGAAGTCGATGTTGCCTCTGAGCTTCGTTATCGCGATATTCCCTATGCTCCCGATGGCGGAGCCCTTTATATTTCGCAATCTGGAGAAACTGCAGACACGTTAGCGGCATTGATCGATGCGAAATCACATGGTCAAAAAATCGCCGCCGTCCTCAATGTTCCCGAATCCTCCATCGCCCGGGAAGCGGATGTGGTATTCCCGATCGCAGCCGGGCCGGAAATCGGCGTCGCGTCGACAAAAGCATTCACTTGCCAACTCGTATCCCTCGCCTGCCTCGCAATAGCTGCTGGACGCGCTCGCGGGACGCTGTCACAAAAAGAAGAACATCGTCTCGTTGGTGCGCTTTTAGAAACACCACGTAAAGTTTCTGAGGCGTTGAAAGCCTCAAATGCTATTGAACGTATTGCCCATGACATCGCCAAAGCCAGCGACATTCTTTACATTCCGCGGCGTATCTTTTCCCATGGCGCTGGAGGGGGCGCTGAAGTTAAAAGAAATTTCTTATATTCACGCCGAAGGTTATGCGGCTGGAGAGTTAAAACACGGACCGATTGCGCTGATCGATGAGAATTTACCAGTTGTGGTCATCGCCCCCATGGATGCCCATTT
>JAADIH010000155.1 GCA_013151435.1 Alphaproteobacteria bacterium
GTTTTACTTCATCCTGAGGGACCATGTCCCGCCCTTCGTGACGCTTCGCTCCTCAGGATGAAGGGACATGGTTGTCACTAATCACAACCGTCATCCTGAACTTGATTCAGGATCCAGCCTTAATATCATTAAAATAATTCCTGGATCCCGGGTCAAGCCCGGGATGACGACATGATTTTATTTTACCCGCCGGGCCGCGAGTGAAGCATCCTAATCCTTCACATAAGGATTGGCTGGTTGTTTTAAGATCAACCGGATCGGCACGGCGCTAATCCCAAAAGCATCGCGGATGCCATTGATCATATACCGCTTATAGGCAGTGGGCAGATCATTGGCCCGCGTGCATTGGGCGACAAAAGTCGGCGGCCGAGTTTTGGTTTGCGCAATGTAACGGATCTTGATGCGTTGACCCGACACCGCAGGCGGCGCGTGGCGGATGATCGCATCAGCCAACCAGCTATTGAGATCAGAAGTTTTGACCCGCGCATTCCAGTCCACATAAACTTTAGTAACTGCTGGCATCAACCGCGCGAGCCCGGCGCCAGTGAGCGCCGATAGCGTCACAATCGGCAGGCCCGGCGCCTGGGGCAGCAAGCGCGCGGCCTTTTCGCGCAAGTCCCGCAATGCCGCATCACGATCTTCCACCAGGTCCCATTTGTTGACCACCAGAACCAATGCGCGACCTTCCCGCAAGGTGAGGTCAGCGATTTGCAAATCCTGTTTCTCAAACGGGTTGTCGGCGTCAAGCATCAACACCACGACTTCAGCAAAACGAATAGCGCGCAATGTGTCAGCCACCGATAGTTTTTCAAGCTTAGATTGAACCCGGGCTTTTTTGCGCATCCCCGCCGTATCGAAAAGCTTTACCGGCCAATCGCGGTCCTTGCCGCGCCACCGCCATTCAACGGAAATTGAATCCCGGGTAATCCCCGCCTCTGGCCCGGTGAGCATACGGTCTTCACCAATGATACGATTGACCAGGGTGGACTTACCCGCATTCGGACGCCCGACGATTGCAACCCGCAATGGCTTTAGCGGATTGTCCCATTCAATTTCTTCGTCGTCTTGTGTGTCATCCACTTCAGACAGATGCTGCGCCAGCGCCTGGAACAAATCTCCCATGCCCTCGCCATGCTCTGCGGAAATTGCAATTGGTTCACCAAGCCCCAACCCATAGGCATCATAGACACCCGCATCGCTGGCCTTGCTCTCAGATTTGTTAGCGAGCAGCAGAACCGGAGCGCCGCTTTTTCGCAAAACTTGTGCAAAGCTTTTGTCGAGGGGCGTAACACCCGCGCGCGCATCGATCATGAATAAACAGACCGCCGCCTCGGCAATCGCAATATCCGTCTGACGACGCATGCGCCCTTCAAGGGCCGCTTCAGGCGCTTCTTCAAGGCCCGCCGTATCAATCACGGTGAAGGTCAAGTCGCCGAGTTTTCCTTCGCCTTCACGGCGATCGCGCGTCACCCCGGGCGTATCGTCCACAAGCGCCAGCCGCTTGCCAACCAGACGGTTGAACAAGGTGGACTTGCCGACATTCGGGCGACCAACAATCGCGACTTTCATGTGAAGACCTTAACAGACATTGGAAATTATCCTTCATACAATACGTTACTTAGCGCATTGCGATCAGTTTTCCCTTTTCTGTGAGGACATAGACTTTTTCTCCGGCAACGATTGGGGCGATCACCGACCCACCAGAAATCTTTCTCGTCGCAATCACCTGACCGTCTTGCGGCGACACTTTGATGATTTTATTGTCACTCGACACCAAAATCAAATGATCGCCGGCGAGGACTGGCCCGGACCAGGTGATCCGGCCCTTTTTCTTTTTCATGTTTTCGAAACGATCAAGCTCAGTCACCCAAATAATAGCACCGTCATTGCGTGAGATGCAGGCCAACTCGCCCTCAATAGAGACAATAAAGATAAAGTCACCGGCCACCCAGGGCATTTGAAGACTGGCGATGGAAAGCTCCCAAACCCGATCTCCTGTGCGAATATCAATCGCAGCAAAGCGACCGCCATGACTGACAACGAACACCAACCCGCGATCAATCACCGGGCTGCCCGCAATGTCATTGAGCGACGATAACGACGTGAGGCGCGCCTGGCTTGTCAGTGATTCAGCCCAGACCACGCGTCCATTATCGGCGAGAAATGCTACCAGCTCTCCCGATGAGAAAGGCGCGACGACAAGATCACCCGCAGCGGCCGGGCTTGATGACGACAAGAACCGCGCGGCCTCTTCGAATGACTGAAAAGTCCAGGCCTTTTCTCCTGTTGATTGCTCCAGCGCCAAAAATTCATTGGTGTTGGTCGTGAGATACACGCGGTCACGATAGGCCGTAGGCGGCGTGCGGATTGGCGCGGAAGCTTTAAAGCGCCATAGCTCTTCGCCAGTTACGGCATCCAGAGCCGCGACAAAACCAAAACCCGAGGTCACAAATATCCGGCCATTATCGAAGGCGACACCGCCGCCAAATCCAATTTGCGACGCACTGGGACCGCGCAGCATATCCCGAAAGCGCCAGCGTTCTTTCAGTTCCGGCGCCAGCTTTGTTTTCCAGATCAGCTCGCCATTCTCCGCATTAAAGGATGAAACCGTAGTTTCAGCGTCAATTACAAAGATCCGGTCACTGACGACAATCGGCGGCGCCGTAAGTCGAGCACGCCGGGCGGAGACTTTACCAACGTCAGCGCTCCACTCAACTTCAAAGTCCAGAGTGGCGGCAATATGGTGTAGCGTGTGATCCGCCTCACCCCCTGGCTGCGGCCAAGATGCATTCACATAGGAAGGCGGAATAGAAATCGGCGCATCCGCATATCGGGGATCGGCTTTTAACTGAACATCAAGCGCGAGAATTGAAATGCGCTCATCTTCTTCATCCTCTTTCTCATCATCTTCGTCTTCAGATTCATCATCTGAACCACCAAATGGGCTGGTAAAAATGCCTGTAACCGCACTGACCGGGCCAGAACTACATGCGGCTGCAAGAGACAGCAAAAATGTCATTGCCAAAAGGCGCAGTACTGAAGGCAAGTTTGAAAAGTCGATCATGGATTACTCGTTCTCGTTATTGTCAGTTGCAGTGTCTGTGTCAGCATCAGGCGTAGTAGAGTCTTCGCCAGCGTCTTCACCTTCCGCACCTGTAGCATCTAAGTTCTGCCCCCCTTCACCGTCATCACTGGCCGAGGCTTCCTCAACGCTCTCACCAACCACAGACAGGAGATCTTCGATGCGCGCCTCTCCGGTGATGTTAACGCCATCTTTTGCGGACTGTGCGAGCGCTGCGAAATCTTCGGCGCGGTCTCTAAGGGAAGAAGGCGCGCCAATATCAGCTGACAATCGCTGGAACAAGGACAGCGCCGTTTCATAATCTCCGGCCTGGAGGGCGGCAAGGCCGGAAATCTCACGCGCCTGAAAAGCATAGGCGCTGTTGCCGTCCAAAAGATCGCCAATATCGACCATCACCTCATCGCGGCCATCACTAATTGAAAGGTACCCCGCCCGTAACCGGGCAAGGCCCTTGATATTCTTTGGTGTGCCGGAATTGTTGTAAATCTCACGATAGGCGTTCACCGCGGCAAGGCGCTCGCCGCCCCGTGCAAATGACGCCGCGCGATGAAGCGCTGCAAGGACGCTATATCCGCCCGCCCCTTCTTCCTCAATCGCCAGCAAGGCGGCGCGGCCATCGTCAGCGTTCTCCGCCAGCAAGTCTACGGCATTGCTAAATTCCAGCGCCGTCTGACCGGCGGCAGTATCCTGGCTGGCGTTCCAGAACTGCCATCCGCCAACAGCCAATATGATTGCGGCAGCGCCGCCCAAGACCATGGGCCCATATTTATGGAACATTGCCCATTGACGCTCCTCGGCCAGTTCCTGGTCGACTTCTTTTAAGGCGCTATCTTCATTTGCCACGTTCGTCTTGTCCTGCTCATATTTAGAGAATGTTGGGCCGGTTCTAACGGCCTTTGAAACATCGCGCAACGCAAGGATCATAGGTCCGGAAATAAGACCGATCTGAGGCGAGAAGCGCTTGATTGGAGCTTTAGAACAGAGCAACCCCGGCAATAGAGCGATGCAAGGTAAGGGCGATCAACGCATAGGCCGCCAGCCCAATGACAATGGCGATGATGTCATTCCTTACGGGGCCCGCGACCGGGGTGGGCGCATTACGCCTTTTGACTGCGATCCGATCGCCAACTGCAAACACAAGGAACGCCCCGAACAGCAAGATTGAGCGAACCTCGCCATTAACCAGGAGATGCGCGAACGCCCAGATTTTTACGCCCGCCAACATCGGGTGTTTCACGGCTGCCGCGATACGTCCCGCTGGCGCATAGGCGGCGACCAGCAATATCATGGCGACCGCCATCAGCGCATAAGTGATATGACGAAAAAAGGGCGGCGTCACGTAAAGCGCTGTCGCATCCGCATCCGGCCAACCCATGATGATCATGACAAACCCGGCCAGCGAGACAACGGAATACAGACCGCGATAGAGGCCCGCGCCCAAACGTTCTATGAGGCTCGCTCTTTGTTTCCTGAAAACAGCCGCCAACAGATGAATGCCTAAAAACAGGATCAGCCCAAGGATGAATATCGACATTGCTGCGCCCTCCTGAAGTAACCGTTATTCGCCTTCATACTCTACAAGCGACGTGACTTGTTTACCCATATCGCGGAGCAGCTTGGCGCCGCCAAGGTCAGGTAAATCAACAACAAAAGCACAGAGCACAATTTCCGCACCCGCCCGCTCCAATAGCTTGATTGCAGCACTGGCCGTGCCGCCGGTGGCGATCAGATCATCCACCACCAAAACGCGCTCACCCTTGTCGATCGCATCCACATGGATCTCGAGCTCGTCTGTCCCATATTCCAGCTCATAGGCCTCGCTGATGGTTTCAAAAGGCAGTTTGCCCTTTTTGCGTACCGGAACAAAACCAACCGACAATTGATGAGCGATGGCGCCGCCCAGGATGAAGCCGCGAGCCTCAATTCCTGCGACCTTATCAATTTTTTGACCCGCCAAAGGCTGCACCATTTCATCAATGGCCCGGCGAAACCCGCGCGCATCCGTCAGCAACGTGGTGATATCCCGAAACATGATACCCGGTTTTGGGTAGTCGGGGATGGTTCGGATAACGGATTTCAAATTCATCTAGTACGCCCTCTCAACTACCCCTCACCCCAATTTTCAACACCATGGCGGAGTTGCCGCCCACGGGCAACTGAACAATGCCGTGGCCAAAACCCAGCAAAAGTCATGGGAATATCAAAGCCAATCCACGCCTCAACGCGTGAGGCCCTCGACACATCGCGTTTGGCTTGCTCCAATGCCGAAAATCACGAAAACATTGCGTTGGGAAAATCCGCACAATATCACCTACCTGGATTCACGCGAGGAGTATTATCTTGAAGAATTTTCTACTAGCCAGCACTGCGGTTCTGGCCCTTACAGCCTGCAGTCAACAATCTTCTGACGGTAACGCTGGACATGAACCAACACAGCAAGCGCAAAACGCAACGCCTGAGCTTGGGAGCTTTGGCGTTGAGACACAATATATCGACGCCAATGTTGATCCGGGTGATGATTTCTATCGCTACGTCAATGCCTTGATACATTCGAGATTCCGGACGAGTTTTCTTCTTACGGATCTTTTACTGTTCTATTCGAGCGCTCCGAAGAGCGGGTCCGTAAAATTATTGAAGACGCCGCCAGTGGCCAAAATTCTCCGGGCTCTATCGAGCAAAAAATTGGCGCATATTATGCGAGCTTTACGGATGTCGACGCCATTAATGCCGCAGGGCTTGA
>JAADIH010000017.1 GCA_013151435.1 Alphaproteobacteria bacterium
GCCAAACTTGAATGAGCCCGATCAAATAAACGAGGCCAATCACAAGACAAATTGCAGAACTCCACACCCAAAATTCTGGGCTGCGTCCCATGGGATTGTTCATCAGAAAAAACCCAAGCACGCCCCGCGCCAAGTAAATTGCGGTGATGACCGAAAGACCCAACCGTAATAATGGCAACCGGCCAATGGCGCCAGCCCCGGATAATGCGTAGAGCGACCATGTCGCCAAAACAATTGCTATAAGAGAAGTAATAACGGTGGGACGCATACTCCCTTGTTCGGCGAGAATAGCCATTTTCTCACCGGCGCCGAAGAACCTATACCATGGGGCGCCAAAGATAATAATTCCAATATGCAGGACTGCGACGATCGCACTCAACACCGCGCCAATGATTAGAAACATGGTTTATGATCCAAGGTTTTATTCGACCGGCCGCATTCACAAATAGAACTCAACAAGCGCAGCGGCAATCTGCGCGATTATGCGATTTGCTTCAACCTCCATAACGACCTTCAATAATATAATAGCTACGGATTACCTGTGACACCCTCAGCACCGCTACACATATGATTTCGTAAAAGCTGTGGGTCACTACTATTTCTTTAAAAACGCTATTGTTGCGTTTATCTCCTCGGCAACTCGTTCAAAGCCTGGTAGCGCTCTCATATGACGCTCGTACATTCTTTGGAGTATCTCACCGTACTCAGGAAAATTTCTTAGCTCATATGCCGCTGCAAGTTGAGGGTATAAACCTCCTTGTTCATCAACATTATTAACAATTTCAATCAACATCTGGAAATTCTCAAAACGCTGTAGTTGCAGTTTTTTGCTTTCAATTTTTACATACCGCAGTGCCGACCAAGCAAGTACACATAAGGAAATGGTGATTGCAAACAAAGGCAAAACAAGTCCTGCCCAAGAAAACCATTCTGATAGAGTTTCGGGCAGCATCACCCCCACCACTCATTTGGGCGCGCGGTAAATCCAGCCGCCTGTTCCAGCGCATACATGCCCTTGAACATCGTCTCTTCATCAAAGGGGCGCGCCAATAGCTGCAACCCCAGCGGCAGGCCTTGCTTATCCAGCCCCGCCGGGACCGAGGCTCCGGGAATGCCGGCCAGATTGGCCGTCACCGTAAAGACGTCATTCAAATACATCTCTAGTGGGTCAGCGGATTTCTCACCCAAAGCAAACGCCGCAGACGGCGCCGATGGGGTGAGGATCAGATCAACCTTGTTGAACGCATCTGTAAATTCATCAAAGATCTTCTTACGGACTTTTTGCGCGCGCAAATAATACGCGTCGTAATACCCCGCCGAAAGAACATAAGTACCGATCAGGACCCGACGTTTTACTTCCTCGCCAAAACCTTCGGCGCGGGTTTTTTCATACATCGACGTGATGTCATCATAATCCTGGGTGCGATATCCATATTTCACGCCGTCATAGCGTGCAAGGTTTGATGAAGCTTCTGCCGGAGCAACGATATAATAAACCGGCAGGGCATATTTGGTGAGTGGCAGAGATATATCGACGATCTCGCAGCCTGCATCTTTCATCCAGTTGATGCCTTGCTGCCATAGGGTTTCGATTTCTCCGGGCATGCCATCAAGGCGATATTCTTTGGGAACCCCTATCTTGAGACCTTTCAGGGATTGTCCCAGCGCCGCCTCATAATCCGGCACCGGACAGTCGATGGAGGTGGAATCTTTCGGGTCATGACCCGCCATGCTCTTCAGCATGATGGCGCTGTCGCGCACATCCTGGGCAATCGGCCCGGCCTGATCCAGAGATGATGCAAAGGCCACAATTCCCCAGCGCGAGCACCGACCATAGGTGGGCTTGACCCCAACGGTTCCGGTCAGTGACGCAGGCTGACGGATCGAACCGCCCGTGTCCGTCGCTGTCGCCGCCGCGCAAAGCTTCGCTGCAACACTGGCCGCAGAACCGCCAGACGAACCGCCCGGGGTTAAATCCGTATTGCCGCCATCATTGCGGCGCCAGGGATTAATGACGTTGCCATAAAAACTCGTCTCGTTGGATGATCCCATAGCGAACTCATCCATATTGAGTTTTCCAAGCATAACCCCGCCATCGCGCCAAAGGTTCGCCGTTACGGATGATTCATAGCGCGGTGTGAAACCGTTTAAGATGTGCGAGGCCGCAGTGGTCTGGACACCTTCTGTGCAATATAAATCCTTGATGCCCAGTGGCACGCCTTCCAGAGGACCGCCCTCGTCCTTGCCGAGTTTCTGGTCAGACGCCTTCGCCATCTCGCGCGCCTTTTCCGGCGTATTGATAATGAAAGCGTTTAACGATTTGGCTTTTTCAATGCGCCCAAGATAAGCATCGGTCGCTTCCAATGAAGAGACTTTCTTTGCTTTCAACGCGTCACGAAGTTCAGCGAGCTTCATATCGGCAATATTTGTCATTATTCCACCACGCGCGGTACGACGAAAAAGTTATCTTCCGTCTTCGGGGAATTCGCCACGATATTTTCGGGCTGCCCGCCACCGGTATAGCCGTCAGTCGCTACATCTTCGCGCATGGGCAGTGTCACATCGACGGTAGAGGCCATCGCCTCAACGCCTTCCACATCAACCTCATTCAGCTGCTCAATCCAACCAAGAATAGCCGAGATTTCCTTCGCCAAGGGCTCGAGCCGCTCTTCCGGCTCGTCGATCCGCGCCAGGTGCGCCACCTTGCGTACAGTTTCCTTATCAATGGCCATGATATTCCGTCCAATTTCGCTGCGACAACCAAGGCCTATCAACGCCGCCCAGTTGGCGCAAGAGGGACCTCATCATCAGGCGCATCGCCCTGGCTTAACGCCGCCGCCAGAAGGCGGCCAATTTCACGGTCAGGGTTAGCCAGAGGCGTGCGCACAAAATATCGCAGCTGGTCGACAAATTGCGCATTGCCTGTGCGCTCCAGCACCAGCGCGAAATACATCTTTTCTGTGTATCCATTTTGATCTTCAGAAAGGCTGATAAAGGCGCGCCAGAACTCAGTAACGCTGCGCTGTTCGGCAGCTGAAACCGCAGCCGCTATAACATGGCCGCAGGCATACATAGCGCGAAAACTTCGGCGCTCCCTTGCACTTGTCAATGATCCAAGTTCTAGCCCTTGGGCGCATTCATCGCGGGCGCCGACAAAATACTCTGCGCGATCTGTCTCATCCCAATAGTTGATGGCAAGTAAAGACTCCGCAGCAATGGCGTCGGCGGCGCCCTCATGAATCCAGGCTACCTCGCCTTTCCCCTTTGGTCTCGCTGCAGCTTGCCAAAGATGGACCGCTTCATGGACAGTAGAACTTCGGAAAATATCAAGCGCCTGCTGGGTTTGGTTTTTCCACGCGGCCCCAACCAGCGTAATTTGAAACTGGCCCGGCAGGGCGTCACCCGCATAACTCAAGCGCCCTTCATCTTCCCCCAAAGGCGCAGCAAGAAAGAGGTTCGGCTTCGTCGTCTGTGAGAACCCAAAGGCGTCCGCAAGATGCGCAAACACTCGCGGCGTTAAATCATAAAATTCGTCGATGATCCATTGCGGCGCATCGGGATCGACCACCGCCATCACTTCGGGCGTTTCGACTGGCTCTAAAGGCCCCATATATATGAAGGCGGGATGTGTCAGTGGGCTGCGCCAGTCAGTAAGCGCCTCGCTATGTTCACCAAAGGCGACCACTTGCGCACCCGTCGCAGGCGCGAAATTAAATGACACGAGAACGCGATTGCCACGTGCGTTAACCGGCCAGAAGTGGCCACTGTAAATCATCACGCCGCCTTCACCATATCGCGAAATTGGCTGGTATTCTTTTTTAAAGCGATGAGGATTAGGAGTCGCCGAGATCACAAGCCGACCGAACTTGGCGCCATTTAATCTTTCAATGCGATCACGGCCTCTATATTTGACCAGCCGGAAACCCGGTGTTTCAAATTTCCAATGCTCTTTGCGATAGAGACCTTCGATTTCTCTAAACTCGAGAGATTTGCGATACCGAGCAAGCTCATAAGTAACTGTGAGTCGCCCATCAGCCTCCTGCTCCATGGCGATTTGGATCTGAGTATTTTCAGGGGCTCGCCCCATAGCGCCAGCGAGAATAACAATCGCGAGCAAAACGAATGGAAGGATGATACGCTTGGATGCGATTGCGACCAGCTTATGCAATTCAGGAAATCCTTTTCCAAACAAACATTCGCGCGAACAAGAAGTAGTGGTATCATAAGATCAATGGCAATGACTTTTGAAGAGCAAATACAGGCATTTGGTCCGTCCGGACCGATTATAGGCCTTGACCTTGGGGAAAAGACGATTGGCGTTGCGGTATGCGATCCTGAGCGACGTGTCGCTACCCCGGTGGAAACCATTCGTCGGCGCAAATTCACCCCTGACGCCGCCCAGCTTGCAGCTCTTGCTGCAGCGCGGCAGGCTGTCGGCATCGTCTTTGGTTTACCGTTGAATATGGACGCCAGCGAAGGGCCGCGCGCGCAATCCACAAGGGCATTCGCCCGCAACCTTTCGCGCATCCTGCCCATCCCTATCGCTTTTTGGGACGAACGTATGTCCACTGTCGCTATGGAACGCGATCTCATCGCTCTCGACACCAGCCGGGCGCGGCGTGCAGAATTAATCGACGAAATGGCTGCAACCTTTATACTCCAGGGTGCGATCGATAGAATCAGGGGGCTACCCACATGAAACCACGCGCGCTTCGACATCTGATCATCGGGCTGTTGATGGGAACCGGAATTTTCCACCTTACTGTCGCCCTGCTTGGCCTTGGGGCTGGGCTAGGGCTGCCGCTCACTATATTCGGGCTTATTTATCTGGTCATCAGCTTTTACGTGCGGCGAGATACGAATGACGGATCCAAAAGCCATAGCCGCAACGCAATCATCGCAGCGATCGCCGCCTGCACCATCGGCCTGACCATCGGGGGCTCCATTTACATCTCAAATGGTGGTCCGGTAGCGCTGCCAATCATGTTTATGATCGATATCATCATAATTGTCGCCGGCGTCATGTGGTTATTGAAAGTTCGGGCAAAAACTTGAACGCCCCAATCAACATTGCCGAATATACCTGGCACAGCTATAGCGTCGGCTTTAATGACCAAGATTGAACGCCCTGCGTCGCCCCCCTCACCACCCAAAGGCGGCTTTAACGCGCGCCATCTGATCAGCATTGATGATTTGAGTGATGCTGAGATCCATTATCTGCTGCATTTGAGTGAATATTACGCGGGCTATTTGCAACGTGCGGAGCCTGCGCCAAAGCGACTGGCAGGCAAGACCCAGATCAACCTCTTCTTTGAAGATTCCACCCGCACCAATCTATCGTTTGAGCTCGCAGGTAAAAAGCTTGGGGCCGACATCATCAACGTTCCGGTCGCCGCATCGTCTCTCCACAAAGGCGAAAGCCTGATCGATACGGCGCAAACCCTGGCGGCCATGAGCGCAGATGTGATGATCGTGCGCGCCAAAGAAGAAGGCCTGCACAAGACACTCGCTAAAACCCTTGATTGCGTGATCATCAATGGCGGCGCCGGAGAGCTTGAGCATCCAACCCA
>JAADIH010000165.1 GCA_013151435.1 Alphaproteobacteria bacterium
TAGTACTGAGAGATCGGCATTATGTCGTTTTGCAGCATTTCAACGCAACGATTAGCGTCGCCGCTCTGGGTGAATCCGTCTGAAGCTTGCGCCACATAGATATTCCATTCAGCTGCTGAAAAACGGTCCTTTTGGACCTCCAGCATTTTTTCAAGGGCTGTTGAAACCACCGTACCGCCAGATTGGCGTGAATAGAAAAATGTTTCTTCGTCAACTTCTTCGGCGTGGTGTGTGTGGCGAATGAAAACCACCTCGACCCGCTCATAACGACGCTTAAGGAACAGATAGAGCAACATGTAAAATCGTTTGGCGAGGTCTTTTTCACGCTCGCCCATGGAACCGGAGACATCCATCAGACAGAACATGACCGCGGCGGTGGTCTCTACCGGCTTTGGTTCATAGGCGTTGAAGCGCACATCTAAAGGGTCGATGAACGGCGCCCAGCGGCGACGCGCCTCCATTTTCTCAAGCTTGGCGATAATGGCTTTTTTTTCAGTGACCTCACCCTCACTTGGCTGGGTGATGCGCTCTAGCTGGAACAACCGTTCCTTCAGCTCATTCATTTCCTTGGTGGAAGGGCGCCCAAGCGCCAATCGACGCCCATGCGCATTGCGCATTGTCCGGATCAAATTCATATTTGTTGGCGAGCCAGCAGTGCTTATGCCTGCGCGCTTATACGATGTGGATTTTATTTCTTTCAGCGAACGTTTGACGAGGTTGGGGAGTTCCAGGTCCTCGAAAAAAATATCGAGAAACTCTTCTTGTGTCAGTGTGAATTGAAAATTGTCCTCACCTTCACCAGAATCGCTCGCATCTTTTCCTTTGCCCTTACCGCCTTTAGGGGGCTTTTTGATTTTATCGCCGGGCGAGAATTCTTTATTGCCCGGATGCACCGCTTCGCGCTCACCCTTGTCGGGATCAATACGAAACCGTGGTTCTGCCGTTGAAGTGGACGGGATTGTAATTTTCTCGCCCTTATCAAGTTCCTTCAGTGAGCGGTCACGCAAGGATTTATTCACCGCTTCCTTGATCTGTTTTTTAGCGCGGCGAAGGAAGCGCTGGCGATTGCCAAGCGACTTACCCTTGGGGTTTTTGCGCCGATCTATGAAGTGGAATGAGCTCAATACAAATTAGCGAACAGACAGTGATGAGTGACCCTTCGGGTGCAACTCCAACCTCTATTCGCTACTCCCTTTTGTTAACCGGCCTTATTGACCCGCATGTACCATTCAACCAATCGACGCACCTGTCGGGGCGTATAGCCTCGATCCGTCATACGGGCGACGAAGTTATCGTGCTTGGATTCTGTGTCGCTATCTTTCTTCGAGTCGAATGAGATAACTGGCAGCAAATCTTCAACCTGAGAGAACATGCGCTTTTCTATAACATTGCGAAGTTTTTCATATGAGGTCCACCGAGGGTTATCACCCTCATTATTGGCGCGTGCCCGCAGAGCGAATTTTACGACCTCATTGCGGAAGTCCTTCGGATTGGCGATGCCAGCAGGCTTTTCGATCTTTGAGAGTTCCGTATCGAGGGTCGTGCGATCAAGAAGTTGTCCAGTATCGGGATCTTTGAAATCCTGATCCTCAATCCAGGCGTCAGCGTAAGAAATGTAACGGTCAAAAAGATTTTGCCCGTATTCTGCGTAGCTCTCGAGATAGGCTTTCTGGATTTCCTTACCGATAAACTCAGCATAACGGGCCGATAAATCTGACTTTATGAAATCAAGATATTGCTTCTCGGTCTCATCAGGATATTGCTCACGCTTGATGAAATTCTCCAGCACATACATCAAATGCACCGGATCTGCGGCAACTTCATCTGTGTCAAAGTTAAATGTTTCTGACAGCACTTTGTAGGCAAAGCGCGTGGAAATGCCGTTCATTCCTTCGTCCATACCAGCGGCGTCGCGGTATTCCTGGTGCGATTTTGCTTTTGGATCGGTGTCTTTCAGTTTCTCACCGTCATAAACCCGCAATTTGGAATAGAGATTTGAATTTTCATGCTCTTTGAGGCGTGTGAGAACCGAGAACCGCGCTAATAGATCGAGCGTTTCTGGTGCACAAGCGGCATCAGAAAGTTCAGAGCTGGCGAGCAGTTTGTCATAGATTTGACGTTCTTCAGTGACCCGCAAGGAGTAAGGCACCTTGATCACATTGATACGGTCGAGGAACGCCTCATTATTTTTGTTGTTGCGGAACTGTACCCATTCACTTTCATTCGAGTGCGCGAGAATAATTCCCTGGAATGGGATCGGCCCAAGAGATTCTGTGCCGATATAATTTGCTTCTTGCGTTGCCGTCAGGAGCGGGTGGAGGACTTTGATCGGCGCCTTAAACATTTCGACAAATTCCAGCATGCCCTGATTAGAACGGCAAAGCCCGCCGGAATAGGAATAGGCGTCGGTATCATCCTGGCTGAAATGCTCCAGCTTGCGGATGTCGATCTTGCCGACAAGCGCAGAAATGTCCTGATTGTTTTCGTCACCCGGCTCAGTTTTTGAAACTGCGAGTTGGCGTAGCTTGGACGGGAAAATACGCGTGACTTCAAATTTCGAAATGTCTCCGCCAAATTCATCAAGGCGTTTAACAGCCCATGGGCTCATCAGACCAGTGAGGCGGCGCTGGTCGATATTATATTTCTCAGTCAGCAGGTCTTTGAGTTGAGGCGCTTGAAAGAGGCCGAGCGGGCTTTCAAAAACCGGTGATATTTCATCACCAGCTTTCAGCACATAGATCGGGTACTCTTCCATCAAGTCTTTCAGACATTCCGCGAGGGAGGATTTGCCGCCGCCGACCGGGCCGAGAAGATAGAGAATCTGACGTTTTTCTTCCAACCCTTGAGCGGCGTGACGAAAGAAGGAAACAATCCGTTCGATCGTATCTTCCATCCCAAAGAAGCCATCAAAAGCTTTGTAGCGTCGGATCGTTCTGTTGAAGAAGATGCGCGACAAACGCGGGTCCTTCGACGTATCAACCATTTCCGGCTCGCCAATTGCCTTCAACATGCGTTCGGCAGGGGACGCATAAAGCATCGGATTGTCGCGCGCCTGCAGCAGGTAGTCGCGTAGTGTCATCGATTCCTGCTTTACGCGCTGATAGCTTTCGGAAAAAATATCGAAAACGTCGAGTTGTTCTTCGGTCATATCATCACGCTCACTTTTTTACTGCGCCGTTTTGGACGCGCCCGCCGCTGATTTAAAACAAAAAGGGGCGGCAGTTAAAACAACCACGCGCCCCTCGAAAATACTTCTGCCACTGATATGGGTAGTAATGCGGAAGCAGCAAGGCGTTGTTCCTTGCGTATCATTTGCTTCCTCATAAAATAAAATTGACATTTGGCTACCCGATAGTCGTGTTGTCTGCTCCGTCACTTTTCCCGTTAATACGATACACCCAAACCCAGACGCTTAACCGTAGTACTTTACAAAATGAGGTTAATAGAATGCCCCTAATAATTCGTTGCGCTGGGTGTCTGCGTCAATAATAAATAGAGCAATTCTTTGTGTGTTTCCTATGGCCAGATGTTCCGGGCCCAGCCCAAATTTAGGCGTATTTCATACTAACACTTTGGCAACGCAGGTTAATAATGACCGAAAGAGGTTTGCCATTCTGTATGGCGCCTTTACGTTTGGGCTTTTCTGCTCATAAATTGAACTATTGTGCCGGGAGTTGGGTGCTGAACGTTAGCGCTCGGCGTTGATGACTGCTAACATCACCACTATAGCTCACTACTGAGACGCAGGATCAACAAGGAAATGACGACCTATGACTTATGAGAGTTTTCCGGCTGCGCTTATGGCGCAAGAGGGCTGGTTGCAGGCTTGGCTCGCCTGGATGGGTTTTATCAATGTCATCGGCGGGCTTTATTTCATTCGCCGTGCGGAAGCCAAATGGGTGCTTCTCGCGATGCTTGGCAATGCAGTGCTGATGAACTGGCTTTTCCTTGAATTTGGCTATCAGCGTATTCTGGGCCTTGCTCATATTGTCTTTTGGACCCCGCTTTTGGTCTATTTATGGGGGCGTCGGGACCGCTGGGAAATGTCGCAACTCTCGGGGAAGTGGTTGGCGGTGTTATTCGCAACCAATGCAATTTCACTGGTGATCGATTATGCCGATGTTGGTCGCTACCTTACTGGTGGGCGGATTTAGACCTTACATCCTGTCAATTGCGGTTGAGCTATAATGCAGCCTTCAGGGGCAACGTATATGTGATCGGTGTCTTGGTTGTGTTTGACGCTGATGGTTTTAAGTAGGTCCTTCACCTCACCGTTTTGCCGAAAGGGCGATTAATGTCGTTATTTCCATCCCTGCCAGAAACCCCTCATCTCGCTGATGTCTATAAGGCGTTTCCGGAATGCGTGAAGCCGTTGCTTGAGTACCATGATTTGCTGTTGCGCGGTGAAAGCCCACTCACCGTTGCCGAACGGGAGTTGATCGCGGCTTTTGTATCGGGGCTCAACGCCTGTAATTTTTGCCTCGGCGCTCATAAAAATTACACCCGTGCTTTTGGTATAGAAGAAGCGGTTGTCGATGGGCTGATTAACGACATTGAAACAGCGGATGCGGATGAAAAATTAAAACCCATCTTCAGATATGTCGCCAAGTTAAAGGATTTGCCAACAAGACTGACCTCTGCGGATGCCAAAGCGGTCTATGATGCGGGATGGTCAGAACGCGCGTTGTTTGATGCAATTCAGGTGGCGGCTTTATTCAACTATATGAATCGGATCATTGAAGGTACGGGCGTCGATTTTGACTTTGTAGCAAACCCGCTGACCGAAGAGGAAATTGCAGACCGCCGGACGCGTACTTATTCGGACTTTGGAAAAATGATCGGGATTGACTAGCGCGCCAGAGCCTCATCTATCATTTTTGCAAGTTCATTGGCGCCAAAAATCTTCGTAAAGGCGCCCATGCGGGGTCCTTCGGATTGGCCGAAGACGACCTCATAGAGGCCTTTGAACCAATCACGAATATTTTCATAGTTTTGCGCTTTTCCGGCATCGAAGACGGCGGTTTGATATTCGCCTTCTTCCTTGTCATCGCCCAGTTCTTTCAAGCGCGCAGAAAGCATCAATAGCGCGGCGCGCTCTGTGTCATTCGGCGTACGGAATTTTTTATGTGGTTTGATAAAGTCATCGAAATAACGGCCAGCGAATTTTATCATGGCGTCGGTAGCAGCGAGTTCTTCCGCGCTTGCATCCGGCCGGTACTTTTTAACAAAACCATATAATAACTCGGCATCCGCTGACCCCGAGGCGCTCACCAGATTGAGCAGCAAAGCAAAACTCACTGGCGGGATAACCATCGGGGGCTTACCTTCATGCACATGCCAGACAGGATTATCGAGGGCTTTTGCGCCGTCCTGGTCGCGATATTTTTCGACGAAAGTCCAATATTCATCCGCGGCTTTGGGAATGACATCGAAGTAAAGCCGCTTGGCTTTCTTCGGGGCCTGAAAAACATAGAGCGACAGGCTTTCTGGTGAGGCATAAGTCAACCACTCATCGATCGTGATGCCGTTGCCTTTGGATTTGGATATTTTTTTGCCATGCTCATCGAGAAACAGCTGGTAGTTAAACCCTTCCGGTGGCGTTCCCCCCAGAGCACGCAGGATCCGCGATGAAAGCTTGGTGGACTCGGTCAAATCCTCGCCCGCCATTTCATAGTCGACGCCAAGGGCGAACCAGCGTCCAGCCCAGTCAGCTTTCCATTGCAGTTTCACTGCGCCGCCAGTAACGGAAGTTTTTACATGCTCGCCATTCTCGTCTTCAAACACCACCGTGCCAGCCTTTGCATCGTGCTCCAGCATTGGCACGTAGAGGACACGGCCTGTGGTTGGTGAGATCGGCAGGAACGGGGAGTAAGTTTTGCGTCGTTCTTCGCCAATTGTCGGCAGGATGACATTCATTACATCATCATATTTCTCCAGCATGCGCAGGAGAGTCTCATCAAAACGGCCGGACATAT
>JAADIH010000264.1 GCA_013151435.1 Alphaproteobacteria bacterium
GGCGGTGCGGTCTGGCTGACCCATTCCGCATTGCCGGATCTGATTGTCGCTGCCGCAATGGCCAGTCTGTTTTTGTGGTCAGCGTATCAAATAATCCGTCAAGCTTCTGGTGAGCTTCGCTCCGCGGCGCCAGTTTGTGCACCCGAAGGGGTTGGCATTCCAATCAAGGACCAAACAAAACCATGAGACATCTATTTCAGCGCGCCTTACCACCGGCCTCTATCCTTATTGTTGGCCTATTGATTGGCGCTTGCACACCTTTTCGCGGCGCTATGCATAACCAGCCCGGATGGCATGGGGGCGGGTGGCCATTCATATTTTTTGGTCCATTCGTCATGCTGCTGTGGGTGGCGGCGCTTATCGCCATCATTGTAATTGCTATACAACTCGCCACACGCAACCGGAATGTTGCAACGCCTCCACAAGCCACTACATCCTCAAGCGGACCTAACATAATGGAGGCTAAAATGTCTTATTACTTCAGCAAAACGCTAAACATGTCTTTTGACGATGCTACTGAAAAAGTGAGGGCAGCACTGCAACGGGAAGGATTTGGCGTTCTCACCGAGATAGATGTGAAAGCTACGCTGAAGAAAAAAATCGACGTTTTCGCCCCTACCTCATTCTCGGCGCCTGTAATCCAACGATGGCCCACAAAGCGCTGACCGCCGAAGACAAAATTGGCGTCATGTTGCCATGCAATGTGATTATTCAGGAAACGTCAGACGGTAAAATCGAAGTCGCCGCCGTTGATCCCGTCGCATCTATGTCCGCAGTTGGCAATCCCGACCTAGGCGATATTGCTGAGGGAGTGAGAGCGCAACTGAAGCATGTAATTGTAACACTATAACGACAGGTTTGCTGGAGCCTAGATTTAATTTAAACCAAAAATTCAACATTTTACTTGACCTTGTGGCTGCAATAGATAGTAGCAGGAATGCTCGCCAATCTTATTTGCGGTACTCATCAACGGGACTGACTGGAATTTACGAATGATCCGAAGCCCTCATTTCCACAGGTTTATGGCAGCAATTATGCTGTTGTTTTTCGCGCCGACGGCATTTGCCGCCAGCGCGGACGTGGTTATTTGCTTGGAAATCAACGGTCAGACATCCCTAGAACGAGCTGTAGGCGAAGACTGCGCGAACTTTATTGACCGCATGCCCGATGCCAATATTTTGGCGAAGCCGCAACATTGCAGCGAATGCACAGATTACATGCTGTCAAATTCTGTATTTCGCACAAAAGCCGCGCCTACAGAAAATAATAGTAAAACTCCGCAAAAACTCTTTGTAGCGGTACAGTCGCAAAACATATGGCCGCAGCTCAATGTTGCCCTGTCAATTGCTGCGACCCCTCCCCCTCATAAGACTTCGACGACCCTTACGCACCTACGTACCGTCATTATCCGCGTTTAGTACTCTTTAAATTTCGCGACCGGACCACGCACCTTTGCGCGGCGCCGATCATTATGTTTTTGCGATAATTTAAAGAGAACCAACTTCATGCCTATCGAAAAAATTGCCGTCGCCATGTCCCCATGGCTGAGCTCACGAGCCATTATGTCGTCGCCCGCACGACGCCTGCTAGCGTCGCTACGGATCGGTATCTGCGTGCTGGCCATTACTGTACTCACATTTAGCATGGCTGTTATGGCACAAGAGATTGTTGTGTTGCAGAGTACCGTATCCCCTGTCGAAGCGCCGCCGCCATCAGCCGGAGTCACGCCATCGCAAACGGTAGTCGCAGATTTCGTCACCATGATGTTAAGCCGCCACCCGGCATTGCGCGCGGCCGATGCGCGGTTCAACGCCGTTGAAGCGCGCGCGCGCGGCGCAGCGCGGTCGCTCTATAACCCGACCCTGGAAGCGGAATATGAAGACGCCCAGAATATCACAAAATCGATTGGCCTCTCGCAAACGCTTGACTGGGCAGGCAAACGTCGCGCCCGCGCCAGCGCCGGACGCGCAGATGTCGACGCCGCGAGAGCGGAACGCGACATTGTTCGCAAAGCGCTGCTCACCGAATTGCTCACCTCCCTGGCGGATTTTCAGACCACGCTGGAATTAAAACGCCTCAGCGACCGGCGCTTACAAAACGGCGATGAGTTCTTTTCGCTAGCCGATCGTCGCAACCGCGCCGGGGATTTGTCTGAATCCGAACTCTTAACCGCGCGCCTCGCGCTGGCCAAAGCGCGCGCGGATAACAACGCCGCCAAGGGAGCTTTATCGCTGGCGCGGCAAAACCTCTCCGGCGTCACTGGCGAGAGCCGCGAAATCTGGCCGCTCCTGGTTGGCGTCCCTCAAGGCGCGCCGCTAAGCGTTGACGATGTGCAAAAAGGCGCGCTGCCCGAACTGGTCTTCGCCAGAGCCCAGTCGGACGCCAGTTCAAAACGCATCAAAGTTGCAAAACGCAACCGCAAACCCGACCCCACGATCGGAGTCAGCTATGGACGTGAAGGAACCGCCGACCTCGTCGGCGTTCGCGCATCTATACCGATACCGGTCCTGAACTCCTTCAAGGCGGAAGTCGACGTCGCGCGCGCTGAAGCAACAGCAGCACAAGAGACCTATACGGACATTTTCCGGCGCATGCAGGCGCAGCTGACCGAAAGCCGCCGCCGGTATGCGGCAACCAGCGAGGCATGGCGGCAATGGAGCGCCAGCGGCTCTCAACCGTTGAGCAATCAGCGCGTTCTGCTGGAGAGACTATGGCGCGCCGGCGAACTTGGCGCGGTCGATTATCTTATTCAGCTTGACCAGACATACGAAGTTGAGAGCGCCGCCATTGAGCTGCGCGGCCGACTCTGGAGAGCTTGGTTCGACTGGCTGAACACAACCAATGAAGTCAATGAGTGGGTGGAGAGTATCCGATGATCAGATTTAAAAATAACACCGTATTGCTGCTGATGGTCTTGTCAGCGTTTAGCCTAACGTCACTGACCGCCTGCTCAGGCTCAGCCGATAACGGCGAGGCCAAAGCCGCATCCGGCAGCGGCGAGGACCATGGCGATGATGATGGTGACGATCACGGCGCCGAAGAAGGCGGCGATCATGATGAAGCCGGCGGCGTGGTTGAGATGGATGCCGCAGAGCGCAAAAAGCAGGACGTCAAAACCGCCACCCTAACACAGCGAACGCTCGCAGAAGAAGTGATTGTTCCGGGCGAGGTTACGCTTGATTTATATCGCACGGCGCAAATCACACCGCGCATCCCGGCGCAGACCATGCAGCGCCATGTTCGCCTTGGCGATACAGTAGAAGAAGGCCAATCACTCGTAACTCTATCCAGCGTCGAGATGGCGGATGCGCAAGGCGCCTTGATCGTGACATCAAGAGAATGGGCCCGTGTTGCAAAACTCGGCCGCGATGTCGTTTCCGGACGGCGCTATGTGGAGGCTCAGGTTGCCGCCCAACAAGCCCGTGCCAAAGTCGAAGCTTATGGCATGACTGAAGCACAGATTGATAGTTTTGCGGCGAAAGGAGACGCATCTAAAGCCACCGGTTCGTTCGATCTATTGGCGCCCCAGGCCGGCACCATCATCCGCGATGACTTCATCATTGGCGAGGTCGTGGAACCCGGCCGGGTGCTGTTTGAAATCTCCGATGAAAGCAATGCTTGGGTGGAAGCGCAATTAACCCCTGAGCAAGCAGGGTATGTTGAGGCCGGAGTCCGCGCGCGTATTTCTCTTGACGGCGTGCGTTGGCGCGAAGGCAGCATCATCCAAATTAGTCACGCCCTCAACGAGACCACGCGGACTCTCTCAGTTCGCATTGAAGTCGATAATTCAGATGATGAGCTGCACCCCGGGCAATTTGTCAGCGCCGCCGTTAATATCGGCGAAACAAATACAGTGTTAGCAGTCCCGGCAGAAGCGATTGTCCTGATGAACGGCTCGCAAACAATATTCAAAGTCGAAGGCGATGAACTTCACCCGACCGCCATCAAGACCGGCATCAATCGCGGTGGCTGGGTTGAGATCACAGGCGGCGTTAATGAAGGCGAGGAAATCGCAGTCACGCAACTCTTTCTCCTGAAGTCGCTCATTTTGAAATCCAAAATGGGCTCGGGCCACGGTCATTAGGGAGAATTAGAATGTTAAACAAACTCGTAGAATTTTCGCTGCAATATAAGTTCCTTATCCTAATTGCGTTTCTTGTGGTCGGCTTTCTTGGCGTTCGCGCCGTGACGGTCATTCCGATTGACGCGTTTCCTGATGTCACTCCGGTGCAAGTTAATATCTATACGGAATCGCCGGGCCTGGCTGCCGAAGACGTCGAACAGCTCCTGACCTTCCCGGTGGAATCCAGCATGGCGGGCCTGCCCGATGTACAGGAAATTCGCTCGGTAAGCCTGTTCGGGCTTTCTTATGTGGCTGTCTATTTCGAAGACAATGTCGATATTTATTTCGCCCGCCGTCTGGTTATGGAGCGCCTCGCCGAGGTTGGCGACCGGATTCCCGATGGCTATGGCACGCCTGAAATGGGGCCCAATGCCTCCGGTCTGGGGCAGGTCTTTTGGTACACGCTTGAACGCGCTGACGATCAGCTCAAAGAAGATATCACCGACATGGACTTGCGCACGTTGCAGGATTGGACCGTGCGACTTATCTTGCGCACGGCGCCGGGCGTTGATGACGTGATGTCCTGGGGCGGGCAGGAGCGCCAATATCAGGTCCAGATCGATCCCTTAAAGCTGATCAAATACGAGCTTGGCTTTTCAGACGTGATAGAAGCGATTGACGCCAATAACCGCCAGGTCGGCGGGCAATATATTGACCAGGGACCGGAACAATATCTAGTGCGCGGCCTTGGCCTTGTGCGCAACGAAAAAGATCTTTCGGACATCGTCGTCAAAGTTGATGATGGAACGCCGGTTTATTTGCGCGACGTTGCAACGATTGTGCAGGCGCCGGCTTTGCGTTTTGGCGCGGTGACGCGCGATGGCAAGGAAGTTGTTCTCGGCATGGCGCTATCGCGGATTGGCGAGAACGCCAAGAACGTCGTCGACGCCGTCAAGGAAAAAGTTGAGATCGTCGAAAGCGCGCTGCCCGACGGCGTTGAAGTGCGCCCGGTTTATGACCGGACCGAACTTGTCGAGAAGGCCGTCGGAACAGCCGAACGCGCGTTGATCGAAGGATCTATCCTGGTTGCGATTGTCCTGTTTTTGTTTCTTGGCGACTTGCGCTCGGCAATCGTGGTGATCGCCGCCCTGCCATTGGCGATGCTGATTGCGTTTATCTTCATGGAACAAGCCGGGCTTTCCGCCAATTTGATGTCGCTTGCCGGGCTCGCCATTGGCATCGGCATGATGGTCGATGGGGCCATCGTAATGGTCGAGAACGCCTTTCGCATCATGGCCGAGCGCCGCGAGGAAGGCGGTCCCGTCAACCGCACGGCGGCGATGCTGACCGCTGCGCGCGAGGTCGCCAATCCCGTCGCCTTTGCGATTTTGATTATCATTGTTGTGTTTTTGCCGTTGTTCAGCCTCGACGGGCTGGAGGGTAAACTCTTCAAGCCGATGGCGTTCAATATAACCTTCGCAATGGCCGGGTCTTTAATCCTGACGCTGACAATCATTCCCGTTCTTGGCTCAATGATCCTCAAACCCAAGGAAGAACGCGACACCTTTTTGGTTCGTCACATCAAAGCAGTTTACCTGCCGTTTCTGGAATGGGGGCTGGCGAAAAAGAGTCGGATTATCGCCGGCGCCGGCGCCTTGCTGCTTGGTAGCCTCGCGTTGTTTCCCCTTCTCGGCAAGGAATTCATGCCGCAGCTGCAAGAAGGCTCGATCATGTGGCGGGTGACATCAATCCCATCGACGTCTCTCGATCAGTCAATCAAAATATCGAATGATATTGCAGCCGTATTGTCAGAATTTCCAGAAGTTGAAACCACCCTCGCCATGATCGGCCGGGCCGAGAAAGGCGAAACCGCGGATGTCAACTATATGGAAATTTATACGGCGCTGAAGCCGCACTCAGAATGGCCCCAGCGCAATCGGACTGTGCCGGATATCGCCGAAGAGATGC
>JAADIH010000206.1 GCA_013151435.1 Alphaproteobacteria bacterium
GCTTTTACGGTTTCCACATCACCTTCGAAAATCTTCGTGAGATGCTCGTCCAGCCCATAAAAAAACGGCGTGCGCGAAACAAACCCGGCGACCACATCATAGGGTGTCACGGGTGCGGCGCCGGGCGTGCAACGGTTTTGTTCTTCGGCGCACCATAAGTTTGCGCCCGCCGCATAGGCCTCGACCAGCGCTCTGGTTTTAGACGAAAGGTCACGTTCATATTTTTCACGAACATCTCGGGTGATGTGTAAGGCGCCAACTAGATAGTCAGGAATCGCTGCTTCCTTGCCTTTATATTTTGCGAGCTCCCCACGAGAGAAAAACACCACCTCCTCGATGGTCGCCCAATCATCTTGCGCATGAGCATAAGCAAGGCCAAAGGCGACATCGGAGTCTCGCGCCCCATAAATATGCGGCACGCCAAATTTATCCCTGATGATGCGGGCGTCATATTCTTTGGCCGCCTCAAACGCGGCGTCTCTATCAAATGAGGCCGGCGCCGGAGTCCTGAGATATATGCCGCCCCCCGCAAGTACAATTATCAGCAATATGACTGCGTATTTTATGGATTTTGGCATCAGTATCCCTCTCACGCGCATCGCGTTGACCTAGTGACACCCATCATGTCATGCTTTGCCAACGGAGCGCTACCAGTTACAACATATACAAGAGTCAGTAGGAGCACGCCTCGTGAAAATCCCATCAAGTTTGTTTATCGCCACATCAGCGATCGCCCTTTCCGCCTGTACGGCGACAACGACCCCTTTGCGCAGTGAAATCTCAAAGCCAGTCATGACTGGCAATTCCTGGTACGACGATGCCCAGAGGGCGCTCGCCGCCCGCAAAGCGGTGATGCCCAACAATGGCCACGCCAAGAATGTCATTCTGTTTGTCGGTGATGGAATGGACACGACGACGGTGACGGTCGCCCGTATTTTCGATGGACAATCTCGCGGCGAAGCAGGCGAGGAGAATGTACTCTCTTTTGAGGCGTTCCCCTATGTGGCCTACGCCAAAACCTACACCACAGATTATCAGGTTGCGGATTCTGCCGGCACCATGTCGGCAATGGTTACGGGTGTTAAAACCAAGTCAGGGGTTTTATCAGTGAGTGATGCAGTGGAGCATGGCGACTGTGCTTCAGGCCTGGCGGCGGAAGTCATCACTATCGGTGAGCTTGCAGAAAAAGCTGGGCTCGCTCTTGGTGTGGTTTCAACCGCAGAGGTTACCCATGCAACGCCGGGCGCCGTTTATGCGCACACACCAAATCGCGGCTGGGCTAATGACAGCGCCATGCCAGAAGAAGCCCGCAATGAGGGATGCGTTGATATCGCCCGGCAGCTCATAGAATTTCCGTATGGGGATGGTATAGAGGTGGCGCTCGGCGGTGGTCGGCGGCATTTCACCCCGAACACCATGGCAGACCCGGAAAACACTGAACGCAAAGGCGCGCGCGGAGACGGCCGCGATCTCACCGCAGAGTGGGCCGCCAAATCGAGCAATCACCGCTATGTATGGAACAAAGCAGATTTTGATGCGGCCCCGAATGATGCAAAACTCTTAGGTCTCTTTGAACCATCCCATGTGAAATACGCGGCTGATCGCGATGAAGATGTGGGCGGCGAGCCGAGCTTGCCAGAAATGACCGCCAAAGCGATCGAAATTCTATCGCGCGACGAGGACGGTTTTTTCCTGATGGTTGAGGCCGGTAAAATCGATCACGCCCATCATGGGGGGAATGCCTATCGCGCCCTCACAGAGACCCAGGAATATGCAGAGGCCGTGAAGATCGCCCGCAAGATGACCAGCGAGCATGACACGCTGATCATTGTCACGGCGGACCATGGCCACACCCTCTCCTTTCAGGGATACCCTGCAAAGGGCAACAACATTCTCGGGCTCTCTGGTTCGAATGCCCGCGCTGACGGAAAACCTTATACGACGCTTGCCTATGCCAATGGTCCGGGCACGGTCTTTAGCAAAGACCTCGGCGATGGACGCCCTGCCCCGGATGCTGATGAAGTAACCGGCAAAGATTATCGCCAGCAGGCATTGATCCCAACAGGATCTGAAACTCATGGCGGACAAGACGTGCCTGTCTACGCCTCAGGCCCCAAAGCACACCTTATCGGTGGTGTCTTTGAACAGAACTACATCTTCCATGTGATGGCCGATGCGCTGGGTTTAGTTGGTGAGTAGTTAGAGTTGACGACTATAGCCGTGCGATAACTCTCGTTCACTTCATCCTGAGGAACCAAGCCATTCGCCCTTCGAGACGCCGCCCACTTATCATTTGCGTGTTTTCGCACGCGGGCGGCTCCTCAGGGTGAAGGGACTTGGTTGTCACGAAGGAGAAGTGAATGAGAGTTACGGACAATCCAATTAACTCACCGGGTCAAGCCAACCCCATTCATCTTCGGTCTCTCCAGAAAAGAGGCCGAAGAATGCGTTTTGAATGGCTGTGGTGATCGGGCGCTCACCGCTCCCGACTTTCAAATCATCAACCGAGCGCACCGGTGTGATCTCCGCAGCCGTTCCGGTGAGGAACACCTCGTCGGCTGCGTAAAGAAGCTCGCGCGGGAGAGCCTGTTCCACCACCTCGTGCCCGAGCTTTTGAGCCAGGGTAATCACTGTCTCACGGGTAATCCCTGCAAGGATTGATGATGCAGCGGGGGGGGTCAGGATGCGGCCCTTATGAACCACAAATAAGTTCTCTCCGGCGCCCTCGCTGAGCGTGCCGTCATGGGAAAGCCCAATCCCTTCTGCATAGCCTTTGCTCTTGGCTTCCATACTCACAAGTCGGCTGGAGAGATAATTGCCGCCCGCTTTGACGCCAGCCGGCACAGTACCCGGAGCCATGCGACGCCAACTGGAGATGGCAACGTCAATGCCGTTCTTCAAACCATCGTCGCCGAGATAGGCGCCCCACGGGAAGGCGGCAATCGCCACGTCGGACTTCACATCGCGCGACGCTGGTCCCATTTCACCATATCCAAGGAAAGCCACCGGGCGAATATAGGCGGCGGAGAGATCATTCTCGCGCACTACATCCAGACAAGCCTGCATCAACGTCTCAACAGAATAATCAATATCAATGCGATAGACCCGAGCGGAGAAATGCAGCCGCTCTATGTGATCACGGTTGCGGAAAACACAGACCCCTTTGTGTTTGGTGTCATAGGCGCGCATCCCCTCAAATACAGATGTCCCATAATGCAGGGCATGGGTCAGGATATGGGTGGTCGCTTCAGCCCAGGGAATCATCACGCCATTGCGCCAGATCGTTTTGGTTTCCTGGATTGGCATAGCGATATCTCCCGTTTGCTCTGTCGTTGCCATAGTCATGGCAGTTGTTAAATTGACGAATTGCAGCAATAGACGCAAGTTTCAATAGGTAATACAGGCAATCTGATATCGCATGCCCCACAGAAGTTGAGACCTATATGAAAAACTTTGAGAATTCTGACGTCAAGATCAGCGATTTATTGGAGGTTATGGTGCAACTCCGGAACCCCGATGGTGGATGTCCCTGGGATCTGGAGCAGGATTTTTGCTCCATCGCGCCCTATACGATCGAGGAAGCCTACGAGTTGCCGACGCCATCGAGCGGGGTGACATGACGGGTTTGAAAGACGAGCTTGGCGATCTTTTGTTTCAGGCGGTGTTCCACGCGCAGATGGCAAACGAGGCTGGGCTGTTTAATTTTGACGATGTTGTCGATGCGATCACCGATAAAATGACCCGTCGGCACCCCCATGTTTTTGGCGGCGATGACGTGCGCACTGCCGAAGAGCAAACCCTTGCCTGGGAAGAGCAAAAAGCAAAAGAGCGCGCCGCAAAAGGTGATACAAGCATCCTGTCCGATGTGCCTGTTGGCTTGCCGGGTTTGACCCGCTCGGTAAAGCTTCAAAAGCGTGCAGCCCGGGTTGGCTTTGACTGGACCAACGCCAAAGACGTCCTCAACAAAATCGTTGAAGAGGCGAGCGAACTCACCGAGGCGATAGACCATAAAGACCAAAATGCCATTGAAGATGAATTCGGTGATCTGTTATTCGTGATCGCTAACCTATCGCGGCATTTAAAGGTCGACCCGGAAGCGTCGTTGCGGCGCGCGAGCGAAAAATTCACCCGGCGCTTCCAACATATTGAAACCACACTGAAAGACCAGGGGCGCGATATCAACGCGGAGAGCCTCGATGAAATGGAAGCACTATGGCGCGAGGCCAAATTGCTTGAGAAATAGACGTGGGCGATCAATCTGATTCACTTCATCCTGAGGAGCCATGTCCCACCCCTTCGAGACGCCGCCAAGAGGCGGCTCCTCAGGGTGAAGCGACATGGTTGTCACGAAGGAGAAGTGAATTAGATTGATCGCCCAACATTATAACCCGGCGTTTGAGGTGTTTTTCCCAATGGGTTTTATTATCACGATGCCTGCCATCAAGATTGGCAGCAGGGAAAACAACCCAAATGCAATCATTCCATTCATAAAGATCATGATGGCGGATGCCCCTAATGTCGCCGCCAACAAAACAGCCCCGGGTTTTCTGGTTCTTGCAAAGACCAACAGAATACCTCCTGCGACTTGCAGCACGCCAAAGATGATAAGAAGATTTGCACTCAATCCCGCATCCTGAAAAAACTTCAGCTCTTGAGGCGCCTGCATGATCTTTGCAGCTCCGGCGGATAAACCGAGCAAAATCAGCACAACGAGATTGGCTAAAAGTAGTTTTTTCATATTGAACTCATGCGTTAGACCGTCTTATCTGCAAAACCCAAAGCCGTCATTTCTATAGTTGCATAAAATCGACTGGGTAAAAGGGTTATCCAGCGCAAGCAGCTTTATAAGCTTCTTCGAATAACAGTCCCCAGCTTCCGCCATAACCGCCACGCATCATCTCGGCCATATCGCCAAAGGCTTCCCAATTGCTCTGAGTCAACTCAACGCGGGTTCGCTCATCGTCTACCACCGTAAAGCGCACCTCAACCAGACTGGCCGGGTCAACCGGCGGCAGCCCCATGTGGAACTCCATAGAGAACAATTCATTGGGGTTGTAATCGCGCACCGTTCCCCAAAGATATTCAGTGCCGTCTTGCGTCACCTCAATCACCTTGCCGCCGGATTTCGGTGTGAGCGATACGGATTTGGCGGTTTGTCCCTCGACGCGCATGGAGGCTGAGCGCTTATCGAGGGGCCACCATGATCCAATATCGGCGAAGGTTTCAAACGCCTGTTGCTGATTGCAAGGGACTTCGATGGTGAAGGTGATCGGATCTAGCATTTTTTCTTCCTGTTCTTTTTGTTGCGTCGGGAAATTTCTGCACCATAAGCAAACAAGGCATCGGACCAGAATCCATCCAAATATGCACGCAGTTCATTCAAGCCGTCGCGCTTGATGGCGTAGACGTGACGGTTGCCATGGGGTTCTACGCTGACCAATTGCGCGCTTTGAAGCACTTTCAAATGTTGCGACACAGCGGGCCTGCTCACGGGCTGGCCAGCGGCCAACTCCCCCACAGTTTTGGGGTCATCAAGCAACGCCTCGAATATGCTTCGACGGGTTGGGTCTGCTAAGGCTGTGAATACTTCTGCGTAAGTCATGACTTACGGTAAGTTATGACTTACCAAATGTCAAGCCACGTATTTTACGGGGTGCCTAGTCCATAAAATCTGCAAGAGCGGCATACTGACGATCATTGCTCACCAATACATAGGTCAGCTCTTCACCGTCGATGATGATTTGCGAGCCAACCATTTGCTGGCCATCATACCAAATATCCAATGTCACTGTTCCCGTAACCCGATACTGTTCCGCTTTGACAAAATGCGGCGCCAGGGTCTCACCCACATGCTCCACCGAGACATCGATGATCTCGCCGGTGAGCGTGCTGATGATTGTATTGGCGGCAATCATGGATTTGTCCCAATAGCTAGATGGCATCGCCTCAGCCGGCGCCGGCCCCTGATAGCCCGAGCCATCTATCTGAAGCACACCATCCTCTCTTTGGGCCCGAAGGTAGGTTTTCTCACCATTATTATTGGTATCACTGTCAATGGTGATGATCTCGCCTTCGCGCCAAACCTCACGGGAGTCATGGTCATATTTGAACAAGGGAACCGGCCCTAGCCTCACCCGCATCTCGATTTCAGTAAATACAACCGTCCCGAATGCAGTCTCATGGACATCCACGTGGTGGTAACCGATTACTTTACCTTCACGTTTGATTAGAAATTTTGCATCGAGATCATGCGCCGCAGCTGGCATGGTGGCGGTAAGACACATCAAACATAGATACACAGTCAATCTCATGAAAACGTTACCTGAAACCTCGTTGAACCAATTGACGGCGACCCAACATGTGAAACCCGACAACTGGCTGCCTGCTGCATTCGCTTTAGGGCTAATGTTTGCCGAAATTACTTGCGAGACTCTGGAGCGAACCGATGACATTTAGTGATAATGCGCTCGATCTGATTGGGCATACGCCGTTGATCAAGCTGCGCCGGGCGTCCGAAGAAACCGGCTGCACCATTTTGGGAAAAGCCGAATTTCTGAACCCCGGTCAATCGGTGAAAGACCGCGCAGCCCTTGCAATTATCAGGGATGCAGAACAGCGCGGACAGCTCCAGCCCGGCGGCACAATCGTCGAGGGAACCGCTGGAAACACCGGTATTGGTCTAGCGATGGTCGGAGCCATTCTCGGATATAAGGTTAAGATTGTCGTGCCGCGCACCCAAAGCGAGGAAAAAAAGCAAGCGATCCGCCTGCTCGGCGCCGAGCTCATTGAAGTCGATGCGCTGCCATACGCCAACCCGGCTAACTATGTACACTATTCAAAACGCCTCGCAGATGAACTGGCGCAATCAGAACCCAATGGCGCCTTTTGGGCGAACCAGTTTGACAACACCGCCAATCGCGACATGCACATCAAAACCACGGGCGTCGAAATCTGGGATCAGACCGAAGGCATGGTGGATGCGTTCACTTGCGCGGTTGGAACTGGCGGCACCCTGGCTGGCGTGACCCTGGCGCTAAAAGAGCGTAAGCCCAATCTCGTCTGCGCCGCCAGTGATCCCGGCGGATCAAAGATCTATAGCTGGATCAAAACCGGCGCGCTCGAAACAGAAGGCGGCTCCATCACCGAAGGCATTGGTCAGGGGCGCGTTACCGCCAACCTCGAGGGCGTGGTCTTCGACGACGCCTTTAGAATTGATGATCGAGAGATGCTCGAGGTGCTGTACGGTCTCGCCATGGAAGAAGGCATGTGCCTTGGCGGGTCATCAGGAATTAACGTTGCCGGCGCCATCGCACTGGCGCGCAACCTTGGTCCGGGGCATACTATTGTGACGATGCTTTGCGATTATGGAAATCGCTACGCCGGGAAGCTCTATAATCCGGAATTCCTTCGCGCTAAGGATTTGCCGATCCCACCCTGGATGAACTAATACAGGAATTTTATGTCTGACTTTGGTCCCCTCGTTGAAACCCAATGGTTGGCAGAACGAATAGGCAGCAAGGGTATCAAAATCATTGACGGCTCCTGGCGGATGTCCGGCGCCAGTCCTGCACGCGACGATTATAAAGACCGTCATATCAACGGCGCCGTGTTTTTTGATATTGACCAGATCTCTGACCAGAGCAGTTCCCTGCCTCATACGGCGCCAGAACCTGCATTCTTCGCTGAGGCTGTGGGCGCCCTTGGAATTTCACCCCACGACACTGTCATTATTTATGATGATCAGGGATGTTTTTCCGGCGCCCGTGTCTGGTGGACCTTCCGCCTCATGGGTCACGAAAAAATCGCCGTCCTTGATGGCGGACTACCGAAGTGGCTCGATGAAGGCCGCGCCGTCACTAAATCTCATTCCACAGTGATTGTCGCCGACCATAAGACATCACATGACCCTCGACATGTTTGCGACGCTGCCGGTATTCGACAGGGTCTTCAAACTAACGACACGCTCATCCTCGATGCCCGACCAGCACAAAGATTTCTGGGCGCAGCGCCCGAACCCAGAGCGGGTTTGCGATCGGGAGCAATGCCCGGTGCGGTTAACCTTCCCTTTGCTGATCTCTTCAACCAAGATAAAACATTCCTCGATCCATCCGCCCTCGCCACGCGCCTTGCACGTGCCGGGGTCACCCCGGAGAAGGAAATCATCACCACTTGCGGTTCGGGTATTACTGCCGCCATACTTTCACTGGCGCTGGAAATCATCGGCCATCCCCGCCATAAACTCTACGATGGTTCGTGGGCGGAATGGGGTTCCATCGACAATGCCGAGAAGGAGTTCCCAGTCATTGCCAATACAAAAAAATGAGCCGATGCAAAATAATAATAAATCCGTCGAAGTAACGGTCACGTATCTCGAACAGAATGAACGCCCAATACTGGCGACGCCAGTGCGCCCTCATCAAAAAACTGCGCTGATGCGCGCAGAAGAACCTCCCGTTCATTTCTACCGTTATCTATACCAGCTGGTGGGCGAGCCCTATAACTGGATTAGCCGCCGCGATATGACCGACAGCAAATTAGCTGAGATCATCCATGACCCAGCAGTCTATATTTATGTCCTTTATGTGGATGGAGTTCCTGGCGGCTTTGCCGAAATCGATGGCCGGGCACGCACAAGCCACGACATCAGATTTTTTGGACTGGCGCCCGACCTCACCGGCGCCGGGCTTGGCCGATATTTCCTGACGCATATCGTCAACATGGCCTGGGATCTATCGCCAAAGTGTCTACGTGTTGAAACTTCGTCCCTCGACCACCCGGCAGCCCTCCCCCTCTATCAACAGTTTGGTTTCCAGGTGTTCAATCGCCAAACACGAACCGTAAAATTGGCGTCTCCGTAGCCGGAGTCGCATTAGGTAAAACCGCCAGACTCAAAAGAGAGAATAAAAACAAATATAAGATATTGTTTTTATTGATTTTTCTGGTGCCCCCACACGGACTCGAACCGCGGACCTACTGATTACAAAT
>JAADIH010000274.1 GCA_013151435.1 Alphaproteobacteria bacterium
GTTTGCGTCTTTTCAATGAAACGCGGTTACATATCTAATGGGTAAGGTAAACAACGTACCGAGCAGCAGAAACTAGGATTGGTGACAAGAGTCGAATGTCAGACGAGTTTGAAAAAGATCAGGATCGGGACCGGGGAAATGGTGTTGGCGTTGTTTCTAAAACCGCCCCCAAGACCAAGCGCCCGTCTTTATACAAGGTGCTGCTGTTGAATGATGACTACACGCCGCAGGAATTTGTGGTGTGGTTGCTTCAGTCAATCTTCAAGAAAGAATCGGAAGATGCTTTGCGGATCATGATGCACGTGCATCAAACTGGCATCGGCATGTGCGGTGTCTATACCTATGAGATCGCTGAAACCAAAGTGGCGCAAGTGATGGAGCTATCGCGCCGCAATCAGCACCCTTTGCAATGTTCGATGGAACGGGAGTAACGAGTGGCGTCCTTTAGTAGAAGTCTCGATGAAGCCTTGCACCGCGCGATAGCGCTTGCGACTGAGCGCCATCATGAACTGGCGACCTTAGAACATTTATTGCTGGCATTGACCGATGATCGCGATGCGGGGGCGGTGATGCGCGCCTGTAATGTGGATGTGGATCAGCTCCGCACCCAGCTCTATGAGTTCGTTGAAAATGAACTCGCCAATCTAAAACTCGACACTGACGAGCAAGCCAAGCCGACGGCGAGCTTCCAGCGCGTCATTCAGCGTTCCGTCATTCACGTACAATCTTCTGGTCGTGAGGAAGTGACGGGCGCCAATGTATTGGTGGCGCTTTTTGCGGAGCGCGAATCTCATGCGGCGCATTTCCTCCAAGCACAGGATATGACCCGCTTTGATGCGGTGAACTACATCTCCCACGGCCTTGCCAAGCAGCATGGCGAATCTCAACCGCGCATACCACGTGGTGTTGAGGAAGAGACGGAGACTCGTGGAAAAACTGAGAGCGCACTTGAGGCTTACTGTGTTGATTTGAATGCGAAGGCCCGCGCGGGAAAAATTGATCCGCTGATCGGCCGCGAGTCGGAAGTGGAGCGTTCCATTCAGGTGCTGTGCCGCAGGCGCAAAAATAACCCATTGTTTGTAGGTGATCCTGGGGTTGGCAAAACGGCAATAGCCGAGGGGCTTGCCCGAAAGATTGTTGATGAAGACGTGCCTGAGGTTCTGTCGAATGCGACGATCTATTCACTCGATTTGGGCGCGTTGCTTGCGGGGACACGTTATCGCGGTGATTTTGAAGAGCGCATCAAGGCAGTCCTTAAAGAGATGGAAGATCATGATGACGCGATTTTGTTTATTGATGAAATTCATACGGTCATCGGCGCTGGCGCCACATCGGGCGGCGCCATGGATGCATCCAACCTGTTGAAGCCTGCGCTTCAATCGGGCGCGCTGCGGTGCATGGGGTCTACGACATACAAGGAATATCGCCAGCATTTTGAAAAAGACCGCGCCCTTGCACGGCGTTTTCAAAAAATTGATGTGGTTGAGCCTTCTAAGGATGACACGGTTAAAATCTTGATGGGGTTAAAGCCGTATTTTGAAGAGCACCACAAAATAACCTATACGGATGATGCAATCCGGTCGGCCGCAGAGTTGTCCTCAAAATATATGACGGATAGAAAGCTGCCCGATAAGGCGATTGACGTCATCGATGAGGCCGGCGCGCGACAAATGTTGTTCCCGGAAGAAACGCGTAAAAAAATTATCGGCACTGAGGAAATAGAAGAAGTCATCGCGAAGATGGCGCGTATTCCAACTAAATCAGTATCGAAGAGCGACACTGAACGTCTCGCCAAGCTTGGCGAAGATTTGGGCCGTGTTGTCTTTGGTCAGGATGAAGCGCTTGAGCAATTGGCTGCGGCGATTAAATTGAGCCGCGCTGGTTTGCGTGAACCGGATAAACCAATTGGGTCCTATCTCTTTGCCGGACCTACAGGGGTCGGCAAAACCGAAGTTGCTAAACAGCTTGGGTTTGCGCTTGGGGTCGAATTGGTCCGCTTTGATATGTCCGAATATATGGAGCGGCACACAGTGTCGCGCCTTATTGGGGCGCCCCCAGGCTATGTGGGTTTTGACCAAGGCGGGCTCCTTACGGATGCTATTGATCAAAATCCCCATTGTGTGTTGCTGTTTGATGAAATCGAAAAAGCGCACCCAGAGATATTCAATATTCTTTTGCAGGTCATGGATAATGGACAACTGACCGATACCAATGGTCGAAAAGTTGATTTCCGCAATGTGATTATCATCATGACCACCAATGCTGGCGCTTCGGACGCGGCGAAATACGCAATCGGCTTTGCTGGCGGAAAAAGATCAGACGAGACTGAAGCTGCGATCAAGCGCATGTTCTCACCGGAGTTTCGCAATCGTCTTGATGCGACGATCCATTTTGCCGGCCTATCGCCAGCAATCATCAACCGTATCGTTGAAAAGTTCGTGCTTCAGCTGGAGGCGCAACTCGCCGATCGAGATGTTACCTTCGAGCTTACGGATGAGGCCACTGCCTGGCTTGCGGTACGAGGCTTTGATGAAGAAATGGGCGCACGCCCACTCTCGCGTGTCATTCAAAATGAAATCAAAAAGCCAATTGCCGACGAGATTCTGTTTGGCAGCTTGAAGACCGGCGGCCTTGTTAAGGTGCTGGTTGATCCAGCTGATGATAAGAAGCTGGCCTTTGAATATATTCCCGATAAAGAGGACGCCAAGGACTCAAAAGATGGCGACTCCAAAGACGGCGGCGACGGCGCCAATGTTCCAGCACTAGTGGAGTAGGGCGCCACAGCCTTTCTTCTGCTTAATCGAGTGGTACCGCCATAACTCTCAAAGGTTGTGGCGGTGTATCTTCGCGCAGTTTCCACTCTCGATCATAAGACGGCCAATTGCTGGTGGCGATATAATGAAAATCATCGCCATTAATAACACCGTGCGTGGGCTCGTTCCATGGTTCCAGATTTTGCGCCAGCACAGTAAGGCTGATAGCCGCGTTATCGCTTAGTCCGATCTTGATGATGCGTTGCGGTTTGGTTCCATTCTGTATGCCAATGAGATCACCTTTGTGATAATAAAGTCCGTCTATACCACCGAGATGGGCGTTAGTTGGATTGGAAATGGCTGTTACAGCGCCAGTTTCCGTATCCACAACGTATAGTCCGGTGAGATAATCTGCGAGGAACATTCGGTGATTTTTCTCATCAAGTGCGATGCCCTGAAGGTTTACGAAGCGCGCATCCGTTGCGAAAACGGAAGCCTTATCGGCGCCGGGGTCTAGTTTAAAAATGCGCGGTGTGAGGGAATCGCTGCCATAGAGGGTTCCATCTTTTGCGAGTTCAATATCACCGAGCAGCGCGTCTTTTTCGCTGATGCGGATGTCGCGAAGAACAGCGCCGGTTTTCGCGTCAAACTGCATGAGCGCGGCAAAACTATTTCCCGGGTCTGCATCCTCAAAGGCAAGTTGGTTGTTGACTGCCGCCCAGAGTTTTTGATCGCGGACTTCGATATCGAATACGCCGCCGGGGGCAAATGCAATTCCGGTGCTAGCGCCATTCGGGGAGATGCACAGGATAGAGCCATTTCTGACAGAGCCAAAAAAAGCGTTGCCCTGGCGGTCAAGAGCGTAGGCTTCGGGGAGAAGTTCGTCACTTTTATGCAGGGTCAAAACGGTAGTGTCACCGATCGGCGTCAAGTTGGATTTCATTCGGCTGGCGATGGACGCAAAATCCGGTTCAGCAGTAAGCGCATCCAGCGCCGGATGACCGGATATATCCATGGACAAACCACGCTCGGCGATGGTTCGAACGAGGCTCAATGCGCCATCAGTATCTCCGGCGAGTTGGCGGGCTAATATCCTGTTTTTCCAGACATAGAGAGAATAAGGACGGATCACCTGCGCGGCGTCCAGATGTGTGTTAAGTGCAGCCCAGTCCTCGCTTTCGTAAAACGCGCCGGCCTTCTCCATGTTCTCCTGATAGGTAAGCGGCGTTTGGGCGAAACTAATGTTAGTCAGTGTAAAGCCTAGTATTAGGGTAATTATCAAGTGATTGCGCATTGAGTGCTTCTCCAGTGATAATCCAGTAATCAATCATATTCTGTGAAGTAGACAACTCAAGAGATTATGCCTTCAATAGCGCGGAACGGATTTTATCGGCCAACTCCTCAAGCGCGCTTGCCTCAGCGGGCGTGCCGCCAGCATGCGCCCCAAGCGCACGGCCCTCATAGACAGGGATTATATGGAAATGCAGATGGAACACAGTTTGTCCCGCTGGCGCGCCATTAAACTGTACGATGCGAATGCCATCGGGTTTTAATCCGTCTTTTACGCCGCCCGCGATTTTTTGAACCCCGGCCATGAGACTTGCGAGCATCTCCCTATCGATGTCAAAAAGATCCGTCGCCGTCGCTCGCTTATGAATGACCAGGCAGTGGCCATCGCTTTGCGGAAAGACATCCATGAAGGCGAGGATATCATCGGTCTCATAAAGTTTTACGCTTGGAATCTCCCCGCGAATGATTTTGGCGAAAATATTCTCTGCGTCATAGGCCGGGGTGAGGCTCATTGCGGGTCCTCTGAAAGGCCTGTTTCACCATTTTCTGCGTCCCGGAGGAGCGCTACGGCTTTGGGCTCCTGGTCATCTGGAACTGCGATGCGCACTCCGCCGGGCATCGGCAACATGGAGTTGATTGCGCCATCGAGAAGCTCGGCATCGACACCGTTAGCTTGCAGGAAGCCGACAATAATTTTTGCTTCCTGCTGGTTATGAGTGCGCTTGATGACTTTCATATATTCTCACTTCCATCAATATAATCTCGAGTAACACGTGTCTTGCATTGCCTGCATTCCAGATAGTGCGAGTTTTTAGCGAACGGAACCACGGCCCCAAGGGTAAAGAAAAAAATAGCAGGAAACCACCAACTTTTTACCCGCCGATAATCAGCACCTCCACATGTGGGACAAGTTGAAGATGGTTGGTTAGGTTGATGTCGAACATTCTCCAACACCGCTTTTGCTTCTTCATGCATATGGGCGGCAATCATCATACGAAACCCGCCAAGTGCAACCCTATGGGTTGGTGAGACCATCAACATGTGCTCATCTGCCAGCAATGGGTCATATCCATGCGCACGTAAGAACCCAGCTGCGACATGCGCTTCTTCCGGGTCATAAAAAGTTGCGATTTCACGCATTCCAGTCATTTCATTTTAAATGGCGTGTAAGTGTTGAGTTCGACTATTCCCATCCCGGTCTGTTCCCTTTCCGCCTCAAGGTAGCGTTCAATCGCAGCGCGAAATCCACCATCGGTGATCCAGTGGGCGGACCATGTGGCGACGGGTTCATAGCCACGGGCAATTTTGTGCTCACCTTGTGCGCCGGCCTCTACGCGGGACAAGCCATGGGTAATAGCAAAGTCGATGGCCTGATGATAGCAGATTTCAAAATGTAGGAACGGGATATCCTCT
>JAADIH010000231.1:0-12940 GCA_013151435.1 Alphaproteobacteria bacterium
GGCGCCGTCCGTCCACGCATGATCTGCGGGCGCTATCAGCGTTGCAATCTGTCCGGGATAAGTGCACGCCGCTGTCACGGCTTCTGCGCCGGCGGCGGCAAGATCGGAAGGTGAGGTCGAGACACGCACCCAATCCGACATGGGACGCGCCACGCCCACGACATCCGATGTCAGCGGCGCGTCATATTTCAGGTGATCGGTTGCATGATCACCGACAATGTTGATGACTGGCGAGTGGGCGCGTTTGGCATTGTGGAGATTGGCTAAACCATTTCCAAGGCCCGGACCAAGATGAAGGAGTGTGGCGGCGGGCCTGTCAGCCATGCGGCCATAGCCGTCAGCAGCGCCAGTCACTACACCTTCAAACAAACCGAGAATCGCACGCATATTCGGCTGGCTGTCGATCGCCGCGACCAGTTGCATTTCCGATGTACCGGGATTTGCGAAACAGACTTCAACCTCGCAATCACTTAAGGTTTGAATCAGCGCTTCAGCTCCGTTCATTTTTGCTTCTCCCGTGAAGACAGTTTTCTTTCTGAAATGTTTCTATGTGAGGAATACCTACCCGGCTTGATGCTTCGCGTCACTTGTTTGACTCAGCTCCCTCGGGCGGCCGCTATGAAGAACCAGTTATGGCTCGCGCTCCGGTTATCCGATTTAGGTGAACCCCCGAGGCACTCAAATTTATCATTCTTCCACATTTCCGAGCAGAAAATCGGTTACCAATTAAACTGGCATTGCTCTGGCAGTGCGTGTATCCAGATTGAAATGGCTCCGTAGCTCAATTGGATAGAGCATCGGCCTTCGAAGCCGAGGGTTGCAGGTTCAAGTCCTGCCGGGGTCGCCACTTTTTTTCCCTTCGCTCTAATCAAGATCAGGAAGTGCGATCGCATCAACATCTTCGGTTGGCGCCGCCAGTTCCATCTCAATCGAAACATCTTCGCCATCAGGTTCCAAATAAATCCTCAAAGATTTGTATCCCGCCTTGGCGATGGTCGCGCGGCGGCGTTGGTTCACTTCAACCGAGCACGGTGTCTCACATTCTCCGAGACCATCGACCGTCACCAGAGCGCCTGAAGGGACGGTTTTAATTTTGCTGACATTGCCCGACGTAAATAAACAGCCCGAAAGCAGACTGGCGATCAGTGCAATTCCCAATAGACGCATGAGTAGGCTCCCTACGGATTAACTTACGCTTGTTCCATTGCGGCAAAAGCGCGTTCCAGGTCAATGATCAAATCTTCAATATCTTCAAGTCCAGCATGAAACCGCACCACAGGTCCGCCTGTCTTCCATTCGACCGCAGTGCGATTATGGTCCGGACGCACATGAATGCAGAGGCTTTCAAAACCGCCCCAGGAAAAACCCATGCCGAAAAGTTTAAAGGCGTTAAAAAATACCTTTAGTGCGGGCAGGGGGACAGGCTTCATGACGACGCTAAAGAGCCCGGAAGAGCCGGTAAAATCTCGCTTCCAAATATTATGCCCGGGGCAAGACCGAAAAGCAGGATGAATGACGTGTTCAATCTCGGGCCTTTTTCCTAGCCACTTAGCAAGCGCCAGAGCGTTTTCCTCATGTTGCTCAAGTCTTGCAGACAACGTCCGCATACCCCGGAGGGCAAGATAAGCATCATCGGCAGAAACATTCGCGCCGAGCTGCAAGAGCGCATAGTAAATCTTTTTGGCGATTTGTTCATCCGCGGAGGTGATTGTCCCAACCAGACAATCCGAGTGACCAACAAGATATTTTGTCGCTGCCTGTAGGCTCACATCTGCGCCAAGAGAGATGGGCTTACAGAAATATCCGGCGCTCCAGGTATTATCGACGATCAGCACGGCGCCATTGTCATGCGCCACATCCGCGAGCATGGGTAAATCTTGAACTTCAAATGTAAGAGATCCGGGCGACTCTGCGAAAATGACTTTCGTGTTCGGCCGCATCAACGCGGCAATATCTGCTCTTGATGCGACCGGGTCATAATAGGTCGTCTCAACACCAAAACGCTGGAGAAAATTATCACAGAATTTCCGCGTCGGATCATAAGCGGTATCGGTCATCAAAATATGATCGCCGGCCGCCACAAAGGCGAGAATTGCGGTCGTGCAGGCCGCCAGTCCGGAAGGGGCGAGGCGGGTTTCATATCCGACTTCAAGGGCCGTAACGGCTTCCTCTAATGCGCGATGACTGGACGTTCCGAGGCGGCCATAGGTGATGCTCCTGGCGCCTGCTAAAAAGTCGTCATATGTCGGAAAAAGAATGGTCGAGGCGCGCTCGACCGGCATATTGACCGGATGGGATGGCCGACCATGGGGGCGACCACTGGCCACGAGTTTGGTTTTATCTTTCATTAGATAACTATGCCTGATCAATGGGATAGCGAGAAGAGATCATATTCCTATCGTGATTTGCCTGAAGTATTGTTGGAGCAAGTTAGAGATACGCGTCTGTCAGCAAAGTAGAAACGCGGCAGCGGCTGGGTGAGTGGTGGATTCTTTCTAGCCTAATTACGCTGTTTTGAGCAAGCTAACTGGTGGTGAGTTGGGCGCGGGGTCGCGCCCCACCAGTCAGGGCCTCGCGTGCTCGGCGCTCTTAAGAGAAGACTCGCCGCGAAGCGGCGCTTTATATAATTCCGCGAAGATACAGCTCGCTCGGGTTTGTAAGTTTCGTTGAATGCCGCCTTACAAGTCATTTGAAGACGCCGAGCAGGATAGGCGGAGGACCTAAACTTGCAAATCAGTGAACGACCATTTTGATGTAAATTTAGGCCGCTGAGAATGCTAATTACGAGTCAGAAATTAAGCACGTAGCGATTGCCCAGAATTTATTGATCTATGTAAGGACGCATTGCGGCGGATTTCGTTGGCATCTCGAAAGGACCATTTGCGTAGCTTGGCAAGACAGTTTTATCAGCATGCGTTTCGTATGCATGACCAACTGCGAGCACCGAAGCGTCATCCCAGGCAGTTCCGATGATCATCAACCCCAGCGGTAGGCCAATATGGTCGCCCATTGGCACTGATAGCGCTGGGTATCCAGCCATTGCGGCCAACCAACCTGCGCCCAAAGGACCGCCCGCAGGTCTTGAGGTGAATGCAACATCGATTGGCGATGCAGGCTTGGAACTTGGCATCACGAGTACGTGGACATTGTGTTCGCGCAAAAGTTTATCGATGCCATTGGTCTGGGCGGCATTGGTTATCGCTACCGCCTTAGCCATATAATCGGGATCGTCAATGCCTATAGATTGCTCCGCTTCAATGAGAATAGATTGATCAAAAAGAGCCAACTCCCTACTTGAATGCGTTTCATTAAAAGCAATGAGGTCCGTGAGTGAGCGCACGGTCACATTCGGAGCAGCATCAGCAAGATAGTCATTTAGTGCTTGTTTGAACTCTGTCTTTAACACCGCATCGCCGTTAATAAACATAACCGGGTCGGGGTCGAACTCGGTAATCTCGATGAGGACCGCGCCCTGATTTTTCAGAACATCCAATGCTTCGTTAAAGGCAGCGGAAACAGCCATATTTTTTCCTTCCGCCCAACGGAAAACCCCTATCCTCATGCCGTCAATGCCCGAATCCAGTGCTTCAATATAGTCACTACGAAGACTATCTGCATTCACCGTGGCTGGATCAAGAGGATCTGAACCCGCCATAATCGTCAGCATCAAAGCAGCATCACGAACTGATCGCGTCATTGGTCCAGCGCTGTCCTGTCTTGGAGAAAGTGGGACAATGTGCGTGCGAGACAAGAGGCCAATGGTGGGTTTAAAGCCAACAATACCGTTCATCGACGCTGGGCAAGTGATTGATCCGTTTGTCTCCGTGCCAAGGGCCAATGGGGCAAAGAAGGCGGCTATTGCGGCGGCAGATCCAGCGGATGAGCCGCAAGCACTGCGATCAAGGCCGTGCGGATTGCGCGTAAGTCCACCTATACCACTCCATCCGCTAATCGATCTGTTGGAGCGATAATTGGCCCACTCCGAGAGGTTCGTCTTGCCTAAGATGATAGCGCCTTCGTTGCGAAGTCGCCCGACTATTGGTGCGTCGCGCGCTGTATCATTTTCTCGCAGCGCCAGTGATCCAGCTGTGGTCGGTAATTCTCGTGTTTCGATATTATCTTTTATGAGGATAGGTACGCCATGTAGAGCGCCGCGGAACTGACCTGCATCAGCCTCTGCATCCAGCTTCTGTGCCTCAGTAAGTGCATTGGGGTTGAGGGCAATGACACTTTGTATCATTGGGCCAGCATCATCATACGCTTCAATTCGGCTAAGATAAGCTTTTACCGTCTCTTCGGAAGTAATTTCACCAGCGCGAATTGCGTTAGCCAAATCACTCGCACTCATGGCAGCTATAGGAACAACGACTGTCGGTGGAATGGTGACCTTAGGGGTGCAAGCGCTTGCAGATATCAGAAGCAAAATGATCAGACATCGGTTCATGGATCAACCTTTTAGTGGTGATGTTACATTTGTAGTAGGAATGCATCATATACTTTGCATGTCAAGTTCAATGGTAAACTTGTTAAAGGCCTGCCAGGTTTTGAGGGCAATTGGGAATTGAACAATCTCGCTCAAGAGGCTTGTTCTGGTCGACTTAAGCCTTTGGTTAAATTTGCAGAACGCGAAACCCGGACCTACTAATGAGCTTTGTGAACGTCGTCTTTGGACCAGGAATTCATCGTCTTGATCACTCAAAATCGGCCGGTCATTGAGGGCCTTGCATATGCTCTCGACGATATCGGCGCGATTGACTTCACGTATTTTATTGAATGTTTTGTAGGGAAGAATGACGCCGCGATATTCGGATCTCTATCCGGCCATCAGGGTAGTCGCAGACGGTAACCCGCTTTCGCGCTAGTTCTGCCGTGATGTCGCTTGGTTCATGCATGATTATCGCCACATCACATTGTCGCACAATTTATATTGTCGCAAATTTTATTGCAGATTTACACCCGCGCAAATGATAAACGCGCCAACAGCAATGCCATCGGCGCGTTTATTTTTGGTCCCCCGAGATGTCTCACATGCCCTCGGGTAACGTCGGCGTCTCCCCATACGCCACGAAAATAGGCCGATAGAATGCCTGATCATAGGAAATTTTGGCCATGAATCCCGATAGTTGGGCCTAATTAAAGGCTCGCAAGCGGCAGTTGCCCGAAACCAGCATCTCGTTTCGTCTGTATCGCCGAGATTAATGCCGCCTGATTACCCGCAAATTGCTGCGGCGTGACGCCAATAAAGCTTCGAAACTCTTTGATGTAATGCGACTGATCATAAAAGCTTTGCCCTGCAGCCATGGCCCCTAATGTCTGGCCGGTTCGGATGTGATCGGCCGCCCGTAATGCACGGTATTTACGTTGTAAAAGCTTTGGCGAAGCGCCGAAGATTTGCTTGGATATTCGATCCGTTTGGCGCCGGGATACATCCATAACATCGATGAGTTTATCGATGTGCATGGATCATTTGGATTGAGCAGCCATTGCTCCAGCCCTTCCGGGTACGGAGAAAAATGACGCCGTCGACGCTCTAAAAGGCCTGCGAAAAACCGATCTGCCGCCGCCGCCATTGTCGGCATATCCGCCGCATTGCCAACTTCTTCGATTGCACAATGCGCAATCCGACCGGCAATTGCCGTCAGGTCATATACATTATCAACCAATTCAGATGCATTGACGCCCAACAACGCGCCCCAACCACGCGGCCTTATGCCAATGCCAAATACACGCGTCTTGGCTTCCATAACGATCCTATAGGCGCCCATGGTGGGCCCTAAGAGAAACGCTGTAGAAATCGGTCTGCCTTCTGCACCTGGTAAAAAGATCCGCCCACCACCACTCAAGATAATGCGGATATTCCCAAGCTCCGCGCAAAGCGGTTGCGCTACCCCGGCGCTCGTCGAGAATTGATAATAGGCGCGGACATAACCTTGTAGATCCCGCCGGGGAGGAAAATATTGCAGATCCATCAACGCCAATCATACACAAGATGATGAATGACAAGTGGTGCTTTCTTTCTCCACTGGCGGTATAGCCACGCCAAAAAAAGCCTTAGTAACCAAGTTCTTAGTTACCATAACCTGATTAACCACCGAACTCTGGCATTTTCTCAAGCTCCGCCTGAATTATCTCCATATATTCTGGATTTTCTGCATATATCTTCTGCATTGCCGTAGAAATCCGCAGCTGCGGCTCAACAAAATCCTGCGCTCTGGTTGCGAAAACCATCGCCCGCTTTGCTGGGCTCATGTCTTCGACGGCCTTAGATGTCGCCTCCAGATCGACGATCGCAGCAGCAATCGCTTTAGCGGCCTTTTTTGCGCTCTTTTCGTCGCTAACATTCTCGATGGCATTGGCAATGCTATTTAAGTTCGCCACGTAAACATCGGCCACCTCTCCGCCTTTGGCTTTCGAGGCGTCAATGGTTTTTGTTCCATTTTCAGCCTTCTCACCACCACAGCCAGTTAACGCAACCGACGTTGCGGCTAACGCCGCAAATAGTTGAAATCGCATGATCACACTCCCGGAATGACGCCAGATCGGCGTTGCCGGCAGCCTAGCACATGATTCAAGGAAACCTTCGAGTGATAGGATTAATTGTCGGCCAGCTTACTGCGACCTTTGCCCGAAAACGTAAACAGCGTGTCTTCCTCACGAAGAATAAAAAGTGCGACAAGCGCGCCGAGAACTGGCACGGCCGCGACAAACAAATGATTTGATCCAGTGTATGGGTCCATAATTCTATCGAAGGACAAAATTGTTGACCCCAAATGCATCACCATCAGCAATCCATATGTCCAGAATTTCAGTATGCCGAAGAAGAAAAGTAGTACCGCAGCCATCTGGATGGCGCCAATCAGATAAGACGCCTGCATGGGAAGCGCATCGACGTAATAAAACGCTTTCCAGATCGCCACAGTAGTTTCCGGCTTGATGAATTTTTCAAGCGCCCATATGGCGAAAAAGAACGCGATCCCAAAGCGCAGAATGAACAACGCTAACTTTAGTTTTGACCCTGACATATGCCGCCCCTGAATCTGTTAACACTCTAAGATATCCTAGAATTTTGCGTCAATGCGCATGCCATCATAGGCCGGTACAACGCCCGGCGGCAATTCACGGATAAGTGTTTGATAGTCCATATGTACATGGAGGTTTGTCAAAACTGCTCGTTTTGGCTTGATGCGCGCGATCCATTCTAACGCCAGATCCAGATGCGCATGGGTTTTGTGTGGTTTATATTGCAGGGCATCGATGATCCAGGTGTCGATGCCTGCGAGCGCTTCAAAGCTTTCTTCCGGCAACCCTACAACGTCACTGGAATAGGCAATATTTCCAAAGCGAAACCCAAGCGAATCTACGCTGCCATGAAATTGAAGAAATGCTTCCACGGGAACCGGCCCTGCCGGGCCATCAATTGAAAACGCCTTCCCGTTTGGCGGCATGTCAATTTTTTCAAGAATTGATGGATAGATGCTGCCAGGTTTTTGTTCGAAACAATAGTCGAACCGTTTCAATAATGCGCCCGCAGTTGCGTCACCGATATAGACGGGCATGCGTTTGCGCATCTGGATGGCGAATACGCGTAAATCATCGATACCGTGGCATTGATCTGCGTGGTCATGGGTAAAGAGCACCGCGTCCAAATGCGAGCATCGCGCCGCCAGTAATTGTGCGCGCATATCAGGTGATGTGTCCACAAGAACACTGGTCACCTTATCATGTTGAAATCCAAACTCTGGATGCGCCCGTTCTACCAATATCGAACATCGCGTGCGACGGTTCTTTTGCTCTGCCGGGTCACATGCGCCCCAGTCGCCCGCACCATCGGCGCCGCCAAAACGGGGCACACCGCCTGAGGACCCACAGCCCAGTATCGTAATGCGAAAGTCCATGGGTTTATTCATTCTTCTGTCCTCGGATCATGCGCCCGTGAAAAAAGCCGAAAGAAATTATCCGTTGTCACTTTAGCGATCTCATCAATGCTCATACCTTTTATCTCCGCGAGCTTTTCTGCAACATGCACGACAAAAGCTGGTTCATTGCGCCGCCCGCGCATTGGGACCGGCGCCAGATATGGGCAATCCGTCTCGATGATGATGCGATCGAGCGGTGTCGCCTCCGCGATCGCGCGAATATCACTAGCGTTTTTGAAAGTAATAATGCCGGAAAAGGAAATATAGCCACCAAGTCCCAGAACAATCTCGGCCAATTCCGGCCCACCCGTATAACAATGGAGGAGAAGGGTAAAAGCCCCCTTCCCGTGTTCCCTCACCAGCAATTTTCTGGTCTCATCATCTGCATCTCGCGTATGGATAATCAGCGGCAATCCGGTCTCTCGCGCAGCGTCAATATGGGCCTTAAATACCGGAAATTGTGCATCACGATCAGAATGCTCATAGTAGAAATCGAGACCGCATTCACCGATGCCAACGACTTTCGCGTCACGGGCAAGATCGATTAGTGTCGCTGCTGTCAAATCACCATGGTCTTTGGCGTAATGCGGATGAACGCCTATGCTGCGCCAGATAAAATCATGGGCGTCAGCGATTTTCTTTATTGCTGGCGTGGATTCCAGCTTGTCTGAAATCGTCAACATGATGTCCACGCCCGCGGCCTGGGCCGCTGCGATCACATCATCCAAATCATTTTCATATTGATCCGAATGCAGATTGACGTGACTGTCGATGATCATTCTATACGCCCTGATTTCACTTAAGCCAGCGAGGTGCGCAAGTCGTGGGCCATGGCCCCGATCAGTTGAGCGCGATCAATATTGAGCGCTTCGCCTCGCGATGAAAGCGCCGAGAGCCGCTCCCACGCCGTAAGCAGCGCTGCCGGATCCTTGCCTGTAAACTCGGTAGACGATGTCTCACCGCATGCAAGCGCTCTTGCCGCCAGGGATATTTTATCGAGCACAACTTCGCGAAAAATATCCCATTTCGCGCCGTCATTTTTACCGGTAAGAGCGCGGGTAATTTTTGATACCTCGGCGTTACCGCCAACGGACTGCGCATGGGTCAAAAACGCATGGGCCAGTGCAATCGCGTCCCCCCCCTCTCCCGCCGCCAGTGTCAGCGCATAGCCGGGACGACCGCCTGCATTGGCTGAGATGCTGCGCGCCTCCGCTCCCGATGCAGCGTCTTCACGCTCCAGCCAGTCTATAATTATCTGATCGTCTATTGGTCGCAAATCAATCCGTCGGCAACGCGAGCGCACTGTCGCCAACAGCCGCCCTGGTGACGCGGAAAGCAACAGCAAAAGCGTATTTTCTGGCGGCTCTTCCAGGGCTTTCAAAAGCGCATTGGCTGCGTTGCGGTTGAGATCATCTGCGCTATCGATGATTGCGACACGATTGCCTCCAAAGCTCGCTGTGCGGTTCAGAAACAAGGTTAACTTGCGTATAGTTTCAACAGTAATTTCAGAGGCATACTTAGATGTTTTCTCGTTCCACTGGCGCTTAGCCACAAACAAATCGGGGTGTGCGCCGCCGGCAACCAGCTTGAAAACCTGAGACTGCTCGCTGACGTCAAATGCATCCTTATTCATCAGCTCCTTCGGGGCGAGCAGCCCACGGGCGATGCGGAAAGCCAGCGGCCTTTCCAGCGCTTTTCGGCGCAGAAATGATCCACCCGTGACTGAGAACGCCGTCAGACATCGAGGCGCGTAAATGAGCCTCAACATCCTCACGACCGAGCTGGTCAGCACGTAACTGAGGGGGGAGAAGGTCCGTTTCCATGAATTTAGGTTTAGGCGGTTTAAACCTCGTGCGATAGGAGCATTATGTAGGCAATAGCCCCGGCAGCTTAATTTTTACGGCCGCACTCACATTGGCCCCGACCTCTTCAATGGTTCCGGATGCATCGACCACGACACACCGGGCAGAATTCTCACGGGCGATCTGAAGAAACGCTTCTCTTACGCGCGCCTGGAAAGCGGCGCCTTTTTCTTCAAAACGGGTTTCACCACCATTAGACGTTGCACGGCGCAACCCCTCCTCCGCTGGCATGTCGAGTATGATCGTTAAATCAGGCCCGTTATCGCCAACCACAAGCCCGTGGAGGATTTTGACGTTGTCCACGCCAAACTCACCGGCGAGCCCCTGATACGCCATGGTGGAATCTGCAAAGCGGTCGGTGATGACAATGGCGCCGCGGGTGATGGCAGGGCGAATAGTTTTTTCCATATGGTCAGCGCGCGCCGCAAACATCAACAGCGCCTCGGCAAGCGGAGACCAGCGATCGGTATCCCCTCGCACTAATAATGTGCGAATGGCTTCGGCTCCATCAGAGCCACCTGGCTCACGCGTGACGACGACCTCATGACCAGCCGCACGCAAACGGTCTGCAAGCCGCATAATCTGCGTGGACTTCCCGGCGCCGTCACCGCCTTCGAAACTGATGAATGCACCCGCTTTTGTCATGAAAGTTCAAGTGCAGCAGAGGCGGTCATTGGGTGGCTGCATCCGCTTCAGGTCTCATAAGTAACTTTTTTGCGGCAAGGCCGATTTTACCAAACATGCCTGTCTCTTTAACCGCGCGCCCGGCATAGAGCGGAAACTCTTTGGCTTCGCCGCCCTCCACCTCAACCCGGAGAAATCCAATTTGCTGGTTGCCGCGGATCGGCGCCATCACCGGCCCCTCATAGATTACCGTCGCCTTGGTTTTATCCAACATGGAACGATGCAAGATCATTTTTACATTGTCGGCGACAATCAGCGGTACGCTTTGACGTTTACCCTTAAAGACCTTGGCCTCACCAACCACATCACCAGGCGCATAAAACGCCTTCGCCGCAAAATCATTAAAGGCAATGCGTATCAGTCGCGCTGATTCTGTTGAGCGATCCTTCGTAGATTGAAGGCCGTTCACTACAATAATCCGGCGCTCTCCATCACGTATGGCCGAGCCCACAAAACCATAACCGGATTCTTCCGTATGCCCGGTTTTAAGGCCATCGGCGCCATCGACCATATCGAGAATTGGGTTACGGTTCGGCTGGCGAATTTTCTCCCAGGTGAATTCGGTTTCCGCAAACAACGTATAATATTGCGGGTAGTCATGAATGATCTTGCGTGTCAGCAGGGCGAGATCGCGCATACTCATTTTTTGGTTCTCATCGGGCCAACCAGTTGCGTTCGCGAAAGTGGAATCTGTTAGCCCCCACTCGCGCGCTTTACGGTTCATCAGTTCCGCAAAAGCGTCTTCCGATCCCGCAATATTTTCCGCCAAGACAATGCAGGCGTCATTGCCAGATTGCACGACAACGCCGCGCAACAAATCCTCGACGGCAATTTTTGTGTCGACCCTCACCCACATTTTGGAGCCGCCCTTACGCCAGGCTTTTTCGCTGACGTCAAACTCGTCGGTCAGACTGAGGGAGCCGTCTTTCAAGCGTTCAAAGACAATCGCCACGGTCATCAGCTTCGACATGGATGCAGGCGCCGTCGGAGTTCGCGCTGCTTTTTCAAACAGGATTTCGCCGGTCCTGTAGTCCATAATGACTGCAAACTCAGCCTGTGTTTTAAGCGGTGATTGCGCCAGACTAGTGGACGTTCCGCACAATCCCATAGCTATCAACATCACGGCGCAAGTACGAAAAATCGACAAGGCAAACCTCCATAACTCAGTACAAATCCATTTCCAGCAGATCAGCTAACGTGACTGCCGGGCCTCTTTGGGGTTTAGATCACGGGTTCAAGGTGATCAATCCAGCATCCTTATAGCCTGCGCCGCGCACCGCTTCCAACCGCTTATTGGCAGTTTCAAGAGACGCGAACGGGCCCATATTGATTCGGTACAGCACTATCCCACTACCGGTTTCGCTGCGCGAAAGGCGTAGCTGCCCGATCCCCTTGAGCTGCTCCTTTAGCACCTCAATATTATCGAGGCGTGACAGGGCCGCCACTCGAATAAGATAGAGCGGGCCAGAGCTGCTCTTTGGCACAGGATTAGCGGGAGGGACTGACGTTGCAGGGCGGGACGAGGTTTGAGCCGTTGAAGTCGGTGTTAAGGATGTGGGCGGCTTTGTTGCAGGAGGCATAGATACTGGCGTCATAGAGGCCGGAGCCATCGACACCGATATTGTGGGCGTGAGGGGAGTGGGTGTCGCGGATGCGAGGATCGGCGCAACAACCCTTGCTGCTGATCTCTTCGCCTCACCCAATACAAACCTTGTGGATGCCCGTGTGGTTCTACTCAATGGCGCACGGGATGGGCGATCCACCAGGCGCTGGTTTGCTCTTGGGGCTTTGGCAAGCAGTGGCGCCGGTCCCACATAACGTACCCTAACCCGCGAAAGTCCTTTGCGCTCGAATCCAAGCTGGCGGGCAGCCTCCCGGGATAGATCGATCAAGCGATTATCCGCAAACGGCCCGCGATCATTCACCCGCACGACGATACGGCGGCCATTGCTGATATTAGTCACCTCGACGAGCGAGGGCATGGGCAATGTTGTATGGGCGGCGGACAGCCGATTCATATCGAATCGTTCGCCATTGGCCGTAAGCTTACCGTGAAAATCACGCCCATACCATGATGCGACGCCATAAGCCTCATAGTCCGGGTCTTCGGCGGGGTGGTATAATTTGCCCTTCACACGGTAAGGTTTGCCAACTTTATAATGCGGCGCTGCGCCTGGTTTGTTGGAGGGTGAACGCCCATACGGTCCGGTTGAACAAGCGGACAGGGCGAACAACAAAAGCAAGAGGATAGCCCCATACCCCCATGGCTTTCTCAGACTAACTACCATCCATTGTCTCCAAAACAGGCCAAATCCGACGCGGTCTAAAACTATAGAGCGCGCATAGAGCGTCCAATGCTAGAGGCAAGAGAAATCGTTAATCTAAGGTTAATCTTCAAATCATTCCGGGGCCCCTATCAAAGCGGCTTGTCATTTTTGCAGAGCACGCTATGTCTCGCGCCCATGCATTTGGTGCGTT
>JAADIH010000231.1:12956-13393 GCA_013151435.1 Alphaproteobacteria bacterium
GAGGGGTGGCAGAGTGGTCGAATGCGTCGGTCTTGAAAACCGGTGGGCGTTTACGCGTCCCGTGGGTTCGAATCCCACCCCCTCCGCCACAAATTCACATAAGTTATTGATATAATTCATTTATTACTGTAGACTTTGAATATACCCGCCAATGAACCTGCCATCATTATGGCTTTCAATTGGCAACAACTTTGCCTGAGAGGGACATCTGTTTCGAGCCTTTCTGAGCAGCCCCAAAGTTACGGGCCAATTTTGATAGTGTTTCTGGAGCTATTAGACGCATGATTAAAGCCTGATGTGGAGGGATATGATTGTACAGTTTATCCATTTTCCACCCACGATTAGATAAACACAAAATCATCCTGATGGAGATCAGCGACGGCGATGCCCGTAAGTGTGATGGTGTCACCACTGCCAAAGTCGATGACGGTATTGCC
>JAADIH010000020.1 GCA_013151435.1 Alphaproteobacteria bacterium
TTTGCGCTCGGTCCTCGGCAAGCATGACCTCGACGACATGCTGCAGGAGCGCGGAAAGCTCAACAAAGACATTCAGGCAATTCTAGACCTGCAAACCGAAGCCTGGGGCATCAAGGTCTCCAATGTTGAGATCAAACATGTGGATGTTGACCAATCGATGATCCGCGCCATCGCCAAACAAGCGGAAGCGGAACGCGAACGACGCTCGAAAGTTATTCTTGCTGAGGGCGAATTTCAGGCGGCAACAAAATTATCGGAAGCGGCGACCATTCTCGCCACATCTCCCGGCGCTATGGAGCTGCGTTATCTGAACTCATTGCAGGAAATTGCCGGCGACCGCACCAATACGATTGTGTTCCCGTTTTCCATGAAAGATTTAACGGACAAGTTTCAGCGATAATCACGCGCTGGCTCTAATATTACGGGGCATAATCTAAAGCCGGCGCAAACCGCGGGTCGGTCACGGATAGGCTGTGCTATCACTTTGATTTCAAAGGAAAACACCAACCAGATCGCCCTCAACCCGTCTATCCGAAGGGGGCAGGCCTTTTACCCGAAGGGGCGGGAATGCGCCCTCACAAGACCTTGCCCCAATGGAGTTCGACAATTCCCACCACCGCAAACGCCTCTGCCGGCGTAACCCTCGACCTTCGCGGCTATCTCTGCCCCGTGCCGGTAATCCGCCTGGAGGCAGCATTGCGGCTCACGGCGAGCGGCGAACAAGTCATTGTTTTTACTGATGATCCTATTGCCGTGGTGGACATACCGCATTTTTGTTGTGAGGCCGGACACGCGGTGAGCAGATTGCCCGATTCTGGCGATGCCTGCGTCTTTCAAGTCACGCGCTGCGCCAAACCACTACCTGAATAGCCATCAAAAGCCTCAATATGGCCTTTTTGCCATCGTTAATGGTAAAGGTTAATGTGGAGCATCGCGCAAATGCGTGCTTTAATAGGTTAGGGTTGATCGCGTCGGCGCTTCTAAGCTGGCGAAATTGACGGGCTGACATGGTTAATTCCAGGGCCAAGGATCGCTGTCGTTCAAGGTTGAAAGTGGTCCAAAGCTGAAGTCGGTCCAAAGCTGAAATTGGGTTCTAAGAGTTGTCTGGTCGAGGGGAAGCTGGGGTATGAAGAAACATAAAATGACAATTTTGCGTAAGGCGCGTTTTGCGCTCGGCGGGATTGCGGCGGCGTCCGTACTCGCCCTTTCCGCTGGCATGCCCGCTCATGCAACGTATGAGGCGGGTGTTCAGGCTTATATGAACGGCCAATATCAACAGGCGCTTGACCTTTGGCAGCGATTCGCCGTCGCAGGAGATGTCCGTTCCAAGAACATTCTTGGCGATATCTATTCTGGCAAAACCCTTGAAGGGTCGCAGGCCGCGGCAACGCCTCTCGAAGAAATACCAGTTGATAATGTTGCTGCGCTGATGTGGTACACACTAGCAGCACATCACGATTTTACCGCCTATCAAACGCCGACGGCGGATGAGGTTAACGCCCGGATCCTCGCCGGACAGCGTCTTCCTGATATTCGTGCAAGGATGAGCACATCCAACGTTACCAAAGCAGAAAAGCAGGTGGCGCAGACATTCGAGTCTGGCAGCGCTTATGACCTCTATCGCCTTGGCGACATGTATCAAAAAGGCGCAGGTGTTGAGAAGAACAACACTAAGGCATTGCAGATGTTCTCCCTCGCCCAAGAGCGCGGCGTTGGGGAAGCCAGCGCAGCCTATGAATTCCTCGAGCCGTTGATGACCTCGACCGAGATCAAAACGGCCCTTAAAGAAGCCGCCGAATGGCAGCCGCCGCTGCCGGTCGAGCACACTGGCAAGACGCCCCAGCAGGAAGAGCTTGAGCGCCTCAAGAAAGAGCTTGAAGAAATCAAGATGGCCGAGGCCTTAGAGGCGGTCTCCGATATTGATGTGGAGCTGATCCAGCGCGCTCTCAATGCGCTCGGGTTCCGCGCTGGCGTCGTCGATAATAACCTTGGGCCTGGCACTCGGGCCTCCATCAGGCGCTTCCAATATTCGACCGTCGCCAAAGATACCGCGATGACCGATGAAGAAAAACAGGCCGTCGTCACTGGTGTTCTAACACCGCGCCAGACGGTTGATCTGTTTGGCGATGCCGCAAAGTCTGATCATCCGATGTCGCAATATGTCTTTGGCATCATGCATGTTCGCGGCATTGGCGTGGAACAGGATGGCTCCAAAGCGGTAAACTGGCTCAGCAAGGCCGCCGATCAAAATCTGGCCATCGCACATTATGCACTTGGCGTGATCTACCGCGACGGCACCACAGGTCTTAACGAGGTATCACCTGATGAGCGCAAGTCCGCGCTTCACCTGGCGCAAGCTTCTGCGCTTGGATACCAGCCAGCCAACGACGCGCTTCGTCGGCTTAGCTTTGAATATACGCGTGATAGTCAGTAGCGAGAGGGGTTGAATATGAAACATACATTGATGAGAACAATTGCCCCTGCCGCAGCCGCACTTTTTGCGGGCGGGCTTATTTTAAGCGGCGTTGCAAGCGCACAATCGCTCGGGGGTTTTCCAATCCGTGAACCAGGCGCCGGAGCAACGCCAGGCGGCGCACAAGGATCAGGGAGCAGCAAGAAAGGCCCGCTACAGATCATTGTCGACGTCAACGGTCGGGGCCCTTACAAATCTATTTCCAAAGCGATTGATGACGTCGCTGAAGGCGGTGTCGTTTACGTCATGCACGGCGTCTATAATGAATCGCTCACCCTCGATAAATCAGTCTTTATCCAAGGCGATCGCGGGCCAGGCTCTGGTGTGGAAATCAACGCGCCCATAAATACACCGTGCCTGTCTTTTGCTCCAACGCAACCTACAGCTCATGCCGTGGTCGCAAATGTACAGTTTGCAGCTAAAATTAACTCCAGCGCTGACGCCTGCATTGACATCCAGCAAGGGGTTTTCACCCTAAAGGAAAGCGACGTCCTTGGGTCTGGCACGCGGCCGGCAGTCAAAATTTCCGGTGGCACGGTGATGCTCGAGAAAAACCGCATCAGCGCCGGGTCAGAAGGTATCTTCATTGAGCAGGCCCACTCACTCTCCCAAAGTTTCATCATCGACAATAAAATCCTGCAAAACAGGGTCGGCGTTGATATCGCTTCAGGCAGCCGGGCGGATGTTATCCTTGCGGGCAATGAGATCTTCGACAATCTCGATAGCGGCGTGAAATCATCCGGCTTTGGCTCAGCCAAGCTCATCGGCAACAAGATCCGCAATAATAAAGGCTCAGGCATTATCCTCGACAAATACGCTAAGCTGTCGCTCGTGCGTTATAACGAGATTGTACAAAATAGCGGCGACGGCATTGCAATCCCATTCGGCATGAATGGCGTCATCGAAGACAATGATATTGTCGGCAATGACGGCCTGGCGATATTCGTGCGCGAAGGCATGGAGCCGAAAATCACCAACAACTTTATTGAGAACAATGGCGGCGACAGTAAGAAGAAAAAGAGAAGAAGCAGTCGACGTCGGCGCTAAATAAACTCAATACCATTTATAAAAACCCCCGCTCCGGCGGGGGTTTTTTATTATGCGGCGTAACACGCACTCTTTAGTTCGCGCCCTTCTTCCGAGAACAAGAACCGGGTGGTGGCCGCCTCATACAGCTGACATTGATGTGACATAACCCAGTGGAAACGGAACATCATCATGCTTTTAGAAAACAAGGTCGCGATTATTACAGGCGCCAGCAGCGGAATCGGGAAAGCGACAGCAAAACTCTTTGCCAAAGAAGGCGCCAAGCTTGTCCTCAGCGCCCGCCGAGCGGCATTACTGGATGATCTCGTCAAAACCATTAAAGCGGAGAACGGCATTGCAACTGCACTGGCTGGTGACATTATAGATGAGGCATATGCAAAAGCCCTTGTCGATCTCGCTGTTTCTGAGTTTGGCGGATTAGACATTGGTTTTAATAATGCAGGCACCCTCGGCATCATCACACCAATCCCAGACATGGACACAGCATCCTGGCGAACCACACTAGCGACAAACCTTGATAGCGCATTCTTCGCCGCAAAATATCAAATCCCTGCAATGCTCCAGCGCAAAGCCGGTTCAATCATCTTCACGTCTTCATTCATCGGGCATACTGGCGGTCTTCCGGGAATGGGGGCCTATGCGGCCAGCAAAGCCGGGCTCATCGGCCTGACCCAAATCTTAGCCGTTGAACATGGCGCTGACGGGATACGCGCCAATACCCTTCTGCCTGGGGGAACAAAAACGCCAATGGCGGGTGATGACCCCGAATATCATCAATTTGTCGAAACTCTACATGCCCTAAAACGAATGGCTGACCCTACTGAGATCGCCCGGGCCGCACTTTTCCTCGCCTCAGATCAATCAAGTTTTGTAACCGGCAGCGCCTTGCTAGCAGATGGCGGAACGTCAATATGCAAGATCTGACAGAGTGTCAGCTCAACGAAAAAAGCCCCGCATGAAGCGGGGCTTTTCCTATTCAGTCATCAAAGATCTTACCAACCACATTGGCGGTCTTTGTTTTGCTCTTTCAGATATTCCACTAGGGGGGCGAAATATTCAACGATCGCGCCGCCATCCATTTCCCTAGTCCCGGTAAAGGCTTCCAGCGCTTCCGGCCAAGGTTCAGATGCGCCCATTTCCAGCATGGCGTTGAATTTCTCGCCGATGTTTTCCGCGCCGTAAATTGAACAACGATGCAAAGGTCCTTCCCACCCAGCCATATCACAGGCCGCTTTATGGAACTGGAACTGCAGGATATGAGCGATGAAGTACCGCGTATAGGAAACATTACCCGGTATGTGATACTTCCCGCCCGGATCAAAATAATCAGAAGGGCGTTCCACCGGTGGGCGGATGCCCTGATATTGTGTCCGAAGCGCCCACCAGCCGTCATTATAAGTCTCCGGCGTCAGCTCTCCGGAGAACACCTGCCAGCGCCATTTATCCATGAGTAAGCCGAGAACGGCATGAAGGCGATTTTTTCCAGCGCCTGACTCATCAACAAGCCGACATCCTTGGAGGCGTCAGGAACATCATCCAGAAGGCCGATGGTTTTCAGATAGTCCGGCGTAATCGAGAGCGAGACCATATCACCGATGGCCTCGTGGAAGCCGCCATTGGCGCCGCCCTGAAAAATTGGCGACTGGTTCTTATAGGCGCGCTGATAATAGTTGTGGCCAAGCTCGTGATGGACCGTACGGAAATCATCAGAGTTGATCTTGATACACATTTTGATACGGATATCATCCGCCCCATCAAGGTCCCAGGCCGACGCATGACACACAACTTCGCGGTCAGCGGGCTTGGTGAATTGTGAGCGCTCCCAGAATGTGTCTGGCAAAGGATTAAAACCCAGCGACGAGAAGAATCCCTCGCCTGCCTCAACCATTTTCTTGGCGTCATAACCATCGGAAACCAAGAGCTCTGTCAGGTCAAAGCCAGGATCTGCGTCACCTGGCGCGACCAGATCATAGACATTTCCCCAGCTCTGGGCCCACATATTACCAAGCAAATCAGCGCGGATCGGTTGATCCAGCGGGACAACCTCATCGCCATATTGTTCGTTTAGCTTAGCGCGCACATGACATTGCAGCTCGTCATAGAGCGGCTTCACCTGCCCCCAAAGACGATCTGTCTCGTCAGCAAATTCCGCAGGCGGAAGATCATAACGCGCCCGCCACATGGTGCCCACATCATCAAAGCCAAGCTCGCGTGCGCCCTCATTCGATATCTCAACCATGGCGGCGTAGTCTTCCTTCATGGTGGTGCCATTGTCGGTTTCCGTCACCGGAATTTCGCGCCACTTGATCCAGATTTCCTTCAATCTTTCAGGATCACGTTGTGCCCATCATTTCTTCCAGGTCGTTACGCGCGACCATCTCACCATCCAGCTCAATCTTGCCGGTAGCGTAGGTTGAACCCATACGCGTGTTGATTTCTGAAAGGGCTTGCGCCGCGCCTGGACGTTCCGGCGCCGGCAGGTTGAGCCCGAGTTTGATCAGCTCAATTTTGCGCCGCATTTCAGCTGGCAATTCAAGGTCATTATAGCGCTTTGCCATATTGGCGAACTTGACGCCCATCTCGGTGCCTTCAGCGCCGACTTTGGTGCTCAGCCAGTCACTATCGTAATTGATATAAGTGTTGTTGAGCCAGGCGATGCGGGCGGAATATTCCCCGAACTCACGATAAAATGTTTCAACTTCCTCGATGAATCCCTGCGCTTGCGCCACCGTGGCTTCACGCGTAGGCGCCGCAGCATCCGCACTATCTGATTGGGCGGACGTAGAGGCGCTGGTTGATGATGTCTGCGGCTCACAAGCGGCGACAAGCGCCAGCACTGAAACAGCTGCGATGACGCCGCTGGGGCGTCTAAATTTCCGAATTGTCATGAGTTCTCCCTGATACGACTGATAACTGGATAACTTGGCCCCACCATAGCGAAGGCGCGCCATACATAGAGCAAAGCGCGACTATATTTTTTCGGCGATTTTGATGGCCGCGCGGCAGCCGGTTTTGATCACCTCGGACAATAATGGGTAGCCCGGCGCTTCTTTGGCACCGGCATCTTCGGCTATTTTCTTGTGCTCAAGCTCATCATCGCGAAATTGAGTGATGGTCGCGACAAGTTCTGTCTCATCGTCACCAAGAGCCGCGATCTGGTCTGCGTAGTGCTTTTCAATCACGTCCTCTACGGCGGCAGTACAGGCCATGGCGGCTTTCTCGCCCATTAGCGCCGTTACCGCGCCCATTCCAAACCCTGCGGCATTCCAAAGCGGGGCCAGTAAGGTCGGGCGAATTTTTCGCTCCGCAAGCAACTCATCAAAACGTCGCAGATGCTCCTCTTCGCCCGCTTCCATTTCCGCAATCTGGTCAGCAATTTCTTTTTTATGGGGCAAGGCTGCAAAAACCGCGCGCTGGCCGCGATAAATCGCAACCGCGCTATATTCTCCAGCGTGATCAACCCGCAACATTTCTGCAAGACGCGCACGTCTTGGTCCCGGTTTATGGGGGCCAGATTGATGGGGAGATGATTTTTCTATCACATCGCTGGTCATGACTTCCCCGCAAGTATCGGAGCCGCACCTCTGTTTTTGCGCGCCCGCCGCAGCTCGGCAAGTGCGGCGGTAAGGGTCAGCGCAAACAAGCCAGCCGAAATAAGAAGATTATAACCGGCCATGGAAATACCGAACATATGCCATGGCGCGTCGGCGCATGAAGGCGCATCCGCCTTCTGGCCAAGCGCCATGGTCAGCGAACCAATGTCGATGATGTCGCCGCCTCCAGAGCATATCGCTGGGCCAGGCCAGAATTTATATTCAACGCCAGTGTGATAAAAAGCGAGGCCCGCGCTTGCCGCATAGACCAACGCCGCAGCGCCTACAGCTGCCGCCGCCCCAAGGCGCGAATTGAAAACCCGCGCAACAATAAGCCCTGCAAACGCCACGCCCAACGCCGTCCAGTGTGCTTCGCGCTGATCAAGACACAGAACACAAGGGACCATTCCGCCGACATGTTCGAACAAATGGGCCCCGGCAAGAAGCGCGGCGCTGGTTACAAAAGATACGCCAAGCGCACGCTCGGACCATGAGTACTTTGACAAACTCTCTAACATAGCCCTGATAATAATCAGGCGGGCGCCATGACGGCGCCCCGCGTATCGTCACACCTTTGGGGCTAGAGGCGTGAAGAGATCCAATCCTTGATGATATGTGACGCCTCAAAACCAAGGAAGAGAAGCAAACCCACCCAGACAAAGCCAATCACCAGGCCCAAAATCACCAGAAGGCCATCGCGTTCAATGAGGCCTAACGACACCACCGCCACACCAATGCCGGGTACCGTATTTGTTGAGGGTAGCGGAACGAGAATAGACGCCGCCGGTATCAGCAACAGGGCGCCGACTATACGCGCGCCGAGATTACCCGTGACAGCCTTCAGCCGTGGGCGGGCAAAACGTTCTATCCAGCCGAGATATTTCTCGCTTCGCACAACAACTTTCTGAAATGCTGCTGGAGAAAATTCCCGTTCATGTAATGCGGCAGGCAGCCACGGATGATGGCGTCCCGCCGCCATTTGGCCGGCCAAGGCCAGCATGGGAAGCGCCACAATCTGCGGCAGAATATAGATGAACGGGATGCTGCAGGGTAGCGCCAGCAGGAGGAGCATCAACCCAAATGCACGCTCATCCAGCCGATCAATCAAATCGCCGAGGCGCGCTTTTGCCTCTGGCTCATGTCCCAGCGTATCGTCAGAGCCTCGCCGCTCACCCGTGGTTGAGGCATTCGCTTGGGATAAATCATCAAGAATATCGTGAAGAATCCGCGCCGCGCCGCGCATAGCATTTCCGGACGGCGATCTGTGGTCTGCATTCATTAGGGAACTCATGAGAGCAATTCAGGCGGTAATGTTAAAGAAAGTGCTACAATGCGCCGGTTATCTCAACAAATAGTGCGGGATTACACATCCCCCGCGCACTTGGTCGCTCCGGAGCCTATAGCCCCAGTGAAAGGCAGGCACCCCATCAGGGCAATAACTCGCATAATTCGGCGCGGTGCAACGGCTTTCGGCCATGTTTGCTAGTCGTAAAACCTGCAAAATCGGTCGAGTTTTTGCCTTAGCTACACTTTTTTTGCAAAATCGGGTTCCCCTTTTGTAAATGCACTCTAATGTGCCGCTTCGCAATTAGCCCCTGTGGTGGAATTGGTAGACACGCGTGACTCAAAATCACGTGCCGCAAGGCGTGTCCGTTCAAGTCGGACCGGGGGTACCATCATTTATGGTTAAGTTATCGCATAGATCGCTGGGTGAAAAAACTGGGGACCGGTTTCTCGCCTCCGACTGCGAAGGTGGTCAAGACTTTAATAAGCGCACCTTCGCGCGCGGGCCAGCGCACAGTAATGAATCTAAAGTAACGGGCAATTCCTGTTAAACGCCCGGCGCTCTAAAGGCCTCGTCCAATTTACCCAAAAATAAAGTCCTCCGCATGGAGACTGGCGAGAGCAACGTCAATGAGGGTGATGGTGTCACCGCCTCCGAAATCGATCACCGTGTTACCAAAACCATCGTCTGTTGCCGCAGCTTGAACGTCTGCGAATGAATTAAATGTTGCAACCATGGCTGAGATGTTAATCACATCATCTGTTGCTGCACCGGCCTTGAAGCCATTGATCACATCAGCATCATCACCAATCTCAAAGATGAAGATGTCATTGCCTGCATTGCCGTTGAGCGTGTCATCGCCATTGCCGCCATCAAGGGTGTCATCACCATTACCGCCAAACAGTAGATCATTATTATTGCCGCCATTGAGCAGATCATTATCGTTCTGGCCACGGAGCGTATCGTCGCGATTGCCGCCATCCAGCGTGTCATCCCCGTCGCCGCCAGTGAGACTGTCTTCTCCAGCGCCGCCGATTAGTGAATCCGCCCCGGCTCCGCCAATCACTGTGTCAACGCCATTTCCGCCATCCACCGTATCGTTACCGTCGCCGCCCGTCACCGAATCATTACCGGCGCCGCCCAGAATAGAGTCATCACCAGCCCCGCCAACACCGCGGTCATCGCCACCGCCCGCATCCAGCGTGTCATTATCAAGCCCGCCAAACAAATTATCGATGCCGATGCCGCCAAACAAAAGGTCATCACCATTTTGACCATTCACCCGGAAGTCGTTGCGGGCGCCACCATCAAGGGTGTCATTGCCGTCGCCGCCAAACAAACGATCATCATCCTTGCCGCCCATTAAGCTATCATTGCCCTCGCGGCCGATGATCGTATCCTTACCGCCACCCCCCTCGATCGTGTCGTTGCCAGCCTCGCCACGTAACTCATCTGCACCAAGACCGCCAAGCAACAAGTCATCACCATCACCGCCAAACAACGTATCGGCGCCGCCGCCGCCATCCAGCGTGTCAGCGCCCCCAAGGCCCGAAAGTGTGTCAGAACTACCAGCACCAAAAAGGTCGTTGGCCAAATCGTCACCGGATAAACTGTCACTCCGGTTGGAACCAGCCAGATTCTCGATCCCTATCAAATTATCTCCGGCGGCGTCACCACCGGAAGCCGAATTCGTATCAAGATTAACTGTTACGCCTGCGCTGCTGCCCGCATAGTCCGCAGTGTCCAACCCTGCGCCACCATCCAGCGTATCCCCGCCAGAGCCGCCATTCAGAATGTTCGCACTAGCATCACCTGTCAGGTTATCGGCAAAAGCAGACCCCACTAGCCCTTCAATGCCGGACAGCGTGTCCCCGGCCGCGTCGCCGCCCGAGGTTACGCCGGTCAGCAAGTTCACCGTTACTGCAGAACTAGAACCTGAATAGCTCGCAATATCCGTACCCAAACCGCCGAAGATGCGGTCAGCACCAGCGCCTCCATTCAATGAATCGTCGCCCACAAGACCGCTTAGAGTGTCGTTGCCGTCGCTGCCGATGAGCGTATCGTTGCCATCGTCACCATGCATTGAATCGTCGCCCAGACCTCCATCTAGAAAATCATTACCTCCGCCGGCAAAAAGACGATCATCACCGGCTTCACCAAATAAAGTATCAGCGCCCAAACCGGATATTATATTATCCTTACCAGCGCGCCCCTCGAAGTAGTCGTCATCATCTGCACCAAAAAAATCATCGTCAAAATCCGTGCCAACAAATTTCTCAATGTTAATAATGGTATCGATAAAAAGACCTCCGGGAGTGCCGGGGGCCACATCCTCAATGACTTCCCCAGAGCCAATATCAATGGATACTGAAAACAAATTCAACGCATAAGAAACAGTGTCAATTCCGTCACCGCCATCAAACGCATCATCATCAAAACCACCAATCAGCGTGTCGGCTCCAGCGCCGCCGTTCAGCCTATCATTTCCATCACCGCCGATCAGCAGATCATCCCCTTGCAGACCTTCGATGGTATCACTGCCTGCTAAGCCATCAATAGTATCTGTACCGGATGTGCCGTTAATAAAATCAACACCAGCGCTGGGGCTGTTGCTTGCAGCCTTAAGCATATGAAAACCAAACTGATAGAGATTAAACTCGCCATTTGTAATAATGACAAACCTGTCCGCAACGCCATTACCATCAACATCAAATTGAATTTGCGTTTGACCACCGCCAGTCTGGTAACGATATTCGCCAACTGTCCCAGAAAAAGCATTGGTTTCGATATATGTCAGATCGAGACCCCCGGCGAGACCGAGCACGCCAAATTGATCGATACGGAAAAAGTCGATCACATCACCAAGTTCTAAATCCGTAATGATATCACCAATGGTTCCAAGTTCATCAACCGTATCGAATTGAAAAACATCATCACCGGCGCCGCCCGTTACTGTATCGTCGCCTTCTTCGCCTTCAATATGATCGTTGCCCGTGCCGCCCTTGACTATGTCGTTTCCGCTATCCCCGAAAAGGCTGTCGTTGCCGCCGCTGCCCAGCAAACTGTCGTTGCCAAAAGACCCGCTGATTGTATCGTTTCCGCCTAGACCATCGATAGTGTCATCGCCGCTTGTGCCAGTGAGCGAGTCGTCGCCTGATGTGCCGTTGATCACTGCCACGGATTTCCCCCGGTAATTTTACCAATCTATACGTGCTGGATTGCAACAACACCCTCCAGCAGAGTCAAGTAAACTCTGGTTTACAACCCTGCCATGCGGCCCAGGCCCTACCGAAGATATCTCCGGCCATACCAGGGCATACTATGGCTTCATAGCTGCCTCATTATCTCTGTTGGCGCCATCTTAAAGTATGGCCATGTTGAATTAGAGTTTTTGTTTCACTGAGCCCTGCATGCCAAATC
>JAADIH010000287.1 GCA_013151435.1 Alphaproteobacteria bacterium
GTCAATGCCATGGCGCGTTCCTTCAATTGAATATCGGCATGGATGTAGACTTGCGTGGTCTCGATCGACTCATGACCCAGCCAAAGTGCGATCACCGTTCGATCGACGCCGTTGTGCAAAAGCTGCATGGCGGTGCTGTGCCGTAATACATGTGGGGTAACGTGCTTGCCGGCCAGAGTTGGGCATTGTTTCGATGCGATAATGGCGTGTTTTCGAACAAGGCATTCGACGGCATCGCGGGAGAGCTTGGTTCCCCGGTTGCTGATGAACAGCGGATCGGATTCCTCGCCGCGTCGCTCGGTGAGCCAGGCTTGAAGCGCCGCCACGCTGTCCTTTCTCAAGGGGGTGGTGCGTTCCTTGCGCCCCTTGCCCATACATCGGACATGTGCGCCTATTGCAAGAACCACGTCACTGCATTTGAGATTGACGAGCTCCGATACTCTTAGTCCGGTCTGCAGGGCAACGATCAGCAGTGTTCTGTCACGCCGTCCAAACCACGTCGAAGGATCTGGCGCGGCGACAAGGGCTTCGATCTCAATACCTGTCAAATAGCTGATCACGCGCTTCTCGTGACGCTTTGAGGGCATTGCCAGCACCCGCTGGCAATGGTGAAGGAGCTGCGGCTCATTGACGGCGACATATTTGAAGAATGACCGGATCGCTGCCAGGCGCGTGTTGCGACTACGGGCCGTGTTGCCCCGTTCCTGCTCCACGAAGGACAGGAAGCGCCCGACGATTTCAGCATTGATATCGGCGACCTCGAGATCGGTCGGCGGTCGGCCCTGCTCACGTGAGGCAAAATTCAGCAGTAGGCGGAACGTGTCACGATAACTGGCGATTGTGTGCGGACTTGCATGAAGCTGGCTCATAAGCCGTTGCGTGAAGAAGCGCTGAACGTAAATGGGAAGCGGATATGTCTTGATCATGTGCGGCCTCCAAAGGATGAACGTGGAGCGCGATCGGCCGCCAGTCGCATCAGCTCCGGGACGGCCTCAATGTACCAGTAGGTATGTTCGGGGCTTGAATGCCCCAGGTAGGTGCTGAGCTTTGCCATCTGGCGATCGGCATCAAGACCGTTGCGGTACCAGTCGATAATCGTGCGCACAGCGAATGTGTGGCGCAGATCGTGGATGCGCGGACCCCTACCGTGCCGGTTGTAGGCTTGGCGATCACGCAGGCCGATACGCTGGCAGACACACGCGAAGTTATATCGGATCGTACAATCGGATGGGCGCTGGCCACCTTCAAGCCGGAAGAACGATGCCGGTGTCTGCCCGAGAAGCCGCTCGCACTCCATGCGATAGGCGGCAAGCCGTTCGAGCGTGCAGGCTTTGATCGGCACAAATCTCGACCTGCCGTTCTTGCCGCGATGCACGGTCACGACGGCGTCTTCAAGATCTACATCGCCATCATTCAGCCCAACGGCTTCACTGACCCGCAACCCCGTTACGGCAATCAGGCCAAACAGCGTGGAACACGTCTTTCCCCTCAATCCGTAGTCGGACGTCAGGCGTTCAGCCTCGGCAACGATTTCAGCGATCTGATCTGGCGCGTAAATGTAAGGCCGTGCCCGTACCAATTTGCCGACAATCAGTCCGGCCGGCGGTACCTCATGGCGCGGATCGATGCCTTGCAACCAACCAGCGAAGCCGCGAACCATTCCAAGTCGCGTCGACCAGGTGTTGTTATTTGCTGATCCGTAATTCGTTTTCCATTGGAGGAACAGATCCCCGGTTATACGATCGGCACCGGAATCGTCGGCGAATGCAGTAAACTTGCGTAGGACACGCTCGGTAAACGCCAGATCATAGCCCAGGATACGTCGTGTGCGTAGATAGTCATCAAAGTGTGAGTCTAGGGTTTTCATTGGCCGTCTCCCTGTGTCGGCCAGGCGCGTGCCAGAGAGCGAAGTGCATCAATGTCATGCTTGGCATAGATCGACGTCGTCATGCGCGAACGATGGCGTAGGACATCGCCGATCTCATCTAGCGAGGCCCCTTTACGCAGCATATCGGTTGCCAGACTGTGACGCAGGATGTGGGAGCCTATATATTTCTGTGGTGGCTTGAGACCCGTCTTTTTAAACGCTGCGCGAAGCAGAGCGTTGAGGATTTGCGCGTCCTTGAAAGCGCTAAACGGTGGCCGCGCGGTGACGAACAGGGTGCGCGCCTTGCCTTGGCGCCCGTTACGGGCGTAGTCAACGATGGCTTCGCCCACATCCGCCGGCAGCGGCATGCGGTCGTGACGTTGCCCCTTGCCGCGTATCAGGATATCACCGGCACGCCAGTCGATATCGTCGAGCTCGATTGCAATCACCTCGGGTGCGCGTAGGCCAAGCCGGGCCATGATCAGGAGCATGGCATAATTGCGCCGCCCAATGGCATTGTCTGCGTGCGCCGCGTCGATGAGCTGGCTGATTTCTTCACGGTTCAGATATCGGGGCAGCGTACTTGGTCCAGCATGAGCCATGCGCGGGATGCTGCTCGCAAGATTTCGCTTTGTTCTGCCGCTCCAGAACAGAAACTTGAAAAGACTGCGCAGATGCGTTGGCGGTGTTTTGTCCCGCGAGGGCTGCGAGCCATTCCTTAACCGGGACAGGAAGGCGATAACGTCGTCAGGCGTGATGGCGTTCAGATCGCCTAACACCTCGCCGAAACGAAAGGCCATGAACCGGTCCAGAAAACGTAGGCAATGGTATATGGTTGCTTCACTGAGGCCGCGCTGGTGGCGTAGATAATCCTCGTATTGCCGTTGCAATCCCTCCTTCAGGTCACCATCAATAGCCGCGTTGTGGATTGCTTCAATCGGTGTGTTCGATTTGTTCATTTCGTCGCTCCTTCATTTGCTGATGAAGAGCGATCATTGGCGCAGTACGTATCGTATTGGATAGCGAGAAATGAGATCGGTTTATGCCGAAATATTTCGACCAAGCCAGCCAAATGCCATCGGTTCCCTCAATCGACGCGGCATAATCCGGGATGCGGCATAATGGGTCTTATGCCGATATCGGCATAAAACCCACTGGACAAAAGGGGAGTCGCGCTGCAACCGGGACATGGCAAAACGCTTTGGCGATGATGTTTACGCCATGGAAGAACTGGTGGCCGAACTTGGCGCGGCCTTTCAATGTGCCGAGCTTGGTATTTCATCAGAACCCAGAGCCGACCATGCACAATATCTGGCCCATTGGCTGACGGTCATGAAGGCGGACAAAAAAGCCATCTTCACCGCCGCCGCCAAAGCCAGCGAAGCAGTTCAGTTCATTAAGAATCTGCAATAAAATACCCCCCGCAAATCTGCGGGGGTTTTTTCAAATGCTTTCTGCCAGAACGCCTTGCAACAAAGCCAATGTCCGAGTTGGACAGCAAAGCGGTATAAGCTTCATGGTAGCTTTCGGCCCATAGCGGCCATTGACCACCACCTAAACATGCCATGATGCGACCACTCGAAGTTGCCATGTGTGCACGGTGGAACATCGGAACAATCGAATTGACACCGTTAAGATTGGGCGCACCATTAAAACTGCCCGTAAATTCTAGTTTTCAACAGATGCGCTAAAGTTCACATTGTTTCGTCGACGCATTTTGACGAATGTGACAATAACCGAACTGAAGGAACATATGAGAGTGGCTTTTCAAGATTTATCTAGCTGGGATCCGTTAGAAGCAGCGAACGAAACCGACAAGGATGTGCTTGCCTCGGCCAAAAAGCGGGAAATCAAAAATATCCTTAAGTCTTATGTCAGCAATTATGATCCTTTTTCAGAGTTGATACAAAACGCCATGGACGCGGTGGACAAGCGATTTGAAGTTGATCCTTCGATCACTTCTAGAATTAAGATTGCGATTGACCTGGCTGAAAACTCGGTAGAAGTGATCGATAACGGCTGCGGCTTCGAGGAGCAAGAATTCAAATCATTCTTGGCGCCAAGCATCTCTTTCAAGTCAGGCGGGAATACTCGCGGCAACAAGGGCGTGGGCGTTACGTACATTGCTTATGGTTTCAACGATCTGACAATACGAACGAAGAACAAACACTTTGCTTTTGAGGGTGCTCTGCGCCGTGGACGCGAGTGGATCGAAGACAGTTCTGGAACGGTGTCGCGGCCAGTCGTCGAAGCCACAAAAAGCAAAAGCGCAGCATTCGATGAGTTAGATCAAGGGACCAGCTTCAAGATTGTTTTTTCCGGAAAATCTGTTCGACCAAGCAGCCTGGGTTGGTATCAGGCTAAAACACCTGAGCAATGGCTCTATCTGCTACTTCTGAAAACGCCGCTTGGCGGCATTGACTTACCCAGCTTCTCTTCGTCTGGAGTGGTTTTTGATCTCACAGTGATTGATAAGAACGACGAAATTGCATCCGTTGAGGACGTCTTAGCCAATTACAAATTTCCTCATCAGGAAATTGGCGCGAGCCAACAACTTTCAAAAATTGTCGATGCTCAGAGGAGAGCGGTTTCCGCCGGAAAGAACCCGGCCAAGGCTATTTCAAAGTATCGCAAATCAAACGGGATTTACGAAGTATACGACGTGGCTAGCCTAGAAAAGGTGACTAACCTATCTAAAGCAGAAAAAATCCTCCTGAATTACCACGGCGCAACAGCCTATGGTTATTTTGCCTATTCAACTGAAGTGTGGGATCAGGTGAACGATAAGAAAGCAAAGCTGCGAAAGGGGCTTCGAATTCTGCGGGGTGGACTACAGTTGGCAAGCAATAAAATGACTCAAGGTGACCTAATAACTATTCCACTGAGCAAAAATATCGGCCACCAAAATCAAACACACATCATAGTTCACTTTAAAGGCGCTGAACCAGACTTGGGCAGGAAGGGATTTCAACCCGAATTAAAAGAACTTGCCGAAAAGCTTTCCATCGGAATCGTTCGCCAACTTAGCCAACGTCGCGGGGAGATACTGAAATCGGACAGTGGGGCCCAGGCCGACATTGAGAAAGAACTCAAGGTGCATGAATGGATCAAAAACCAAGAAAAACACGAGGAGGACAACCCATTAATTCTAGAAAGTGAACGATTCTTTTTGCCCACCAAGAAGATTTCGATCAGTTCCGTGCCGCAAACTGAACAGGACACGATTGTGCTTTTCAATCAGCTAATTGCGGGAGGTGTGATACGAGGCTTGAAGCTCATGACGACGTCGCAGACAACTCAATATGATGGTATTTTTCGTTACGTTGCGGAGGATCCTTTGAAGGACTTAATCTTTGACAAAGAAAACAATCCTCTGGGTGTGCTCGAAGAACAGTTGGTTAAGCCTTATAGAAGCCGACCCAAGGTCCTGGAGTACAAATTTAGTCTCGATGGTCTTATACCAACACGTTCAAAGTCTGACTCTTCTGGTCGGGATTCCCAAGATCAGCGAATTATGATTCTAAAGTCGGATAATCACTGGCGATCCG
>JAADIH010000199.1 GCA_013151435.1 Alphaproteobacteria bacterium
TCCTCGACGACGCCTTCGCTAGGCTGCTCATCGCTGGTGTTCTCGACGATATTCTGCGGTTCAAAACGAAGGCCAAACTCGGTGCTCGGATCAGCAAAGCTCGTCACCGCATCAAACGGAATGACCAGCGGCGATTCGATGGAGTTGAACCACAAGGTCACTTCAAACCCGTCATCGGTGACTATTAATCCTTCAAATTGATGTTGAAGAACGATGGTCATGCGTTCGGGATATTGTTCCTTCAAGCGCTCAGGGATAGAGACGCCCGGCGCGTCGGTGACGAACTCGATATAAAAGTGATGCTCGCCCGGCGCATCGCCAAGCTCAGCCACCAGGGTCAGTACATCGCGCATCAAATAGCGAAATGCGCGCTGCATCAGATAATTATAGTCGAGTTCGATGTCGTCGCTCACCGGTATAAATTCCTTTAGCTCTCGGCAGTGTTCTAACCACGTTATCCCATGAACGCTACTGTGCGCTGCGGCGTTTGGAGCTATGGGGATAATATGGATACCAAAATCAGAAAAAAGATAAGCCCCGGCTTTTGGCGTCAGGCGCCGCCCGTCAGCGAAGGCTGACAAACAAAGAAAATGGGAGCTTCTGTTGCCAGGCGCCCCAGATTCTAGGTTAGGGGGCGTGCACCAAATCGTGCTGTGGCTAGCGAACGTCTGATTATCTTGTGCAAAATGAGTGGGGGCTTCTGTTGCCAGGCGCCCCGCAGGCGAAGGCCCGCAAACCTTAGAAGCCCCGGCGCCTGTGGGCTGCATTCTTGGCGGCTGTGGAGGAAATAAAAAAGTCCCGGCTTCTGGCGCCAAGCGCCGCCCGTCAGCGTAGCTGACAAGCCGAGAGCTCGGGAGCACCTTTCGCGGCGCGTGTATAAAAGTGGGAGCTTCTGTTGCCAGGTGCTCCCGAACCCCGCCTAGCCCTTGGATGGGGCTAGGACTTCAGTCTGTCGGACTTACTCAGCTGCATTAAGCAGCAAGAGCGAGACCTTCCGAATTGTTGTCATTAGCAACTATTCAGTTTAGCCAAATAACGGAGGCAACCCGGGCAAAAACATCGTCTTTAGACGCTCGTCGATCCTATTTCGGCCCCGCCAAAACCTCCCGAAAAGTCACGGAGGAGGGGATTTGGTGGAGCCGCCGGGTACCGCCCCCGGGTCCGATACGGTTATTACACGCGTCATTTATCGCCATATCCCGCCGAAACGGGCAAGTTCTATATAGGCCATGCCCGTAAACAATTGAAGACTGCGACAAACTGAAAACCCTCTAAACTGTCAACATTTTGTAATAAGAGTGCATTATGTGCGTAGATGGCGCAATTGTTGTGCTGGATGACGGGCGTTGATGATGGAACCAGGCGATTTTAAGAAGTGGCGTAAATCCCTTGGGTTATCCCAAAAGGATGCAGCCAATTTGCTCGGCCTCAAACGGCGGATGATCCAGTATTATGAAAAGGGCGAACGCGATGGCGAAAAGGTGCCCATTCCCCGCTCGGTTCGCCTCGCCTGTTATGCGATCTCAGACGGGGTCTCGGATTATAACGGACCGCACCGGAAAATTTCGAGGATAGCCAAGGACGGTGGCTAGGGGACTGGGCTAAAAACCTCTCTCGTCATTCCGTGTGCTGTATGCGAATTCTTCCTGTCTCCGCTCATATCCTCCCCCGTTTACGGGGGAGGTGGTCCGAAGGACCGGAGGGGGCAGGAATTTACCGCCACAACCCCATCGACCCACGCCTTTGGCGTGGCCCACTTCCCCCGTAAACGGGGGAAGAACAAGAAGTCGTGAGCGGGTTTTCGTCGGGATGAGCGGGTTGATTGCAGATAATTATTGCGCACAAGGGATGACGGGGCCGACCCAATTCTCAGTCATTCCACTACTCGCCGTCTGGCTCAGGCACATCAGGAACTTCCGGCTCAACGCTTTCCTCATCAGGCGCCGTGTCTTCCGGATTTAGCTCAAGTGACATCGGGCCGTCATCAACGGCGCCCGGCTCACTAGCCGTGGTGTCGATTTCACGCGGAACAATCCCGGCGCTGATTTCAGGGTTTTGGTAAGACCAATAAGAATCGGCGGCGCGGGCGCGTTCAACGCCTTCACGGATTGCGGTTGCTTCCGGGTGATCGGTTAATGCGAGCATGCGGGTAAGGGCGGCGTCGCCATATTTGCCGAGTTCAAAGTGGAGATAGCCGAAATCAAAATCTGCGGCGGGGACACGGGATTCAGCAATCCGGCTATATTGGCTGTTGGCGCTAATCGCCCATGGGTTGACCATCGGGGTCGCCAGCGCGGCAAGCGCAACGACCCATGCCGCCGCCATCAGCGTATTGAGTGATCCCACAAGCGGCATCCATTTTTTGCCGCGCCAGTTCAATTCGGTAATGAGCCCGGCAATGCAAACAATGGAATAAGCCGCAACAAGGCCAGTAATCACTATTCCTTCGATGCGTGGTGGGGTGAGACCGTAAGCATCGGTGCGCAACATAATCGCGGAAAAGGCGAGGCCCGTATAAACAGGAAAGCCAATGAGGGTGATGATCGTCGATAACCTCAGCCAGGCGGGGGGCGGTTCGCCTTCGCCATTTTGATAGACCCCGTTAAAAATCAACATGCCCGCAAGCGCCAGTCCGATCATCCAGATGCTAGGATAGGGGCGGTCAAAGATTACGCCGGTCCCTTTGGTCAGTAAGACAAAGAGCAGCGTTACCGTAAACAGCGCGGTAATCGGCATGACGATCCGACAAAACAGCAGCAGGATAAACCGGAGCGCCCCAAGCACCGCCTGTTGCCCGCGCATCATCGCGATGGATAGCCCGCCGATGCCGCCTAAAAACGGCAAGATGAACCAGGGCTCCTGGAATAGTTTATTGAAGAAATTGACGTCCATTTCTTTGAGCAAGCGCGCCCAGGCGAACAGCAATAAAAGTGCAAGCCCGGCAAATGCAACAGCCCCGGCAGAGATCAAAGGAAGGGTCAGCCCATGGAAGAAAACCCGATTATATGGCGGCGGCGCTCCACTTGCGAAACTCGCCTTGGTTAGCGTTACCAGGAGATAGGCAACTAGCCCGCGGCTAAGGGCAAACCAGAAGACCGTTGGAAAATCCGAAAGATTTTGGGTTTCATCCCCCGCGACGCTCGCCATGAAGTAATCAGGAAACGCCAGCAACCCGGCAATCACAAGGGCGCTGCCCGCCGCTTTGGCGAACTGATCACGTTCGGCGAGAAGCAGATAGGCTGCTGCTGCGGTGACAATGAAAAACAGGACAGTGAGCGCCAGGGGTTTATCGTCGATGTCGTTGATCCAATATTCGACGATTCCATAGACCGCCGCCCCAGTGAGAAGGCCAACGATCAATCCCGGCAGGGCAAGGCCTTTGCCGGTGTTTTCGATGCTTTCGCCAAGTTTCGTCATGTGAACCCCTTGGATATTTCCCTAGCCCAGCCTAGCACTGGATGGGCTGCGGAAAAAGCGCCATCGACGCGCGGCGCCGAAAAGCTAAACTCCGCCTGAAACAAGAGATTCGTTGGGTTAAAATGCGACAATATTTGGATTTATTGCAGCGCGTCCTGGTTGAGGGTGATGCGCGTCTTGACCGCACGGGGGTTGGCGCACGATCGGTCTTTGGCCATCAGATGCGGTTTGACCTCTCGGAAGGTTTCCCGCTCCTGACCACAAAGAAGCTCCACACCAAGTCTATTGTGCATGAACTTTTATGGCTTCTCAGCGGCGACACCAATATTCGTTATTTGAAAGAAAATGGCGTTTCAATCTGGAACGAGTGGGCCGACGAGAACGGCGACCTTGGTCCCGTTTATGGCAAGCAATGGCGGTCATGGAGCGCGCGCGACGGCGGCGCTGTTGATCAAATTTCTACCGTGCTCGAAGACATAAAACATAACCCATATTCGCGCCGTCTTTTGGTCACCGCCTGGAACCCGGCCGAGATCGGCGAGATGGCGCTGGCGCCGTGTCATTGTCTCTTTCAATTCTTTGTGGCTAAAGGGCGTTTATCCTGTCAGCTTTATCAGCGCTCTGGAGATATTTTTCTAGGTGTGCCGTTTAACATTGCATCCTATGCGTTGCTCACCCAAATGATGGCGCAAGCCTGTGGTCTTGAGGCTGGTGAGTTTGTGCACACCCTTGGAGATGCGCATCTCTATTCCAATCATGAGGAACAAGCGCGAGAGCAATTAACCAGAACACCGGGACCGTTGCCAAAGCTTGTCCTTAACCCGGACATTAAAAACCTTTTTGATTTTCAATATGATGATATTGCGGTCGAGGATTATGCAGCGCAGGCCCATATCAAAGCACCGGTCGCCATATGACAAAAACCATTAGAGAAGCCCAGCCGGGTGATGAAGCGATTATCCTTGAATTCATTAAGGAACTCGCATCTTATGAAAAACTCTCCCATGAAGTGATTGCAACGGAAGACCACTTAAAACGTACGCTCTTTGTATCGCAGCCAAAGGCTTTTGCGCTGATTGCCGAAGTTGATGGCGAGCCAGTTGGGTTCGCGCTTTATTTTTTCAACTATTCGACTTTTATCGGCCGGCACGGGCTCTACCTTGAAGATCTCTATGTGCGCGAGAGCATGCGTGGCGGTGGTCACGGTAAGGCGCTGCTATCACGGCTGGCGCAAATTGCACTCGACAATGATTGCGGACGTATGGACTGGTCGGTGCTCGATTGGAACGCACCGTCCATTGCGTTTTATAAATCACTTGGCGCAATGGCCATGGATGAGTGGACGGTGTTTCGTCTGACCGGGGAGGCGCTTTCAAATCTGGCGGCTAGAGACGGGAAATGACAGGCGACACAGAAAAAATTCTGGTGGCGCTGGTGGTCGCGGTTTCTCGCAACGGCGTTATCGGCGTCGATGGCGGGATGGCCTGGCGGATTTCCGATGATCTGAAATGGTTCAAGAAAAACACGATGGACAAGCCCGTGGTGATGGGCCGGAAAACATACCAGTCCATCGGCAAGCCTTTGCCAGGTCGCGATAATATCGTCATTACACGTAGAACAGCGTTCTCGGCGGGTGGCGTATTTGTGGTGCGCAGCATTGAAGACGCCCTCACTTTGGCGCGGGAATGTGCAGAGCGTCGGTCGGCCGATGAGATCAGTGTGATCGGCGGCGGAGAGATATATGACCAGACCTTAGCTCTTGCCGATCGCATTTATCTGACCCGGGTTGATGTGGAACTGAAAGGTGATGCGGTGTTCCCGGAGATCGATTCGCGAGAATGGCGCGAACGTGTTGATGGTTCATGCAAAAAAAGTGAGCGAAACCAGTATGATTGCGATTTTTTCATCCTGGACCGTCGGCGGGCTTAGGTCCTGAATCCTTTGATATTTAGCGCCTTTAGCAAGGTTTGCTTCACCAGTTGGGCGCTATTCTG
>JAADIH010000256.1 GCA_013151435.1 Alphaproteobacteria bacterium
GCTCAGGAAAAGAGGGTTTATCGGGTTTTGTAACAGAAATTTCATTCTAGCGCCGGAACAGCCGTTCTTGATTGGGGCCGCGGACCCCGCTAGGCTGGGGCGTTGGTTAAATTTTAGGGTTTGACTGACATTGATTTGAAAGGCTGGGGATATACCATCCGAAGCTGGATTGCGTGCGCCTCGTGGTGGCGGTGAGTTGAGTATTTTGAGGGGCTTTAACGCGGGGGCGCGCTCGCTAAGCCCAGGGCATTATCGCCTAGTGAACTTGTGGCCTATTGGTCGAAGACAAGTAGCGGGCAAAGTGGAGCAAAAAGAGATTATGACAAACTTCTTCAAATTAGCTGGGGCAGCTGCCGTTTTGGTGCTTCTTTCGGCATGTGTGGGCACGGGCCCTTCCCTTTCTGATACGTCTGGTGACACGACTGTGTCGACGGGCCCAACGGGACCCGTACCAGGAACCCAGGCTGACCTCGAGGATTCTGCAGGTCACCGTGTTTTCTTTGGATTTAACGAATATACGCTGACATCGCAGGCGCAGGCGACCCTCGCCCGTCAAGCAGCTTGGCTGCAGGAATATCCAGAAACCCGCATCATTGTTGCTGGTAATTGCGATGAACGCGGCACTCGTGAATATAACTTGGCGCTGGGCGCTCGCCGTGCAGAAGCCGCACGTGCTTACCTCTCCAGCCTTGGTGTTGATTCGTCACGCATCACTACCGTTTCCTACGGCAAAGAGCGTCCGCTTGATCCGCGTTCAACGGAAGAAGCATGGTCTTTGAACCGTAATTCAACAACGTCGATTACGTCGGTTGGCTCCTGATAAGCCAATCTTCGGCATGAAATGAAGGGGCGCGACCGCAAACATTGCGGCGCGCTCTTTTTTCTAGGCATGTTTTTTAGGCCATGTTTTTGCCGCGAGCAGGCCTTATCTTTAAGCAATCGTGGCCATTAAATGTTGGCAGCACTCGAGATTAACGCCGTTAAGATTAAAGTGATGGCTCAGTGTTGGGCCGCCTGTGACTGGAAGGAAATCGCACCGATGAGAAGTAAACTAACCAAGCTGGCCTCTATCGGGGTTGCGCTTATCGCCGTCACGTCATTGGTCGCAGCGCCAGCATCCGCGCGCACAAAAGACGACATCATCGATTTGCAACAGCGCATGAGCCAGGTCGAGCAAACTGTTGTGGGGCAAAGCGGCCAGACAGTGCGCATTAGCGAGCTGGAAAGCCAGATCCAAGGCCTCACCGGTCTCATCGAAGAGCTGACTTATAAACTCGATATCGCCAATCAACGATTGGACGCCGTGAGTGCGGTGCTCGCGGGCGATAGTCTGGGTGCGGTTGAGGCTGCAAATAGACCGCCCTTGAGCGGGGGCCATGTCAGCGGGAGGCAGGCGCGTGGTCCTGTTGATCTCACCGCAGGTGATCCGATTGCTGATCAATTACGCACGGCCGCGGCGGGGGAAACTCCAAATACTGCGCCGGATACGCGCGATATTGCATTGCCGCTAAACGCCGACGCCGCCTATGATTACGCTTCCGCATTTTTGCTGCAAGGTGATTATCAGCGCGCTAAAGCAGCGTTTGAATTATATGTTCAAGCTTTCCCCAATCACCCGCGGACGGCTGACGCACAATTTCGTTTGGGTGAAATTTATCTGGCGCTGGGCGAAAATGCTTCTGCAGCAGATCAGTTCATCGGTCATATTCGCCAATATCCAAATAATCCTCGCGCCGCAGAAGCCTATCTGAAACTCGGCACGGCCTTCGCCCGTTTAGAGAAGCCCGATGAAGCGTGCACCGTTTTCAAAACCATGAAGGCTAAATATCCAAATGCGGGCGCAGCAGTCGATCAGCGTGCTAATTTGGAAATGGCGCGCATTAGCTGTCAGTAATCGGTTGACGTCTCACCAAAGCACTCCTCCTGCCGTGACGGGGGAGGCATTTGTAGCACGCCTTAAAGCTTTAAATATCGAAAAAAGATTTGCGGTCGCTATATCGGGTGGGCGTGATTCCATGGCGCTTGCACGCCTTGCGGCAGATTATAGCGCGCAGAGCGGGGCGCCCGTTCTGGCTTTGACGGTGGATCATGGCTTGCGCCCGGAAGCGGCGAGTGAAGCAGCCGAAGTCGCCGGTTGGTGCGAAAAAGCGGGTCTGCGCCATATGACACTGGTTTGGGTGGGCGAGAAACCGACAACCGGCATTCAAGAGGCTGCCCGCAACGCGCGGTATCATTTGTTGGCGGGCGCGGCAGCGGAGGCGGGGTTTGATGCGTTGCTGACGGCCCATAGCGCTGATGATCAAGCGGAGACGGTTTTCATGCGGCTGTCGCGCGGCGCAGGTCCTGACGGGCTTTCTGCCATGCAAGACACCACGTTTATTGCGGCGGGTGCGGGAGCCCCGTTGCGCCTTATACGTCCTTTGCTGGGGTTTTCACGGGCGCAGCTGACCGCAACAGTCGAGGCTTTTAACCAGTCCTATATAGATGATCAGAGCAATGATGATCACAGATATGAACGCATTCGAACGCGCGCATTATTGGCGGCGTTGGAAGAGCAAGGCTTATTGACCCAAAAGGCGCTGTTGCGCAGCGCTGCACGGATGCAAAAAACCAAGCAGCGTTTGCGGGCAGCCGAAGAGCTGGCGTTCCGATCTCTTGGCGGCTGTTTTTACGGATGGGGCGGCGCATCAGTTGAGCGCCGCGCTGCAGAAACTCTCGACCAAGACGTGGCGGGCGGCCTTATCCGGCGATTAATATATGCCGTCAGTGGCGCCGATCATGCGCCTGACGATGACGCCGCCATGGGCGCTTTTGAGAGGGCCCTTGTAACGGGGTCTGCGACCCTTGGCGGGACGCTTTTAAAGGTAAAGGGCGAGCGATTGTGGTTTATGCGCGAACCCGCGGCACTCCTTGGCCGGGCTGGGGTTGATGCGATAGGACCTATGGTCCTGGCGCCGGGTCAAAAGCTGCTATGGGACAATCGTTTCATCATCGAAGCGCCAGCAAGTTCGGGCGCAGTGGAATGCGATATTATCCCCATAGGAGATGTGGGGGGAGAAGCGGGCAGCGGCGTGTCTCAGCTATTTTCTGGGCCGCCCGACGGGCTCCTTGCGACGCCTGGCGCCTACCGTAATAAATCATTGATTGGCGCGCCTTCCGGCCTATTTATGTCGAGAAGCAATATTTCGATGGTTTCGCTCGCCCCTGAGCGATTTGACGGCGGAATCATTCGATTTTTGTAATGGTTTATTTTGGAGCCCCCCCATGGCGCTGGGCTTTCTTAATGCCTATCTAGTACCCATCATTGTGCTGGCGGCGATGCCGCGAATAAGGAAAGATTTATGACGAACGGACGAAATATCCTGATCTGGGGCCTTGTGATTGTCTTTTTCCTTGTGGCGCTGCAGATGTTTCCGTTTTCTAAAGAAGGCCCGGAGCCCACAGAGTTAACCTATTCGGAATTTGTAAGCAGCATCAATGCGGGCGAAATACGCTCGGCTGAAGTTTCTAAAACTGAAGTTACGGGCGAGCTTAGCAATGGCTCTAACTATGTGACCGCCATTTCCGAAAATGGCCAGGCTGGTATCGCCGATCGCCTTGACGTGGCTGGCGTCCAGACCACCATCAAAAAAGTCGAAGAATTGCCGCTGCTCTTGTCGCTACTGTTTAATATTTTGCCGCTTCTGATCTTTTTGGGGTTCTTCTTTTTTGTCATGCGCCAAATGCAAGGCGCAGGTGGTAAAGCCATGGGCTTTGGCAAGTCCCGTGCGAAACTCCTCACCGAAAGCAAGGGCCGCATTACCTTTGATGATGTTGCTGGTATCGACGAGGCCAAAGAAGAGCTTGAAGAGATTGTTGAATATCTAAAAGACCCTATGAAGTTTCAGCGCCTCGGCGGCAAAATCCCCAAGGGCGCCCTTCTTGTAGGCCCTCCGGGCACTGGTAAAACGTTGCTGGCGCGCGCGATTGCCGGTGAAGCTAATGTGCCGTTCTTTGCGATTTCCGGTTCTGACTTTGTTGAAATGTTTGTGGGCGTTGGTGCGAGCCGCGTGCGCGACATGTTCGAACAAGCGAAAAAGAACTCACCTTGCATTATCTTTATTGACGAGATTGATGCGGTGGGACGTCATCGCGGCGCTGGTCTTGGCGGCGGCAATGATGAGCGCGAACAGACATTGAACCAACTCCTGGTTGAGATGGACGGCTTTGAATCAAACGAAGGCATTATCCTGATCGCCGCCACCAACCGCCCTGATGTCCTCGATCCCGCGTTGTTGCGCCCTGGCCGTTTCGATCGTCAGGTGGTTGTCCCTAATCCGGATCTTGTTGGACGCGAAAAGATCTTGAAAGTCCATTCTAAAAAGGTGCCTCTCGCGCCGGATGTCAATTTGCGCACAATTGCGCGCGGTACGCCGGGCTTTTCCGGCGCCGATCTCGCTAATCTGGTGAACGAATCAGCGCTGTTGGCGGCAAGGCGCGGCAAGCGGTTTGTGACGGCCAAAGAATTTGATGACGCCAAAGATAAAATCATGATGGGTACGGAGCGACGTTCCATGGTGATGACCGAAGAAGAAAAAATGCTCACGGCCTATCACGAGGCGGGTCACGCGCTGGTGGGGATCGCTATGCCAGGTTCTGACCCGGTGCATAAAGCAACGATCATTCCGCGCGGTCGGGCGCTTGGTATGGTTCAATATCTACCGGAACGCGACAAACTTTCCTTCTCACTAGAACAGATGAAAGCGCGGATCGCTATGGCCATGGGCGGGCGTGTGGCCGAAGAATTGAAATTCGGCAAAGAAAAAGTTACCTCTGGGGCCAGTTCGGACATTGAGATGGCCACCAAGATAGCGCGCGCCATGGTGACGCAATATGGGTTATCTGAAAAGCTTGGACCGATCGCCTATGCAGAGGATGAAGGCGAAGTCTTCCTTGGGCACAGCATCGCGCGCTCGAAAGCCGTCTCAGGCGATACGGCGAAAGTCATCGAAGATGAAATTCGCCGTATTGTGACTGAAGGTTATGACAAGGCGCGCGAAATCCTCACCGATCGTAATGATGATTGGGAGGCAATTTCACAAGCACTGCTTGAATTTGAAACCCTTACCGGTGAAGAAATTGCGGGCCTATTGAAGGGCGAGAAAATTGTCCGCGAGGATCCGTTTGATTCGCAAGACCACACCCCGCCATCTTCTGTTCCTTCTGCGGGCGCCCCCGTGAGCGATAAAAAGAAAGACGACGGAACCGGTGGCATGGAGCCTAGCCCGGCGTAAGGGGCTCTTTGTGCGCCAAGATATTGATTGGCGTCTGTTTTAACTCAAAGTAAAATTTCTGATGGGGCAAGCATGAAAGTGTTAAAACATGTATTATTGGCGGCGATCGTTGCTGTCATTCTGATTGGGTGTGAAGGGGAGATCAGCACCATTCAAAATGGTGTTGCTGAAAGTGATATCGGCATGCGACGTTTGATGTATGTCGATGAGGCGCGGCCAGCCTGGTCCGGGGAGACGAGTGGTCGGCCGGTAAGCGCATGGGCGTGGTATCCCGCGCAACAAGCCGGTCCTGCTGTCTCGTTCGAGATCCCTGAAAAACAACCAATTTTTGTTGGTGGCTCCGTCGTGCGGGACGTGAAAATAAAAGCTGGCAAGCATCCGTTGGTCGTGATGTCGCACGGAACTGGCGGCTCAGCATTTCAAATGATGTGGCTTGGCCGTCGACTCGCCGCGGCAGGGTATATTGCGATCGCAGTCGACCATCACGGCAACACAGCGGCAGAAGAAAAATTTGACCCAAGAGGATTCTTGTATTTCTGGGAAAGGCCGAAGGATATCACATTTCTACTGGACCGGGTTCTGGCTGATCCAGTGTTTATGGATTCAATTGATGTTGAACGCATTGGCGCTGCCG
>JAADIH010000145.1 GCA_013151435.1 Alphaproteobacteria bacterium
CATTATCGACTGTGCCCGCTGTTCCCACGCGCGACATATCAAAGCGTGTTTCTTCGCTGCCAAGCTGATCGATACGGCCAAGCGATGGCGCGTCTTCAATCATCGCCCGGCGCAAGGCAAAGAGATCATCATAAGGTAGAGTCTTTCCGATCCGATCAGAGAGAGCACGAATGATCGCCCAATCCTCTCGGGCTTCTCCCGGTGGGAAGCTCGCGCGATTGGCCATTTGCGCCCGACCTTCGGTATTCACATAAATAGCACTCTGTTCAGTATAGGCAGCGCCAGGGAAGATCACATCGGCATTACGCGCGCCCGCATCGCCATGGTGCCCCTGATAGATGACGAAGGCGCCATTTAGTTTTTTCGTATCGAACTCATCGGCGCCAAGATTATAAACCACATCAACCTCGTGATCACCGCAAGCGTTGATGATGCCCGCAAAATCTTTTCCGCCTTCACCCGGCAGGAAGCCAAGCCCCAGCGCGCCAACGCGGGACGCCGCATTGTGGAGCACATTAAAGCCGTTCCAGTCGCCGCGCACGACACCTGTCTTGTCAGCAAGGCTCGCAGCAAGGCTAAGAATTGCGCCGCCGTCCTGGCGCGCCAATGCACCCATACCGATAATGACCACTGGGTTCTTTGCATTCTTTAAGACGTCAAAGAATGCGCCCTCACCGCGGCCGAGCGCGGTCAGCGTTTCCGGCCCGGCGCCGAGATAATCGTAATCGTAAGAAAGGTCTTTTTGCTCACCAATAACGCCGACTTTCACATCAAGATTGTTGAGCCAAATCTTGCGAATACGCGCATTGACCATAGGCGCTTCCACACGTGGATTAGTTCCGATGAGAAGGATCGCATCCGCCTGTTCAAGTCCCGCAATACCCGTATTGAAAAGATAAGAGCGACGATCAACGTTATTGGCGCCCTCACCGATCACAGCGCCATCCTGACGGCAATCCATATGCGGTGTTCCAATCGCCGCCATCAAATCCTTTAGTGCTTTGATGGCTTCGGTTGGCGCAAGATCGCCGACGAGAGCTGCGACTTTTTCCTTTGACGTGTTTTTTAGTTTTTCCGCAGCAGCGACGAGGGCTTCATCCCAGCTAGCAGGCTGTAACTTGCCATTTTTACGAACATATGGGCGATCAAGGCGCTGGCGTTTCAATCCATCCCAGACAAACCGGGATTTATCGGCAATCCATTCCTCATTAATTCCTTCATGAAGAACCGGAAGAATACGCATAACCTCACGCCCACGCGCATCCACACGAATATTCGATCCCACTGCATCCATCACATCAATGGTTTGGGTTTTGCGCAATTCCCACGGCCGCGCATTAAACGCGTAGGGTTTTGAGGTCAGCGCCCCCACCGGACAAACATCAATAAGATTGCCGGTAAGCTCACTCTCCACTGCTTTTTCAAGATAAGTGGTGATCTCAGCATCCTCGCCGCGATTAACGAGGCCGAGGTCATCGACGCCAGCGATTTCCGTAGCGAAGCGAACGCAACGCGTGCATTGAATACACCGTGTCATGATGGTTTTGATCAGCGGGCCCATGTGCTTTTCTTCAACGGCGCGCTTGTTTTCTTCATAGCGCGAACCATCACGGCCATAGGCAACGGCCTGGTCCTGAAGATCGCACTCCCCGCCCTGATCACAAATCGGACAGTCCAGCGGGTGATTGATGAGGAGGAACTCCATCACCCCTTCACGGGCTTTTTTGACCATGGGCGTGTTGGTAAAAATTTCCGGCGGGGCGCCATCGGGGCCGGGGCGCAAATCACGAACGTTCTGCGCACACGACGCCACCGGCTTTGGCGGTCCGCCTTTGACCTCAATCAGGCACATGCGGCAATTGCCAGCCACTGATAAGCGCTCATGGTAACAAAACCGGGGGATTTCCTCGCCCGCCGCCTCGCACGCCTGAAGCAGCGTCAGGTCCGAGGGAACCTCGACATCATTGCCGTTGACTTTGATGATACGTGTTTCGCTCATGCCGGGGCCTTCTTGATGATCGGATAGTGATTTCCGGCGTGGTTTAGCCCTCTTTTCCAGGCGAGACCAGAGATTTTCCCGAGAGATCAAGCGACGGATTGGCGCTATCGCGCCTCGACTCGAGATACCGATATCGCCTTAGGGGGCCCTATGAGAGGCCAAAAGAGTTCGTCAACTGGCTTGCGCAACGAATCATGTTGATGTGATTTAGGATACGCGGCGATGTTCGCGCACCGCTTTAAGGTTTAGTTCGATGGCCGTTAGCCGGTGGTTTATTTCTTCAATTATCCTCTCCTGGCGCTGCGAGTCGCTCCTTGCGCCCTCCGAAGCGATCCGAAGCTGGTAAATGACTGTCATCACCTTCTTAAAACACGCTTGCATAGCATCCAGTTTGTACTCATGGGCTAGCATGGCGTCTTTAACATGCGCCTGCGCAGCCTGAATCTTATCCAAGCGGTTATTGCCGCCTCTTCTGTCGGACACTCTTCTATTAGGTTGCATAAATCACCAATAACTACCATAGGATGTAATATGGGTGATTTCTTTTGAATTCCACAATGTTTTGATTCAATTACAACAATTCTGTTTACAGATTATTAACTAGCCGTTTTCGTATCATGCATAAATGACGACCGTGAATTTATGGTGCTCGCTTCACCATTAATCAGCATCAAGAAAGTTTGCATTGTTATTCCAGCGTGCTGAGTAGGCGTCGCTACACATCTTTGCTCGCGCCTAAGCTGCGACGTTTCATAATGAATTCCGGATCAGCCTGATTGCCCACCATATACATATACTTGTGAATTTTCTCAAATCCAAAATACTCATATAGTCTCTGTGCGCCGTGATTTTCTGCATAGACGCTGAGATAAAGATGTGCATAATTTTCCTGAAGCCAATCAAGGGCCAGACCCAACATACGCTTGCCGAGTCCCATCCCCTGATACTCATCAAGAATATAGAACCGTAACAACTCACCAGAATTTTCCGGCAGCCCCGGCGCAGGCAAGCCACAAGGGCCCGCAACCACATATCCTACGGCCTTTCCGTCCGCGTCCTTCGCCAACCAAACTGAGAAAGCCGGATCACCTATATGCTCACTGTAACTGTCTGCGGTATGATGTTTTTGCAGGAACAAATTCAAATCTTCCTGCTTGTAGAGATGGCCGAACGCTTGGGTAAATGTCTCTTCAGCTACCAACGCTAGGGTCGGTGCTGCAGCCTCATCAGTACACTTTTCAATACCAATAGTGTTTGTAGAGATTTTTTTGTCTTTCATATCAATTTCACAACACCCTCAAAGATCACTCACATTGAATGTATGGACTAAGTGTGAGCCCCTAGAGCAAATCCAAGTTCATTTGAATCAATGATTTGCTCTAGATTCTTACTTGCGCTTTTCCGGATGAAAAACCGGTGAACCACTTTTCCTCGGAAACGCTCTAATTCACACTCCATATTGGCTAATATATGCGCTGAGAGTAAGCCGTACAAAAGAAAAGGCCGCCCCAAATCAGGGCGACCCTTCTTTAATTCATATATTCCGCAATCGACCACAAATGGCGGCTGCGGATGAACGGCTCTAAAGAACGCGTTCTTTAAGATCTTTTGCGACCCGAAAGGCGACTTTCTTGGATGCCTTGATGCGAATGCGCTCGCCAGTCGCCGGGTTGCGACCCCAACGCGCCTTACGGTTACGAACAACCATAATGCCAAGGCCTGGAATACGGAGTCTTTTGCCTTTTTTCAGATAGCCGCCCATGCGATCGATGAAGTCAGACAGAAATGCTTCAGAATGTTTTTTATGTACATCATGCGCTTCCGCTAACTCCGCGGCGAAATGCTTCAATGTCAGCGTATCAGGCAGCGCCTTTTTGGCCGTCTTTTTCTTTGCTGCAGTTTTTTTAGCAGGCGCTTTTTTAGCAGGCGCTTTTTTTGCGGCAGTCTTTTTCGCAGCAGTCTTTTTTGCAGGTGCTTTTCTCTTAGCAACAGCTTTTTTCGCTGGAGCCTTTTTCTTCGTCGTTTTCCGTTTTACGGCCATTTTTGATATCCTTCATCAATATTCGAACTTATGTGAAAGCAGACAGAATCAAAAGATTCGCCGCAAGGGCAGCACTAAGCGATAGATTCGCTTAAAGGTCAAAGCAGAAAACGTGATTTATGCCTGTAAAATGGGCATTACTTCACTCTGCAGCGATGCCAACAACCTTGCTGAGCCATATGCCAAGGTTTTTACTTCCAGCACTTACCCGCAACCAGGGTTAACCAACCACCATGAAACCAATCAAGATCATCATGATTAGCATAATGCAGGTTGGTGCTATTCTTCTCCGTATTGTGGATATAACCACTTCCTCACAATAGAATGGGCGCAACCACTCGCTAATACACTGTTTCCAGCATCATCACGGAGCAGCAGCCAGATACTTTTTTCACCATTACTCCAATACATTGAGCAAGTGCCCAGAAGATTACTTTCAATTCTTCCATCATAAATGCTTCCCCCTACTCCGGCAGGAATATGTATTTCTTTCGGAGCATCTCCAATCAATGATATATCGACATGGATAACGGCCGCAGTGTGCTGATTATGAGAAAATGCTAATGAATCAGTATCTTTAACGTCCGATGTTTTATCACTCTCGACAGCATAAATCCTGCCAATAACGGAATAAGTGGTACTGGTCAGAGCTTTCGCTGCAACAGCTATCCTCTCTTCATCTGTTGTTTGATCGCTTCCAACCCAACAACGACAGGCAAAAGCCGGCTGAATACAAATTAGTAATGTAATTGCTAATCCAACAAAAAGCCTAGTTGATGGCATATACACACAATACCTATTCTGCAGCGACACTCGCCATAGATACGCCACCGCGGTCTTCACGATATTGATTGATCCGCTCTTCAATTTCACCACGAAAATGCCGGATCAAACCTTGCACTGGCCACGCCGCCGCATCACCCAACGCGCAAATCGTGTGGCCTTCAATCTGGGTTGAAACTTCCAAGAGCTTATCGATTTCTGCCGTCGTGGAATTACCTTCAGCCATGCGTTCCAGCACGCGCCACATCCAACCCGTCCCCTCGCGGCATGGCGTACACTGGCCACAACTCTCATGCTTATAGAAATAACTGATCCGCGAAATGGCGCGCACAATATCCGTCGACTTGTCCATGACAATAACCGCCGCCGTGCCAAGCCCTGACCGCACTTCTTTCAGCGCATCAAAATCCATCAGCACATCATCGCAAATCTCACGCGGCAAGAGCGGCACCGAAGATCCGCCCGGAATGATTGCCTTCAAATTATCCCAACCACCGCGCACACCGCCGCAATGGGTATCAATCATTGCCGCAAGGGTATCGACATGGCCTCTTCAACATTGCACGGGCGCTCAACATGCCCGGAAATGCAGAACACCTTGGTGCCCTTGTTATTGTCACGCCCAAATTTTTGAAACCAGTCTGCGCCCCGCCGTAAAATCGTTGGAACCACCGCAATTGATTCCACGTTATTGACCGTCGTCGGGCACCCATAAAGCCCAGCCCCAGCAGGGAAAGGCGGCTTCAAGCGCGGTTGACCTTTTTTGCCTTCAAGGCTTTCAAGGAGCGCGGTTTCTTCGCCGCAAATATATGCGCCGGCGCCATGATGCACATAGCAATCAAAATCCCAGCCAGCGCCACAAGCATTCTTACCTATAAGCCCGGCTGCATAGGCCTCATCAATCGCGGCCTGAAGATTGTTCCGCTCATCCACATATTCGCCGCGAATATAGATGTAACATTTATTGGCCTTCATGGCGTAGGCCGCGATCAGGCATCCTTCGAGAAAGAGATGCGGATCGTGACGCATCATCTCCCGGTCTTTACAGGTGCCGGGTTCGGATTCGTCGGCATTCACCACCAGATAATGCGGCCGCTCGCCCACCTCTTTGGGCATAAAGGACCATTTAAGGCCGGTCGGAAAACCCGCCCCACCGCGCCCGCGCAGACCAGAATCTTTTATCTGCTGGATGATCCAGTCCTGCCCCATAGCGATCAGGTCAGCCGTACCATTCCAGGCGCCGCGCTGTTTAGCTGCTTCCAGCCGCCAGTCATGGAGGCCATAGAGATTGGTGAATATTCTGTCTTTATCTTCGAGCATCTTATTTATCGCCTAATTTCGTGGCTTATTTGTTCGTACAAACAAAAATATTAGAAAACAACTGACTACAATTCCACCCAAGACAAGCCCTGATCGAATAGCGATAGGAAAATCATCCCTTATCACCCCGATAGTAAGGGGTATCGCACCAATCCCTAGAAGCAACCACGTCTCAGGCGTCGAGAGCATCCCGAAAAAATGCGCTCCGGAAGATGTCTTAGCATCATTTTCTGGGTCCAGCTCCGGAATATAGTGCGGGCCTTGGTCGTGATCTTCAACCATACCGACCACCATCTCCCTCATCCTGAGGTGCGAGCCATAAGGCGAGCCTCGAAGGATAGGAGGAAAGAACGGAATGTGCGTCACATCCTTCGAGGCCCATCTTCGATGGGCGCCTCAGGATGAGGGTGATGCGTTGATTTTCAATCATGACGCCCCTCGTCCTCATTTCACTTCCACGCTTTCCCGTGCTCTTTATACCACCGCAGGAACATCGGCCCAAAAATCAACGTAGAGCCGATGACACCGCCAACAAGGTGGATCAAACTGCCGGTATAAAGAAAAACACCGACCACAACCATTAACACGAAACCCTCAACAATGGCGATATTGATGAGGCCTTTGATGGCGGCTTTGCGTTTTTGGTCATTGAGCGTATTCATCTCAACCAACCCCGCCTTCATCCTGAGGAGCAAATCGTATTTGATAAAATGCTGTTTGCGTCATGAAGGATGGGTTGTTAGCACAGTACCTACAGCCCATCCTTCGTGATGGCCTTTCAGGCCTCCTCAGGATGAAGGTACTGGTCACATCTGACATTGGCTACGCCACAACCCCAGAAATCTGATCTAGCGCTTGGGCAAGGTCTACAATTAAATCTTCCGGATTTTCAACGCCCACCGAAATTCGGATCAGCGAATCTTTGATGCCCAGCCGGTCGCGGTCTTTTTGTGTAAAGTCACTATGGGTCATCGCTGCTGGATGGGAAGCAAGGGTCTCCGTTCCGCCAAGGCTCACCGCCAGTTTGATCACCTGGAGAGCGTTTAATACCTTAAAGGCTTCCGCCTCCCCGCCATGGATCTCGAACGCAAAAGTCGACCCCCCTGCCCGACACTGGCGCTCGAAAAGCTCTTTGTCTTCAGTCCCGTCCGGCAAATCATCCAGATGCCAGACCGCCGAGACTTTTTCATGGGCCTTCAAAAAGCTTGCGACTTTTTTCGCGCCAGCATTGGAAGCCTCCATGCGCAATTTAAGAGTTTCAAGGGAGCGCATCAAAATCCAGCCCGTATGCGGATCAGCCATCGTCCCCAAAATCGTGCGCATGCCCTGGATCGGCCCCATCCATTTTTCCGAACCCGAGCTCGACCCGGCAATGAGGTCGGAATGTCCACCAACATATTTGGTGAGGGACATGATGGTAATATCCGCGCCGTGATCCAGTGGCGTCTGCCAGAGGGGGCCTAGAAAAGTATTATCAACTATCACCGGGGGCCGCGTACCGTCTTTTGAAAAACTTTCTGAAATGCGCCGCGCCAAAGCAATATCAACCAGACCGTTGGTTGGATTTGCCGGGGTTTCAAGAAAGATAGCGCCAACGCGCCCGCCAGTCTCCTTGATGATGTCGCGCGCTTCCTGCGCGGCGACTTCCATGCCTTTTTCGCCATCCTCCGCATTAAAGCCAACGCGCTTGATATTAAACTCTGGCAGAATATAGCGGCTTAAGTATTCCGTACCCCCATAAATAGGTTCGGAACATATCAACACATCACCCGGGCGCAAATAGGCCCATAGAGACGTTGAGATCGCCGCCATACCAGAGGCAAATACAAGGCTCTTTTCCGCATTATCCCAAACCGCCAGACGGTCTTCCAGAACCTCCAGATTGGGATTATTGATGCGCGAATAGATGAGCCCGATTTCTTCTGACTCTTCTTTTTCCCGCAAGCCATAAGCCAGCTCGAAAAAGGCTTTGCCCTCTTCTGCGGTTTGAAAGACGAAAGTCGATGTTTGAAATACCGGAGGCTTTAGCGATCCCTCCGACAGCGACGGTGAATAACCATACCCCATCATCAGGGTTTCAGGGGACAGCTGGTGATTACCAATAGTGCGCGATTTATATTTCTTGTTCATGACAATCAATTCAAACTATTTTCGCCAACGCGACTAAGACTGTTAGCAATCTACAACTCACTCAGTCGGAGCTGCAGGTTGGGAATTCGGTATGTCTTTCAACGGCTGCGCGCGTGATCCATCATAGAGCGACGGATCGGTGAGTGTTGTATTCTCACCTTCAGGATCAGAGGTGTGCCGTCCGGGATTTTGCGTGCCGATTTTTACATCCTCGCCACGACGCAGTTTCGCCAGCAAGTCTTCAAGAATTTCTGGTGTCAAATCTTCGTAATAATGATCGCCGTCCTTGGTGGAAATCTGGATCATCGGTGCATTCGTGCAGGCGCCAAGACATTCAACTTCCAGCCAGGAAAATTTTCCATCCGCGGAAACATGACGTTCTTTGCCGATTACTTTTTTGCAGGTCTCACGCAACTCTTGCGCCCCGCGCAGAACACACGGCGTCGTACCACACAGCTGAACGAAGAACTCACCCACCGGTTCGAGATTGAACATCGTATAAAAGGTCGCAACTTCATAGACGCGAATATAAGGCATACCAAGTTGCCGGGCGATCACCTCCATCATCGGGATCGAGCACCAGCCCTCTTGCTTCTGGGCGCGCCAGAGGAATGGTATAGAACAGGACGCTGCACGCCCTTCCGGGTATTTTTTAATCTGTTCCGCACACCAGACTTTATTTTCATCGGTCCATTCAAAACCCGAAGGCTGGTCTTTTGCGGGGCGTCGGCTCGACATGGCGGCTCCTCTTGGCTGCACTGGCCAGATCGGTCGCATTTAGCGCCAATCTGCACCCGCAGACATACTGGATTGACCGAGAAACGAAAGGGGTTTGGTGTCGCAATCGGAGCTTAACCCCCTAAGCTTCCATGATCCAGCCCCTACACAGGCGGCATGAAAAGTGGCCTTGACCATCTAATCCAGTTCAACTTCGTTCAAGGCTGCTGCATCTTCAAAACAGCCGAGACAGACAATCCCGATATTGTCCG
>JAADIH010000261.1 GCA_013151435.1 Alphaproteobacteria bacterium
GTTCGTCCGATGCGCGCCACAGCAATGTGAGTTGATCTTCGGTGAGCGCCGTCCCCAGCGGCGCCACCGCATGTTTAAACCCCGCCCCCCAAAGCGCGATCACATCCATATAGCCTTCACAGACAATCAGCGGAGCCTTCGCATCCGCCGCCGCCATGCGCGCCGTATTCAAATTATAAAGCACCGAGCCTTTGTGGAACAGCGGCGTTGCCGGCGAGTTCAAATATTTTGCGCGCGCATCCGGGTCGAGGGCGCGCCCGCCAAACGCAATCACCCGATCGCGCGGGCCGGTAATTGGAAACATGATCCGATTACGGAAACGATCGAAACTCGCCGAGCCGTCATCCGGTTTGATGGTCAGCCCGGCCTCGATCAGCACATCGTCGGAAAAACCTTTATTGATCAAAAAGTCCTTCAACCCGCCCCGCCCCTTTGGCGCATAGCCGATCGTGAATTGCTTGATCTGAGCCTCAGTTATCTCCCGACCGCGCAAATATTCCAGCGCATGGCGGCCATCACTTCGATGCAGCATGGCGGCAAAATATTGCGCCGCCGCCGCGCAAGCCTCAGCCAGACCTTGCGCCTTTTGCGCCCGGGCCGCATCGCCAGGCGTTTCCGCCGGCAGCGGCAATCCCGCTTCTTCGGCCAGTTTTTCCACAGCCTCATGGAAACTCATCCGCTGGGTTTCCTGCAGGAACGAGATCACATCGCCATGCTTGCCGGAAGAAAAGCAGTGGTAAAAACCCTTATTGTCGTTGACGAAAAAGGACGGGGTTTTTTCTTTGGTGAACGGGGAAAGCCCAGCCCATTCATTGCCTTGTTTCTTTAACTTCACATAGCGCCCAATGACGTCGGATGGCCGCAAACGGGCTTTTAGCTCATCCAAAAAGTCAGGCGTAAATCGGGGCATGTATGGGTCTGTGAAAGAGTGTGAACCGTCAATCCCTGGATAGACCACAATATTGGGGTTAGGGCCAGTCAGTCCCGTGCGGCGCCCCACGCGCTACTGAGCCCATAGGTCCTAAACCTTGCAGACAAGCGCCGATAAAAGCGGTGACAAGAACCACCTATATCCGCTCATCCCGGCGCAGGCGGGATCCAGTCTTTTGGATTTATCTAAGCAGCATCCCGTGTGCTGCGCCGCCCCTAAGTTGCGCGCTTGATGTCTTTGACGATCTTCTCGCCAGGGCTTTTTCGTGTCTGGGATGTCTGTCTCATGTTCCACTCCTCAGTGGTTACGATGAACCAGAAACCCTCTCTTATCAAAGCACCCTATTTGGACCCATACGCGCTGACGTCAGACAGGCCTCTCCTGGCACCAAGGGATTGTCAAACACGTGTATCCTCCGATACCCCGTACAGAACGGGTCTTTCGTTCGGGCGCTAATTTTGTGGGAAAATACTTCTGGCTTGCATGGTAGGCGGTGACGGGTTCGAACCGCCGACCCTCTCGGTGTAAACGAGATGCTCTACCAGCTGAGCTAACCGCCCTTAACACGCAATCCAGGGGCGCTTCTCCTAACGCGTGCAGCGTGTCGCTGCAAGCATGTTATTCGCAGAAAGCACCGCCTTAGCAAAGACCGCCTTAATAAAGAAATGCCGACGTCAGGAAGGACCCACGCCGGCAATTCGTATTCGATGCTGAAACGTCTAGTTCAGCGCCTGCTTCAGTCCCTTACCAGCAGAAAATTTCGGCTGGATTGATGCTTTAATCTGAATAGTCTCACCTGTCCTCGGATTGCGCCCTTCGCGCGCCTTGCGCGGAACAGCTGAGAAGGTGCCAAAACCAACGAGGCGTACATCATCCCCGGCTTTGAGTGCATTGCTGATCGAGTCAAAAACCGCGTCCACAGCGCGCGCCGCTTCCGCTTTGCTCATATCTGCTACATCAGCAACCTTGTCGATAAATTCGTTCTTATTCATTCCTCCGCCCTTTCTATTTGGTGCCTTGAGAGTGGGAGATAGCTTGAAAACCAAGCTTATCACCCGCGAAACGGCCCGACGCCAAGAAAAAATGGCTTAAAATAAGGGTTTGCTTTCCCCATTTGTTGTAAGTCATTGATATTACTTTGTTATTTTTTTATCCTCGGGGTGCTCAAGAGCCCATATTTCCTGCTCATGAGCGATACAACGGTCAATAAGTTCGCGCCAAACTGGCTCAGCGATTCGTTTTGATAGCCCTTGCCGTGCAGATTCTGCGAGGACTTTGGCGACGACATCCTCAATACGCCAGGGTAAACGGACCTCGTCCTGCTGAGCTTTGATGCGACCTGCGGCCTCGATATAGCCTTGGCGCTCAGCCAATAAAGCCACCAGCAACCGGTCGAGACGGTCAATCTCCTCACGGACCTCAGCCATGGTCTCGCAGCTTTTAGAGCTCGTTTTTGGGGTGCGCATATCCATAGGTATGATTTAGGCCAAGGATGGCCCGCAAAAAAGGCGCGAGCGCCAACCATGGCGTCGCACCTTGAATTTTGGAAAGCAGAGCACGCTGTTAATGCGTGATTACAGGCGCGCTTTCATCACCATCGCTTGGGGGCGACGCTTGCTCCTCGGGTTCAGTCCACTCTATTGGCGTCAATTTTTGCGTTAAAGCATGCGAGAGGACGTCATCCACCGTAGCCACCGGAATAATCTTCATGCCCTCTTTCACATTGGCTGGGATTTCCGCAAGGTCTTTCTCGTTTTCTTCTGGAATGAGTACGGTTTTGGTGCCCGCACGCAACGCCGCAAGCAGCTTTTCTTTGAGGCCGCCAATGGCCAGCACGCGACCCCGCAATGAAATCTCACCCGTCATCGCAATATCCTTGTGGACCGCGATGCCAGTGAGGACGGACACGATTGCCGTCGCCATGGCGACGCCAGCTGACGGGCCATCTTTTGGTGTCGCCCCTTCTGGCACATGAATATGAATATCCGTTTTTTCAAATAATGGCGGCTCAATGCCGAATTCGGCCGCACGACTGCGCACATAGGAAGCTGCAGCGGAAACTGATTCCTTCATCACCTCTTTAAGATTGCCAGTTGGCGTCATCTTGCCCTTGCCCGGCATTTTAACCGCCTCAATGGTAAGGATCTCGCCCCCTACCGATGTCCAGGCAAGCCCGGTCACTACGCCGATCTTGTCTTCACCTTCAATTTCGCCATATCGATATTTCGTAACGCCAGAATAATCTGCAAGATTGTCTTGGGTGACGGCAACAGTCTTGGCTTTGCCGGTCTCAAGATCGCGCACCGCCTTGCGGGCGAGGCGCGCCAGTTCGCGCTCAAGATTACGCACGCCAGCCTCTCGCGTATAACGCCGGATTAGCGTCATCAGGGCGTCATCAGAGATCATCCATTCTTCATCGCTCAGCCCATGATTTTCGAGGATCTTTGGAATCAGGTGCCGACGCGCAATTTCAACCTTCTCATCTTCTGTATACCCCGGAATTCGGATGATTTCCATCCGATCAAGCAGGGGTTGGGGCATATTGAGACTATTCGCCGTCGTAATAAACATGACATCGGAGAGGTCATAATCCACCTCAAGATAGTGATCCTGAAATGTCGAATTTTGCTCAGGGTCCAGTACTTCCAGCAATGCGGAAGCCGGATCGCCACGAAAATCATTACCCATTTTATCAATTTCATCGAGAAGAAAAAGCGGGTTAGATTTTTTCGCTTTTTTCATCGATTGAATAATTTTTCCGGGCATGGACCCGATATAGGTTCGCCGATGACCACGAATTTCCGCCTCGTCCCTGACGCCGCCAAGGGACACACGCACAAATTCACGCCCCGTCGCTCTGGCGATGGACTTGCCGAGGGATGTTTTGCCTACACCTGGCGGACCTACAAAACAAAGAATCGGCCCTTTGAGTTTGTTCATGCGCTTTTGTACGGCAAGGTACTCAATGATCCGCTCTTTGACTTTTTCAAGGCCATAGTGATCCGCATCAAGAACTTCTTCCGCTTTCTCAAGGTTGGACTTAACCTTAGAGCGATTGCTCCAGGGAATAGAAACGAGCCAATCAAGATAGTTTCGAACGACTGTAGATTCGGCCGACATTGGCGACATTTGTCGCAACTTCTTCAACTCAGAATCTGCTTTTACCCGCGCTTCTTTCGGCAATTTTGTCTTGGCGAGCTTTTCTTCCAGCTCGGATAACTCATCGCGTCCATCATCGCCTTCACCAAGCTCCTTCTGGATCGCTTTCATCTGTTCATTCAGATAATATTCGCGCTGGGTCTTTTCCATCTGGCGCTTAACGCGGTTGCGAATCTTTTTTTCAACCTGCAGAACGCTCATCTCACCTTCCATCAGAGCATAAACCCGCTCAAGACGTTCGGTGGTCGAAGTGATTTCCAATAGTTCCTGCTTTTCCCGAAGCTTGATGTTGAGATGTGATGCAACCGTATCGGCGAGCTTTCCGGTGTCATCGACTTGATTGATGGAAACGACGACTTCTGGCGGTACGCGCTTATTGAGCTTCACATAAGATTCAAATTGGCTGATCACAGACCGCGCCAAAGCTTCAATCTCCGTGCTTTCCGACTCCGCCACCTCAATGAACCCGGCCTCCGCTTCAAAATAATCATCTGTACGCGTATATTTTAGAATTTCAGCGCGGCCCTCGCCTTCGACCAGCACCTTGACGGTGCCGTCGGGTAATTTCAAAAGCTGTAATACAGACGCAATGACGCCGATGTCATAAATGTCGTCTTCGGCGGGATCGTCATCGCCTGCATCTTTTTGCGCTACCAGCAGAATTTTCTTGTCATTCTGCATGACATTTTCCAGCGCATTTACAGATTTCTCGCGCCCTACAAATAGCGGCACAATCATTCCTGGAAACACGACAATGTCGCGCAATGGAAGTACCGGATAGATTGTCGTGTCACTCATCAACCACTCCTCACGGCGCGAGACCTCTATATAGCATCCCGCCCGGATAAAATTTTCGCCCTGCCCTATTGGCCGTTAATTTGCGCTGCAAAGCAACGCATCATGAGTCTAACGGTTTTCTGCAACCAAGGCGTTAAAAACACTGAACCGCCGCCAATTAGTGGCGGCGGCGTTTGAGTAATGTGGCTCTATTTGATCCAAATTCAAGACGAATTTGCATGCTTGAGGAAAATCAAAAGGCTAAAGCGTTTCCGAGGAAAAGCATGTCCCGGACTTGATCCGGGATAGTTCACCGGTTTTCCGTCCGAAAACGCGCAAGTCAGAATCTAGAACAAATCATTGATTTAAATGAAATTGGATTTGCGCTGAAGCAAAATCAACGATTCCTATTAATCGCATTTTGCTCTTATTCTTTACTGGTCGCATCGTTTAACGTGAAAACTAGACCCCACACCGGCCTTCGCCGGTGCATGCTATATCGCGCGCGCGGCGCTCTAGGCGCTTACGTCAGCCTCAACTGCCTCATCTTCGCGATCTGCGTAGATGTTGAGTGGGATGGCGTTGCCTTCGACAACCTCCCCATTCACCACGACTTCAACAACCCCATCCAGTGACGGCAGTTCAAACATCGAATCGAGGAGAATAGCCTCCATGATTGACCGCAGGCCCCGTGCGCCAGTTTTGCGCCCAATCGCCTTTTTGGCGATCGCAGTTCTGGCGTCGTCAGTAAAGGTGAGCTTGATATCTTCCATCTCAAAGAGCCGCTGATATTGCTTGATGAGTGCGTTCTTCGGTGTTGTTAGAATCTGCACCAAAGCATCTTCATCAAGATCTTCCAAGGTCGCAATCACTGGCAAGCGGCCAACGAATTCAGGGATCAACCCAAAACTCAACAGGTCTTCCGGCTCAACTTCCTGCAAGACCGCTCCAATACGACGGTCATCAGGGCTTTTCACCTCTGGCGCCAAAGCCAATCGATGACCCGACGCCACGCTTGGCGATCACTTTTTCAAGCCCTGAAAATGCCCCACCAACGATGAAAAGAATATTCGTGGTGTCAACTTGCAAGAATTCCTGTTGTGGATGCTTACGGCCGCCTTGTGGCGGAACGGAGGCGACAGTGCCTTCCATAATTTTCAACAAGGCCTGTTGTACGCCCTCGCCCGATACATCGCGCGTAATGGAAGGATTATCCGACTTGCGGGAAATCTTATCGACTTCATCGATATAGACGATGCCGCGCTGGGCGCGTTCGACATTGTAATCCGCAGACTGAAGAAGCTTAAGAATGATATTCTCAACATCCTCACCAACATAACCCGCCTCAGTGAGGGTGGTTGCGTAGCCATGGTAAAGGGAACATCAAGAATGCGCGCAAGCGTTTGCGCCAACAATGTTTTGCCGGTGCCCGTCGGACCAATCAGCAAAATATTCGACTTTGCGAGTTCAACATCATCATTCTTGGATGCATGGTTGAGGCGCTTATAATGATTGTGGACCGCCACCGCGAGAACACGCTTGGCTTTAACCTGGCCAATCACATAATCGTCAAGGACCCCGTGAATTTCCTGCGGGCTTGGAACGCCATCACTGGATTTAACCAGAGACGATTTAGATTCCTCGCGGATGATGTCCATACACAACTCAACACATTCATCACAGATGAACACTGTCGGGCCTGCAATCAGTTTCCTGACTTCGTGCTGACTTTTTCCACAGAACGAACAGTAAAGGGTGTTTTTCCCGTCACCACTGCTTTTGCCACCGATTTTGCTCACTCTACTCGAACTCCTTATTCAACGCCGCTTATTGCTACGAACCGCACGCATCTCGCTCATACCCGCCGATAAAGGGACCGCGACTTTGAAGGGTATTGGTGCATGAAGGGCGCCATACCCAGATAATTACCCTATACGACCATATTCCGACCGCAACGATCAAGATTCCATTTATCAAGTTCGGCACAATCTTGGTAAAAATTAGTCTTCTGAGCCCGTTTCAACCGCTCTTTCCGACAGTACTGTATCAATCAAGCCAAACTCCACCGCCTCTTCCGGGGTCATGAAATGGTCACGATCAAGGGTTTTCTCAATAGTTTCATAGGATTGGCCCGTATGATCCACATAAATCTCGTTCATGCGACGTTTGAGCTTAATTATATCTTGAGCATGGCGCTCAATATCTGACGCCTGCCCCTGAAACCCGCCCGAGGGCTGGTGGACCATGATCCGCGAGTTGGGGAGCGAAAATCTCATATCCTTCTCGCCAGCGGTTAGCAATAACGACCCCATAGAGGCCGCCATGCCGATACACATGGTCGAGACTGCCGGACGGATATATCGCATGGTGTCATACATCGCGAGGCCAGCAGAAACTGAGCCACCCGGCGAATTGATATAAAGCGAGATCTCTTTTTTAGGGTTTTCAGCCTCAAGAAACAGCAATTGCGCCACAATCAAGGTCGACACCTGATCGTGGACCGGCCCTGACAGAAAGATAATGCGCTCCTTCAAGAGCCGGGAATAAATGTCATAAGCGCGTTCACCGCGGCTTGATTGCTCCACCACCATGGGTACGAGCGTATTCATAAAAATGTCCTGGGGGTCTTTCATTGACGTCCTCTTGTCGCTGCGTCGTCAGCATGACGCATTCATTAATACCATCACATAACATGGGGGGTTTGATCCACATCACTAGCCCCAATTGTGCAAGCCTACACCCTAGCGCTTAAGCGAGGGTTATTCTCTTGAAAATGCAAGGATTTGTTCAATTACCAGCCGCAAAGAAGAATTCTATTGCTCGAAAGACGTCTCGGAAAGGAAACGGGCCGCAAAAAGGCACGGCCCGCCCATCTCGCTATCACTGATTAATCCGATGCGGATTATGCGTCGCCTTCGGGGTCTTCCATCAATTTCTCTTTGGAAGCGGTCTCATCGGTCACTTCGGCTCGCTCGATGATGTAATCGACGACTCTTTCTTCAAAAAGTGGCGCTTTGAGTTGTTGGACAGCATTTGGATTATTTTGGTAAAATTCGAGTAACTCTTTTTCCTGGCCGGGATAGGCCCGCGCCATATTAATCATCTCGCGCTGCACGTCTTCTTGCGGGACTTGAACGTCTGCGCGCTTGCCAATTTCCGCCAGCACAAGCCCCAATCTTACGCGGCGCTCAGCAATCTGGCGATACTCATCTTTCAATTCGTCTTCGGATTTGCCTTCATCTTCTTCATCCTGATCGGCAGCTTCAACCTGGCGCCAAATCTGATCAAATTCATTATCGACCATGGTTTTGGGCAGATCAAAATCATGGGCTGCATCAAGCTTGTCGAGCAGTGACCGCTTTAGATGCCCACGTGATAATTGCTTATAGTCAGACTGAATGTTCTCTTTTATACGCCCTTTCAGATCATCGAGATTATCAAGGCCCATTTTTTTGGCGAGTTCATCATCAATCTCAACGTCTTCGGGTTGCTTAACCTCGACCACAGTGACAGCGAATACGGCATCCTTACCGGCCAGATCCTTGGCATTGTAGTCCTCTGGGAAAGTCACTTTAACTTCCACATCTTCTCCAGCCTTGGCGCCCGTAAGCTGTTTTTCAAAACCGGGAATAAAAGTATCAGACCCTAAGACGATGCTGACTTTCTCACCCTTACCGCCGTCAAATTCTTCACCATCGATACGGCCAACATAATCTATAGAGAGCATGTCGCCTTTTTTGGATTTTTGCGTTTCCTTGCGCGGTGCATAGGTAGTTTGCTGATCGGCGACCCGTTGCAGCGCTTCCTGAATATCTTCTTCGGCAACTTCAGCGACCATATGGGTAAGCTTCAGTGTTGCAACATCCATCGGCTCAAAGCTCGGCAGGATTTCCGCATGAACATCATATTCAAGGTCGGCCTTACCAGCGATGACGTCATCCATGTCCGAGTGGAAATGCGGGTGCGGCGCGACGGCCGGCTGCAAATCACGTTCAGAAAATGCTTTTTGCGTCGTTTCCGACACGAGTTGTTGGACGATCTCGCTCATCATCCCTTTGCCGTACATTTTTTTCAGGAACGACACAGGAGCTTTGCCCTTGCGAAAGCCCTTTAGCTGCACCTGACCCTTCATCTCTTCGAGCCGCGCGACCAGCTTATCATCCAGCTCTGAGGCTGGCACTTTGACCTGAAACTTGCGCTCCAGACCTTCAGCAGATTTTTCCGTGACTTCCATATCTATTCCTGGCCTCGTCTCAAACAGCAGTGGTGCGGATGAGAGGACTTGAACCTCCACGCCTCTCGGCGCCAGAACCTAAATCTGGTGCGTCTACCAATTCCGCCACATCCGCAAGATATAAGTGAGCTGCAGCACACGCTGCAACCCCTCTAAAGCGCGCTTCTATAACAGACATTCCAGCCCTGTCGAGAGCGTCATATTCGCTTTTCGAACCACATAACGTCATGATAGCCGCCGAATTTTCGCCCTATCTCATGGAAAGTCCCAATTTCAGTAAACCCGTGACTTTTGTGAAAGCGGATAGACGCCTCATTTGGTAGGGTGACGGCGGCAAAAACGCTGCGCAGATCTTCTTTTTCCAGCGCAGTAAAGAGCCGCTGATAGAGCATGTGGCCGATGCCTATTCGGGCAAAGCGATCATCCACATAAATTGTCGTCTCAACTGATATTTTATATGCGGGCTTGGCGCGATGCGCCATCGATCCCGCATAACCGGCAAATACCCCTTCGTACTCCGCGACAAACAGTTGATGCGGGCCGGTCTGATCAAATTGAGTAAACCAGGATTTACGCTCCTCGGTTGAGAAGGTCTCTATGTCGAATGTAACCGTCGTCGTTTCAACGAAATGATTATAGAGATGCGTCATTGCCTCGAGGTCGCTGATCTCCGCATGGCGGATACAAACCCCCTCGCGATCAGCCATCTCAGCTCTCCTTAACCTCACCTTTTGGGGGCGCCAGAAGCGACTGCAAAACCGGACGCACCGCAACGGGAAGATCCTCTGCAATCAATCCTGGACCTGCAGCTTGGGCGCATGCCCCATGAAGCCAAACACCAGCGCAGGCGGCCTCGAAACCCGGCATCCCTTGCGCCCGCAAGCCAGCAATAAACCCGGCCAGAACATCGCCAGCGCCAGCTGTTGCAAGATTGGCCGGGGCATTAACATTGATCGTGGCACGCCCGTCTGGCGCCGCAATCACTGTGTCGGCGCCTTTTAGCACAACGATACAGCCAGCCTTTTTACTGGCGGCGCGCGCTGCCGCGAGCTTGCCTTCGCTTAAAGCAATGCCATCAAATAACCGCTCAAACTCACCGCTATGGGGTGTCAGCACGTCCCCTTCACGCAAGGCCGAGAACAGTATTGCCGAATCGTCCGCAAAACTCGTCAGCACGTCAGCATCAAGAACAGCCGAGGCCTCGCTTTTTAAAATGGCAAGAGTTTTGTCTCTAGTCGCCTCACCAATACCAGCAGCAGGCCCGATCACGGCGGTCATCGGATATTTATCCGCGCCTTCGAGAGAGGCGCCGATCTCTTCAACGGTATCTGCCTGGCGCAACATGATGGCGGTTAAATGAGCAGCATTGGTTTGTGTCGCGTCTCTTGGGGACAAAATCGTGACAAGCCCCGCCCCGATCCGCAAAGCGCCCATAGCGGCAAGCCGTATCGCGCCGGTATTAAGCGCCCCGCCAGATACCGCCATGACATGACCACGTTGATATTTGTGCGACTGCCAACCCGGCCGACCAAATGCCTCACCCCATAAAGATGGCTGGTTTTCAAAGCAGTCCGGCTTGATCGTTGCGGCGGCCTCTCTGGTGATCCCAATTTCTACCGCATCGACGCTGCCGCATAACGCCCGGCCCGGAAACAAAACATGTCCGGGTTTTTTCTGGAAAAAAGTGACAGTGCGCACTGCTGTGACCCCGACCCCGAGCACCGCGCCTGTATCGGCGCTCACCCCGGATGGAATATCCACTGCAAGCGCTGGCGCCGGATGCGCATTCACCGCTTCAATAGCGGTCTTGTAATCCCCCTCCACCACGCGCGTGAGCCCCGTGCCAAAAATGGCGTCGATGATCAGCCCCACTCCCTCCAGTATTGATGGCGAAAATGGCGAAATTTCACCCTCATAGAGATCGGCCATCAGCTTGGCGTCATCCGTCAGATTTTCGTGCTCCCCAAGCAGCCCAACCTTTACCGGCCACCCGGCCTCGGCAATCCGGCGCGCGACCACAAAACCATCGCCGCCATTATTACCGGGCCCGCATAAAACGGCGACTGGCCGTTTGGTCCAGGCGCGCATCGCGACTTCCGCGACCTTTTCGCCCGCCTGCTCCATCAACGCGGCTGACGACACGCCGCCTTTGATTGTCGCCGCCTCCACAGCGCGCATTTGCGCTGATGATAAAAGAATAAATCCCGCCACGCTTGACACCTTCAATAACCCACGCTCTGTCTTAACAGGATTTTATTGAAGTCAAACAGCATCCGTGACGTGATATGAAAAAAATTGAAGCCATCATCAAACCTTTCAAGCTGGATGACGTGAAAGAAGCCCTGCAGGA
>JAADIH010000156.1 GCA_013151435.1 Alphaproteobacteria bacterium
CTGTATCCTGTCATGGATTATGAGACTTTCTGAGGTGTTTTGCTAAGGGAGTATTTTGGTTCATCGTAACCCTTGAAGGGAAAGACGATGAGACACAAACCCGGGCCGCTTTCATCGGCCGAGAAGACCGTCAAAGACATCCGCCGAGCGACGCGCAAGAGGCATGCAACGGAGGAGAAGATTCGCATTGTTCTGGAGGGCTTGCGCGGCGAATATTCAATAGCCGAGTTGTGCCGGCGTGAGGGCACATGATCTGATCACCAGCCCGGCCTTCACAGTGATGAAAGCGGCCAATGAGTTCAAGGATAAGACAACGGCGATCAATTAGCTGTGGCAGACAGACTTTACCTATCTGAAAGTGATTGGTTGGGGCTAGTTTTACCTATCGACGACCCTTGATGACTTCTCACGCTACATCATTGCCTGGAAACTTTGCACCACGATGAAAGCAGATGACGTGACGGATACGCTGGAGATGGCGCTAGCCACGGCTGGGCTTGATCACGCCAATGTTGTTCATAAGCCGCGATTACTCTCAGATAACGGTTCAAGTTATGTTGCCGGTGACCTTGCAGATTGGCTGGGGGATCACGGCATGAAACATGTTCGCGGCGCGCCTTACCATCCGCAAACTCAAGGTAAAATCGAACGCTGGCATCAGACACTCAAGAACCGCATCCTCCTGGCAAACTATTATCTGCCTGGTGCTGGAAGCACAGATCGATGCGTTCGTTGGCCACTATAATCATCAGCGTTATCACGAGGGTTTGAAAAACCTCACACCGTCTGATGTCCATTTTGGGCGTGGCCAGACCATTTTACTAAAAAGAGAAAGGATCAAACAAAAAACATTCGAACCTCGGCGCTTGCAACATCGCAAAGCCGCAGCTTAAACCGAAACAATAGATGAGCCAGAGACTCCGTTACTGAATACGATCAACGGTCTCATGTCTTTTGATAACGGACAGCCGAACAAACCACTTCGAACAGCAGATAGTGTCTTTCCCGCGTAATATAATCCAAGACCCCAACCAAATAATGTTAGGAGTGCTGCAATCCACGCTCTGATGCGGCGCATTGGTTTTGTGGAAGTCTTTTCTGTAACGGCCATTATGCCCAACCCTATTGAGGTGGTATTATATCAGTTGGGTATGGATTTGTCGCCTTTCATTTTTCTGACCTCAACTTTTTCTGTTGAAGTTCTTCGGGAAATTCCCATTGACTTCATCGATAATCCACTGATGTTGCTAAAATGAACTTCACTGATCATGGCATCATCCTAAACGCGCGAGCCCATGGGGAGACCCATGCGGTAGCGGATATTTTTACGCTAGAGAGAGGGCGCTGGTCGGGGCTCGTCTATGGCGGTCAGGGGCGCAAGATGCGGCCCCTTTTACAACCTGGAAATGAAGTCCAAGCCGACTGGACCGGGCGCAGTGAAGACAGTCTCGGTCATTTTGCGTTAGAGCTCACCCGTGCCCGCGCCGGGGAAGCGATGCAGGATAAGTTATCTCTGGCGGGGCTGTCGGCGGCATGTGCACTGGCCTATGCGTGCCTGCCCGAGCGTGAGGCTCATGCGCCTTCCTATGCGGCTATGTCGGTGTTGCTCGATAATCTCGACGACATTGATGTCTGGCCAGCCCTCATGGCGCGGTGGGAGCTGGGGCTGTTGGCGGAATTGGGCTTTGGATTGACTCTAGATCGTTGCGCATCCACGGGGGCGCGCGAAAATCTCATTTATGTATCGCCGCGTTCGGCTTGCGCTGTCAGCGAAGACGCCGGAGCACCGTATAAGGATAAAATGTTGCCATTGCCTGCGTTCTTAAAAGGCGACTGCGCTGAGGCTTCCCCAGAAGAAGCATTAGATGCTTTGCAAACCACTGGGCATTTTATTGAGACTAGGATTTTGCATTTGACCAACAAACAATTGCCTGAGGCGCGAAGGCGGGTGGTTGAGGTGCTTCGCTCTCAATTTATGTGAGCCTGTCATCCCGGACTTGATCCGGGATCCAGATTTCTAAGTATATGCCCATCTGCTGGATCCCGGCTTTCGCCGGGATGAGCGGAGATGGCGGCAGTAGAAAGAATCTCAACAACTTTATCAAGCGTTCGCTCATTGTTCGAAACGCCGTCAACTTTGGGCAGTCCAAAATATCCTCGCGCCCCCGCATGGATCATGCCTTCGAGCTTCTGGATGGTCACCCTGCCTTCGCGTTTTGCGGTGTTCCATTCAGAATGCGCCATGATGCCCCAGCGCTCCGGGAAAAGAATAACTCCGGATTTGCGGATGTTATCTCCATCGCCAATCAGATGATGCAACCGCCGGACGAAGTGCAACCCCGGATCGGAGGCCATGACGCCGCCAAGAGAAATCACATCTATCGGCGCGCCGAATCGTGCCTTCAGAAATGTCGCAGCGCCAATGGCGATTTGCGCCCCGCCGCTATACCCAATGATAACAATCGGTGTCCCGCAATTTGCGCGATAGCCCGCGCGCAAAAGGGCGGCCTCGATCACATTAGCGGCGCCCTGATTGAATATGGGACCATAACGGTGGTCGGCGGAGATCATGACTTGAAAGACGTTGCGTATCTTGATCAAGACAGAAACCATCTCGCCCCGGCCATCAAGTTTCATTTTCTGAATGACACGCCACAGACGGTCAAGAAACCGTGCGCCCGCCAATAGATGCAATCCAGAAGGAGAATAGGGGAACACATCATCAATCACTACGCTATCGGGGAGTCTTTCGCGCAAGCCTTTGATGAAGACTTTTTCACGCGGAATTAGATACTCCCCAGAGAGTGTCGAGATGCCGGCAAGATAGATGACATAGAGTTTGGCGTGGGGTTGCTCGTCCGAGACTGGTCCGGGCAGCTCTTCGGGATGTTCAATTTCATCTTCTGTCCACCCGGCCCACCAGCTCAAGGTTTCGATGGGCGATAGTGCTGCAGTGATCAACAATGCTGCGGCGAAGATAATCAGTGGTATGAGCAAAGCGGCGATCATTTTTTGATCTCGTCGCGGATGCGTTGCACGACATTGTCGATGATCTGCTGTGGCGTTTGGTCAAGGGGAGAGCCGCTGACCAGGATGCGCAACCGGCCAAGCGGTTTGGCGAGCGCATGACCGGTAAATATGCGTAGCCCGTAGGATACCCCCCAGCCGATGGCGCCACAAAAAACTGCTGCGCCAAGCGGCATATCGAATGCTGCAGTAAGGCCGAAGATCACCAGCGCCATGGCCCAGGCTTCAAGGAGATTTGAGAGGGCGGCGCCAAAATAGGGGGCGATAGAGAAAATACCGAGGAGGCGAGGCGCGAAGGCAAGGGAGACTACCCCAATCATGCCGGCCATATCGCCGGGGCCGATCGCGCCAACGCGGGTCAGGGGCGCAACGATCAGCACGCAAGCGGCCCAGCTCAGCGCCGTCACCACATACGTCGCTCCGGTAAAGAGGAGGCTCGCGAGGAAGCGGTAGAGAACAATCCGATTGACGATGAGGATAACGCTCTGGCCCAGCATCTCCGAAATGCCAGCCAGAAAGGCGATCATGAGGGCGGCGGTTTGTGCATCGACATTTTGGGCGACCTGAACAAAAGCGCCTGTGGAAAACCCTATGGCCGATACCGCCAGCTCAATCAGCAATATCGGGAAGGCCAGGATATCGGTGAGGGCGCTCAACATAGATGCGGCATAGCGGATATAGCGCTTTGGGCAAAGTGAAGGCTGGCGTGCGCTTGCGATTCTGTTATTCCCTGCGCTATGGCACGAACAACTCGCAAATCGAAATCCGCAAAACCCGTTAAACTGGCAAAGCCCGAAGATATCTTTCTAGAGCCGTTTGATGAGGCGCTGTCCCAGCGCTATCTCGCCTATGCGCTCTCGACGATTACGTCCCGGGCGCTGCCTGATGTTCGTGACGGGTTAAAGCCAGTCCACCGACGCATTCTCTATGCCATGCGCCAGATGAAGCTGACCCCCGGGGGCAGTTATAAGAAATCCGCCAAGGTTGTCGGCGAAGTCATGGGTAATTTTCACCCTCATGGCGATCAGGCGATCTATGACGCCATGGTTCGCTTGGTGCAGGATTTTTCCGTGCGCGTGCCGCTGGTCGATGGCCAGGGGAATTTCGGTAATATCGATGGCGATAATGCTGCGGCCATGCGCTACACGGAAAGTCGTCTGACGGATGCAGCCCAACTTCTCCTTGAGGGGATCGACAATGACACTGTTGATTTTCGCGAGACCTATGATGGTGAGGGCAAGGAGCCTGTAGTTCTTCCCGCCGCTTTTCCAAATCTTCTGGCGAATGGTTCGACCGGCATCGCGGTGGGTATGGCGACGTCGATCCCGCCGCATAATGTTGCAGAACTGATTGATGCATCACTGCATCTGATCAAGACGCCTAATGCGCGAACGCAAACATTGCTCAACTATGTCAAAGGTCCGGATTTTCCAACCGGCGGCGTTTGCATAGAAGATGCAGCCTCTATGGAAGAAGCTTATGCAACGGGGCGGGGTGGCTTTCGTGTGCGCGCGAAATGGCAGACCGAGGACCTTGGGCGTGGCCGCTATCTGATTGTGATTACGGAGATTCCTTATCAGGTTCAAAAATCGAAACTGATTGAACGCATTGCCGAGCTTATTCAGAATAAAAAACTGCCCGCTGTTGGCGATGTTCGTGATGAAAGCGCGGAAGACATCCGCCTGATCATAGAGCCGCGTTCCGGCAATATTGACCCTTCTGCATTGATGGAAAGTGTGTTTAAGGCGACGGACCTTGAATCGCGGTTCTCGCTCAACATGAACGTGTTGGGCGCTGATGGCGCACCACGGGTTATGGGGCTTCGCGATGTGCTGCAGTCCTATGTGGACCATCGCAAGGACGTGCTGGTTCGCGGCTCCAAGTTCCGGCTTGAAAAGATTGCGCGACGGCTGGAAATTCTTGATGGCTTCCTGATCGCTTATCTCAATCTTGATGAGGTTATTCGGATCATCCGCTTTGAAGATGAGCCCAAAGCCCAGTTGATGAAGACCTTCAAGCTGTCGGATGTTCAAACCGAAGCGATCCTCAATATGCGCCTTCGTTCTTTGCGCAAATTAGAGGAAATGGAGATCAAGACTGAGCATAAGAGCCTGCAAGCCGAGCAGAAGTCCTTGAAAGCGCTTTTGAAATCGGGCGACGCCCAGTGGGCCAAGATCGCAGAGCAATTGCGTGAGGTGCGTAAATATTTTGATCCAAAAACAGCGCTGGGGGCGCGGCGCACGGAAATCGCTGATGCGCCTCTGATCGAGGAAATTGATCTCGATATCTTTGTAGAAAAAGAGCCCGTCACCATCGTTCTTTCTGAAAAGGGATGGGTGCGGTCTATGAAAGGCCACATCGAAGATCCAAAGACCATCAAATATAAGGATGGTGATCGTCAGGACTATGTGGTTCACGCCCAGACTACTGACAAGCTGATACTGTTTGCGACCAACGGCAAATTCTATGCGCTGGATGTCAATGCATTACCTGGCGGGCGAGGGCATGGCGAACCGATCCGGTTGATCGTTGATATGGGAAATGATGATGCGGTCATCACCGTCTTCATCCATGAAGGGGAGCGCAAGTTTCTTGTGGCTTCATCATCCGGTCACGGATTTATTGTATCTGAGGCAGACTGTTTGTCGAATACACGAAAAGGCAAACAGGTTTTGAATGTGCCAGCTGGCTCAGAAGCGACGGTCTGCCGGGTGGCCAGCGGCGATATGATTGCGACTGTGGGTGACAACAAAAAATTTCTGGTGTTTCCGGCGGCTGACCTGCCGGAGATGTCTCGCGGCAAGGGCGTCGTTATGCAGAAATTCCAGAAGGGTGGTCTTT
>JAADIH010000302.1 GCA_013151435.1 Alphaproteobacteria bacterium
CGAAATTTTTGAATTTCCGCTCCGGCATCAATATAATATAGGCGGGGATCAAGGTGACGGTTAAGAACCAGGCGACGACAACGCCAATGCCGACAAATGTTCCAAACGCCTGCAATGGCGGGATTGGCATGAAGTTCAAAGACATAAACCCAATGCCCGTGGTGATTGATGTAAAGAACATCGGCAGCGCGAGTTTTGACATGACGTGTTTGATGGTCATGCGCCGGTCTTTAAATTCCGGATACCGATCATGGAACTCCGATAGAATGTGGATAGAATCCAAAACGGCTATCGGCATCACAAATATCGGGATCATCGAGGTCATGATGTGAATGCTGTGCCCGGTGGCGATTAAAAGGCAGACCGTGATGGTGACTGACAACATCGCAACCATAATCGGCGAGGCGACCAGCGTCAGGTTGCGAAAGAAAAGCCACAACAAAAAGAACAACAGACCTGTTGCCAGCGGCGTAGTTATACCCATCTGAATGAACATCTCGACGCCGAACTGGTCTTGCGCAACCGGCAGGCCGGTTATCCAATATTGATCGCCGCTGTCGTAACTGGCGATCCGCTCACGCAGTTGTTGTGCGACCCGGTAGCTGACGCCTTTTGAGGTGATCGGGATATAAAGTGCGATCGAGCGGCCATCTTCCGAGACTAAGCTCCCGTTTAATATCGGTTGGTTAAGCGCGCGATCACGCACATCAAGTGCTTCGGCCTCAGATTGCGGCGGTCCGTCCATGAGCCAGTTAAAGTCGACCGTGCCGGGGCCGGCCTGGCGAACATCTTCCATCGTCGACGGGGTGATAAGGTCAATCGGTACGACGCCTTCAATCTCGCCTTGCTTGTTGGTCCACTGGATGTCCTTGGCAAATTCCGCCAGGTCGTAGATGTCTGAAAGCGAGGCGACGGAAAAGACGCCATCTTTTCGGTTGTCATTGACAACACCGATAACGATTAGATCGTATAGAGAGAAGGTATCTTTTTTCTCCCGGTTAAACACCCGGACAGGCTCATCATAGACGAGCATATTTTCAGGGTCCGCATCGATTGATAAAGGCTGTAGAAATTGCGCAACCGTCGGCGATAAGGTCGGTGCCGCGACTAACGCCATGAGTGAGAACGCAATGGCGACCGTCCCCCAGATGAAAGTTTTGGGCGCGGCGAGGGCAAAATTGGTCAAAAAATTCATGAGGTGATCTCAACTATTTGGGGAGGAACGAAGTAAAGTTTTTGGGTGGATTTTGAGCGAAAGGCGCAGTTAGCTCAGTCCCGCCAATGCGGAGGGTAGGCTTGGGTGTAGCCCGGCATCGCTTCAATCCGCGCCGCCCAGGCGGCAAGGTTTGGAAAAGAACTCTCAAGCGGTAAAAACGCTTCGCCCAACAATTTTGCCGACGGTTTTCCAGCCGCTCTCAAAAAAGAATTGAGGTATGGGATAAGAACAATATCGGCCGCCGAAATTTCGTTTCCTGCGAGGTATGGCGAGGTAGATAAAATATCTTCCGCCCATGCCAGAGCGGTATGTGCGTTGATGGAGGTTTCTCGAATTTCGCTCGGATTATCCGTGAAGCGGCCTTGAAATATTGGCCGTGCAGCGTCGTCAATCAGGGGTGCGCGCAGGTAATTCGTTAGTTCAAAAACGCGTTGCCAGATCAGGCCGGTCTTTTGGGGGGTGACGCCAAACAGGGAATCTTTGGGGCTTAGCTGATCGATATAGGCTAGTATCGCGATGGATTCATAAATGATTGTGTCATCGTGTTTGAGGGTTGGAACCTTTCCATGCGGGTTGAGAGCGAAATACGCGTCCGTTTTATGCTCCTTCTTGCTTGGATCGAGCCGGCGCACCGTATATTTTAGTCCCTTGGTTTCCATACCGAGCATTACGGCCCAGGCGTGCGGGCTGCCGCTAATGATATAAAGTTCGAGGGCCATATTTCGTTCTCCAAATGACTTGCAACACCAGGCGCGGTCTTGCGTTCGAGGTTGCAATGCGTCCCAAGCCAGGCAGCGCTTACATTCGACAAGATAGGAGAATTAAATTTGAGGAGAACTGGCGATTTTTGAACTAACTATGTCCATTTATGGACACCTAACGATAGGCCGTGATAACCCTTTCAGGCCGATTGGCTTATGTCCTTGGTTTTTTGCCCTCAACGAGGGCGCGATGACGCAGTAATGCGTCCGCAATAAAGCTCGTGAACTTTCTGATGCGCGCGGTGTTGCGCATGTCTTCGTGGGTTAAGACCCATACATCGGTCTGCAATACAAGTGAGCCTGGCGGCATCCGATAGACGCCCGCCGCCGCATCGCCCATGAAGCACGGCAGTACCGCCATGCCCAACCCTGCGCGAATGGCGTTGAGGGTCGCATGCGGATCTTCAATGATCGAGCCAATCGGCGTATCGGGAAAATCGGTTTCTTTCATCCATTGTTGTGAAGACGGATCGTCCGACCAGCCGATCCAACTGAGTGCGGGCGCCTTTTTACGGCCGGACTGATCGCGTAGAAGGTATTCCTTATTAACATAGGCTGCGCGCGCCATGGTTAGGATGCGGCGACCAATCAAATCTTGCGGCGGGTTGTTCGAGACACGAATGGCGACATCGGCTTCGCGTTTCGCCAAATCCACCATCTCATAATTGGGTGCAATTTCCAGTTTGATGTTTGGATTTGCGCGGGCAAATTCTGTAAAGTCGGGCATGAGGAGATGGGTTGCGAGCACGCCGGGAATAGCGATGCGAATTTTGCCGGTCAGCTCCGCATCTCGGCCGGATATTCGACGATCAACCGCATTCGCCTCTGTTTCGATACGTTCGGCGGAATGCAGCATTTCATCGCCGGCCTCGGTGGTGAAATATCCCTCGGGCAAGCGCTCAAACAAACGCGCGCCAAGCTCTTTTTCTAATGCTGTTATCCGTCGCATGATTGTGGAACGGCTCAAGCCTAGTGTATCGGCCGCCTTTGAGAGCGAAGCAGCGCGTGCGACGGCGAGAAATATGCGGCGATTGTCCCAGCTGACCATATGTCCATTTATGGGTGGCATGGAGTCAAAAATCAATAATTGACGTTCATTTTTGGAGGCATATGTTCGGTGCGTGTAAATGGAGATACTATATGAGCAGCACGGCTAACACGGATATGAGCGAGTTCTGGAACGGCGAAGGCGGCGAAAAATGGCTGCGTTTCCAGGAAACAATTGATGCGAGTCTTTTGCCCTTTGGTCGGGAGGTTATGGCGGCGGCGGGCATATCGCCTGGCGAGAGGGTGTTGGATGTCGGCTGCGGATGCGGGGACACTTCGTTTGACTTGGCGCGTCTCGTCGGGTCCGGCGGCCGCGTGTTGGGGGTTGATATCTCCGAGCCGATCCTGGCGCACGCCAGAGCGCGAGCGATGTCTGTCCCGGAGAAGAATGTAACATTTGAACGCGGTGACGCGCAGCTGCATGGTTTTGATGCAGCCGCTTTCGACCTGGTGTTCTCGCGCTTTGGCGTGATGTTTTTCGACGATCCTGTCGCTGCCTTTCAAAACCTACGAGCGGCGTTACGCCCCGGCGGACGCGCAGCCTTTATCTGCTGGCGGCCGGCTAAGGAGAATGAATGGGTTAGCAAATCTCTTGAGGTTGTCTCGCGTCATGTGGCGCTGTTAGACCCTCCGGGTCCTGAGGAGCCGGGGCCAATGTCGTTTGGCGATCCTGAGAGGGTAACGCGCATTTTGACCGCCTCGGGGTTTTCAACCATTGAGGTCAATAGTTTTGACACGCCGTTTACGATTGGCGAAAACCTCGACGAGGCCGTCGCATTCCTGACGCAGATGGGTCCGGCGAGCGGGGCGATTGCACAATCCAGCGCCAGCGACATGTTGAAAGCCACAATTACATCTGACCTGCGCGAAGCACTTGTCCCATATGATACAGGGTCGGGTATCACCATGGACTCGGCCACCTGGGTCGTCATCGCGAACAAGGCCGAGTAGAGCTTGACCGTTGTCCCTAGCGTAAACCTCATCCGAGAGAGATTCGCTTAGGATTGCGACTCATGATCGCCTGTCCAAATGCTAAACATTATAAAACTAGGCTTACTATTCTTCCGCGATCTGTTTCGGAGTCGAGTTGCGCTAGAAGCTGAAGTCACACTTTTGCGGCATCAGCTTGCAACACTCCGACGAAAATCACCAAATCGGATCCGACTAACTCGTATTGATCGCATCGTCCTCACCTTATTATGCCACATCTGGCCTGAACTGTTGCGCGCGGTACATGTCGTGCAGCCAGCAACGGTGATCCGCTGGCATCGAATGGGCTTTAGGGCTTTGTGGCGCTGGAAGTCTCGGCCGCGTTGCGGCAGACCAAAAGTCTCAAAGGAAATCCGTGACCTCATTCGCGAAATAAGCCTCGCCAATCCATTGTGGGGCACACCGCGCGTCCATGGCGAACTCAAAATGCTGGGGTTCGATATTGCCCAGTCATCGGTCGCCAAATATATGGCCAAGCGTCGCGGCCCGCCTTCACAAGGATGGAAGACTTTCCTGCGCAATCACGCGGATGGAATTGCCTCTTGCGACTTTCTCATTATTCCGACGATTGGCTTTAAGCTGCTTTATGTGTTTGTCATCCTTGGCCATAGTCGGCGCAAGTTGCTCCATATCGGAATAACCGCGAATCCCACAGCGGAATGGGCTGCGCGGCAAATAACGGAAGCTTTCCCTTGGGATAGCGCGCCTAAGACTCTCATCCGTGACAATGACTCTATCTACGGGGCTGCGTTCAAGAAACAGCTCGCCGCCTTGAATATTCGTGATGGCCCGACCGCGCTCAGAAGTCCCTGGCAAAACGGCTTTGTGGAACGCATGATCGGTTCGATTAAACGCGAGTGTCTTGATCACATGATCATTCGCGACGAGGTGCACCTGCGCCGTGTTCTGAAAGCTTACGCTCGATATTATAATTCCACGCGCACGCATATCGGATTGAATAAAGACGCCCCTTTTTCCAGATCAATTCACGCTTACGGACGTATCAAAGTGATTTCGCATCTTGGCGGGTTGCATCATGAATACGTGAGAATCTAGTTTTCGGTAGGGACAAGGGACAACTCAGAGTACGATTATAGTCATAACATAAGTGTCTCAGAAATTCGTCTACATCACAGTGAAGCGCTCCCCGTGTTTGGGCCACCCGACTGGAGGATTTCCGGGTTTCAGTTTCACGGCGGATGATTGTCCGCTGCGGGGTTAGT
>JAADIH010000103.1 GCA_013151435.1 Alphaproteobacteria bacterium
CAAGGCCAGGGTAAAGCACCGCCGACAGTTTTGCATGGCCTTCAAAATGCTCCGCAATGGCGAGCGCGTTTTGGCTGGCGCGTTCAACCCGTAGCCCGAGCGTGCGCAATCCACGCAATAATAGCCAGGTTTCCAACGCGCCAAGGATCGCCCCGCTCATATAACGGTGCTGGCGGATGTCGCCCCACCAGTCATCGTCCGTACGCGTCACCAAAGCACCGGCGATGACATCGGAATGGCCGTTCAGATATTTCGACGCCGAATGCATAACGATATCCGCCCCATGATCGAGCGGGTTGCACAATATCGGCGTCATCACCGTCGAATCGACAATCAACCGGGCGCCGGCGGCATGCGCAGCGGCGGCCGCAGCACCGATATCGGTCACTTCCCAGGTCGGATTGGTCGGCGTTTCAATCCACACAAGACGCGTCTTGCCTTTGGTGATGGCGCGCTCAAGTTCACCCGGCGCGCCCGGGTCAACCAGCGTCAAACCAATGCCAAACTGGCCGCAAAAATGCTCAATCCACCGGCGCACGCCGTAATAACCGATTTTTGGCGCCACAATATGATCGCCCGGCCGCAACGTCGCGATCGCCGCCGCCGCCGCCGCCATGCCCGACGAGAACACAAGCGCATCCGCCCCGTTCTCAATCGCGCTCAGCACCGCCTCAACCTGACGGAAATTCGCACTGTCATCGCGCCGATATTCACCGCTCTGTCCGAGCTGATAGGACGCATCGCGCAAGTAAGTTGTGGTCATTTCAATCGGCGGAATAACGCTCGCGCTTTTGGGCGATGCATCATGCGCCGAGACGCCGCGCGCTTGCGCCAACAGCGTCAGCATATCGGGAGCTTTGTGGTCGGACTTTTTCATAGGAATTCTTTTCATGGACAGTCGGGTGAAAACTAATACTATAGGGCCGGGCGAAAAAAGTGGCTACCAGTTTTTAGCCCGGCGCTCTAGGCCTGCACATCAGAACGGATGTCTGCTCGCTATAGGGGGCATTTTTCCGAGATTGCCCGCCGACGCGGCATCACGATTGACTTCGTTGACGCCAAAGAAGGAAGCGGGGCAATGGCGCCAGCGCCCTGGCCGACGACCCGCCCGCGCCAGGAGAAATGCGCCTTACCGTGGACCGGGACAAAGACGCCCTCTTCGATCTCGACGACGTCACCCGGGTCAAGATCGATGGCGGACGCATTCAGGCGATCAAGAAATCGCTTGAGAATTGGGACGCCAGCAACACCGGGGTCATGCTTTGTACGTCAGGTCTGTTTGATGGACTGGAGTGCGCGGCGGCAAATAACAAACATAGGATTTCCGACGGGCTCCGGGAATTGGTGGGCGAAAACCGTTGAAGTAACCGGGCTGTCATGGCTCGACGTCGACACACCCGAGGCGCTGTGTGAAGCTGAACGGCGTTTAATGCGCGCCGCACAATGAAAGCCCCACGCTCTACACAGCAATACAAGTCAAGAAGCGACGATGAGGCCGATCTCAAACAACGGATCAAAGAGATTGTGGAAACCCATGTGCGTTACGGTTATCGGCGCATACATGTTTTGTTGCGCCGTGAAGGATGGGCGATAAACGCTAAGCACGTTTATCGGCTTTATCATGAGATGGGCCTGCAACTACGCAACAAAACCCCAAAGCGTCGGGTCAAAGCGAAGTTACGCGATGATCGAAAGGAAGCAATCGCTATGAATGAGACATGGGCGATGGATTTTGTGCATGATCAATTGGTCACGAGTCGCAAGCTGCGTGTGCTCACTGTCGTGGACACCTTCTCCCGGTTCTCTCCGGTTGTTGATCCACGATTCAGCTACAAAGGAGAAGATGTTGTTCGAACGCTTGACCATGTGTGTATAATATTTGGCTATCCAAAGTCTATTCGGGCGGATAATGGACCTGAATTTGTGTCCCGTGATCTCGATCTGTGGACGTATCAAAATGATGTTATCCTGGACTTCTCTAGGCTCGGCAAACCCACTGATAACGCCTTCATCGAGTCGTTTAATGGCAAGTTCAGAGCCGAATGTTTGAACGCACACTGGTTCATGAGCCTTGACCCAATCCTGCTAACGGGGCCCGCTCAAAACTGGAAGACTGGCGTAGAGACTACAATGAAGTACGTCCACACAGTGCGATCGGATACAAAACCACAATAACACTGATTTACCCCACGACGGACAATCATCCGCCGTGAACCTGAAACCCGGAAATCCTCCAGCCGGGTGACCCAAACATGGGGAGCGCTTCAATCTTCGTAGAATATCACGAAACCTATGGCTCAGTTATAGGGGGGGCAGGACAATTGGAGCTGCAACATATAGTCCTCAAACTGGCGTTTTTGGAGCGCTCCGTATACAGCCGAAAAGAAGGGTTTCGTACCCTTGAAACGGCCTTACCTTTCAAGGCTTTGCGGGAGATTTGCAAATGCGAATCTCTGCTGGCGGGCATAGACAGAGAGCTATTGAACCAGATTCAAGATGAACTGGAACGCTGGAACAAGCATTTATCCGAGTGAGTTAATTGGTTTGAGGAATAAATCTTTCCTTTATCAATCAACTTAATGTGGTATTATGATCGATAAAGGAGGGTCTTATCGATCATGGTATGGAACTGGCAATTAGAAGAATGGCCGAACTTTACCTGTAATAGGGACCATCTGTCTGCTCAAGAAGCAAGGTTTCTTGAGCAGACTGGTATTCTTATCGGCACATCCAGCCACCTATCAGAAAATGATCAAGTTGATTTGAGCGTCTCCATTATGGTTGTGGAGGCTCTCGATACCTCCAGTATTGAGGGTGAAATACTGGACCGGGAAAGCGTTCAATCATCCATTCAACGTGCGCTTGGCCTGAAAACGCCACGACGCAATCATCGTCCGGCTGAAAACGGTATTGCCGAAATGATGGTTGATCTTCTTAAAACGTCAAAAGAACCCCTGTCACATGAAATGCTCTACCGATGGCATGCGATGATGATGAATGGGCGTAGAGATTTGGACCAAATCGGCGCTTATCGAACCCATGATGATCCCATGCAGATCATTTCGGGTGCGGCCTATGCGCCGAAAGTTCATTATGAAGCACCGCCGTCAAAATCTGTTTTGAAAGAGATGGCAGCTTTCATCAAGTGGTTCAACAAAACAGCACCCACAGGCAAAAATCCGTTGCCGTCGGTTGAGCGAGCGGGGATTGCACATTTATGGTTTGAGTGCATACACCCGTTTGAAGATGGCAATGGCCGTATTGGACGCGCCATATCTGAAAAAGCACTGACGCAAGGTCGAAGGAAGCCTGTCTTCACATCCCTTGCTGGCGTGTTGCTTTACCACCGTAAGGAGTATTACCAGCAACTCGAATTGGCCAGTAGAACACTCGATGTCAACAGGTGGCTTAAATGGTTTTCTGATATCGTTTTGGATGCGCAAGCCAGAAGCCAGAAACAGGTTGAGTTTCTGCTTGCAAAAACAAGATTGTTTGATCGTTTGCGCGACCAATTAAATGAGCGGCAGGAAAAAATCCTGTTACGAATGTTCGCTGAAGGCATTGAAGGGTTCAAAGGGGGCTTAAGCGCCAAAAACTACATGACCATTACCGATGCACCCACAGCAACAACAACACGCGATCTTGCTGACCTCGTCAAAAAAGGCGCCCTTACCCGACAGGGGATGCGCAAAGCAACGCGGTATTATTTGAACCTCGAAAAGGTTGATTAGATATAAGGTACTCAAAATTTGAGGCTAAAAATGCTTCAGATAGTCATGCCTAAGAAGAGAAAGATAGAACGCTAATTTCGGATTTAATTTCAGAAGCTTATATCGTTAACTGAAAAATGGCGGAGAGAGAGGGATTCGAACCCTCGGAACGCTTGCGCGCTCAACGGTTTTCGAGACCGCCCCGATCGACCACTCCGGCACCTCTCCGCAAGCGGGCGCAAGGTCATGCGCTGCGCCCGATAAGATAGAAGCATAAGGAGTGTCGACCTAAATCCAAAATTAGCGCGCATATTGCGCGCGGACGACCACTTCGGCCCCTCTCCTTGAGGGGCGCATTTAGCGTTTCAGCCAGGCCTCTGCAACAATATTGTCGGTTAAAATTGATCGCACCTTTTGTCGGGAATCCGCCAGACGATGGCGCCAGCACCCGTAGGGGCAAAATTACAGCCTCTGGGCGCTAATCCAGCGGGCATCTCGAAACCCTTGCATCGGCTATTTGCGTTATAGGAAAGCACCATTCCGGGCTTTGCCGCTCTTGACGCAATCTAGCCTGCAGGCTAGAGACCGCGCTCCATTTGAACAACCGGGCGACAGAAACCGGGGCGAAAAAGGACGAAGGCGCAAAAATTGCGCCAATGGAGTCGATAATGTACGCAGTCGTGAAGACTGGCGGTAAGCAATACAATACCGCGTTTCCAAAGACGATATCATGAAAGTTGAGCGCCTGCCTGGTGAGGCCGGTGACGTGATCACGCTGGATGACGTTTTGATGCTCGGTAACGGCAAGGACGTTACGCTTGGCGAGCCTAGGGTTGCCGGCGCCGCAGTGGCCGCAGAAATCCTGGGACAGGATCGCGCCGCGAAAATCATTGTTTTCAAAAAACGCCGCCGCCAGAACTATCGCCGTAAAAACGGCCACCGTCAGCTACAGACAGTCTTGCGTGTTACTGAAATTTTGACGGGCGGCGCCAAGGCAAAACCTGCCGCTAAGAAAGCGGCCAAAAAGGCGGAGCCTAAAAAAGCTGAAGCAAAAGCCATCCCTAAAGCTGAATCGGCTGACACAGATGATTTGAAACGTCTTTCCGGCGTTGGCCCGGCGTTGGAGAAAAAACTTCTCGAAGCAGGCGTGACAAGCTTCGCGCAGATAGCTGCCTGGACGGAAAAGGATGTTGAAGAATTCGGCGAGAAATTATCCTTCAAAGGTCGTATTGAGCGCGAAGGCTGGATCGATCAGGCGAAAGAGTTCGCTAAAGGCGAAAAGGAATAAAACATGGCACATAAAAAAGCAGGTGGTTCATCCCGCAACGGCCGCGACAGTGCTGGCCGTCGTCTTGGCGTCAAAAAATATGGCGATGAGGCCGTAATCCCTGGCAACATCATCGTGCGCCAGCGTGGCACCAAATTTCATCCCGGCGAAAATGTCGGCATGGGCCGCGACCATACATTGTTCGCGCTTGTTAGTGGACGCGTGAAGTTTGCCACCAAAGCAAAAGGTCGCAACTTCGTTTCCATTCTTCCGGACGCAGAATAATAACGCTGACATTAAGGTCGGCGCCGCACGCGCCGCTCCTCCAGACGAATACAAGGGAAGGCGCAAAGCCTTCCCTTTTTCTTTGGAGCTACGCCAATGACTATCCTCAAAATCAAAGACCTAACCTTGAGGCCGATTGAGCTTGCAGACGCGCCTCGCTTTGCTGAACTTTGCAATGATGAGACGCTCGCGCGGAACACCAGCCGGATCCCCTTCCCCTATACCCTTGAAGACGCAACGAACTTTGTAAACCGCGCCATTCGCGAATTTGATGATGGCGCCGAATATCGGCGGTCTGCCGGGAGGAGATCATCATCGCCTGCACGGGCGTCATGAGAACAGGGTCAGCAGAATTTGAACTCGGATATTGGGTCGGCGCTCGCGCCCGCGGGCAAGGCGTCGCCACCTTGGCCGCATCCGCCATTAGCCACTACGCATTTGAAAAGCTCGATGGGAAAACCATAAACGCCGGATATTTCCTTGATAACCCAGCGTCTGGCCGTGTTCTCACTAAACTTGGTTTTAAGCCCACCGGCGAGATACTAAAAATCCACTCGCTTGCGCGCGATGGCAAGGTGGAGACGGCTCGCCTACGGCTAAAGCAGCCTGCATTTAGTCCCGCAGCCTAACACCCAACTGCATCAACATCTTGCCTGAAAGAAGAAGCGAATTTACGCTTCTCCCGAACCTTCAGCCCCAAGAACCCGGCAGGACACTATGACCCAAATCATCCAGTATCAGGTCCGCAAGGACGATCTGTCCACCACGCGCATTGTTGAACGCGATATGCCCGAGCTGAAAACAGGAGAAGTGTTGTTGAGAGTCGATCATTTTGCGCTCACCGCCAATAATGTCACCTATGGCATTGTCGGGGAGCGCATCGGGTATTGGAAATTCTTTCCTGTTGCGGATGAGGGCTGGGGGGATCATTCCTGTTTGGGGCATCGCAGAAGTCATCGCATCCAACAATCCGGATGTTCCTGTGGGCGAGCGGCTTTATGGCTATTGGCCCATGGGCAGCCATCTGGTGATCACGCCGGACAATATCAAACAACATCGATTGAGTGATGCTACCACCCATCGCGCAGAATTACCGCCGGTCTATAATAATTATCAGCGCCTTGAAGCTGAGCCTGATTATGACATTGAAATGGATGACGAGCGCATGGTTTTGTTTCCGCTCTATGCCACGTCTTTCTGCCTTTATGATTTTATGAAGGACAATGACTGGTTCGCCGCTAAACAAATTATCATTCCCAGCGCATCAAGCAAGACCGCCATCGGAACTGCCTATGCAATAAAGGCTGATGACGCTGCGCCAAAGCTGGTGGGGATTACCTCGCCGCGCAACGAAACAGCCGTAAAGGCGTTAGGCCTTTATGATGAGGTGTTGACCTATGACGAGATTGAAACCGTTGATGCTAACACCCCTGCCGCGATTATCGACATGTCCGGGAGCGGCGAGGTGTTGGAGCGACTTCACAAGCATCTCGGCGACAATATGAAATACACTTCCAATGTGGGTCTTACCCATTATGACGCCGCCGGCATGGGGCCCGATTTCATCAGTGAACGAAGCGCCATGTTTTTCGCCCCCAGCCATATACAAAAGCGTTTCAAGGATTGGGGACCCGGTGTCTTTGAGAAAAAAGCCTTAGCGTTCTGGCGGAATGCCGCAATCAAAAGCCGGGCGTGGCTGAATATAAAATCAGCCAGCGGCGCTGACGCCGTTGAACACGCCTGGCGCGATGTACTGGAAGGCAAAACCGCACCTAATGAGGCATGGGTGGTTGGGTTTTAGCGCACCAGCAGAAAATACCTTCCGACAAAATACAGGCATGACGCTTCATAAGTCGAGATACTCATCTGGATGCATCATTATGACTGTCCGTGCACCACATTTATCTGAAAGTATTTTTTTTATGTCCACATCATCAGCGCTCAAACCCTCTTTTGACGATTCCATCGGGTGAAATATAATGAGCGGCGCAAAGATTTTCCCGCTCAGCCCCTCAGACACCGCGAATATAGCATGATTGATCAACGCAACAGCACAATCTACATCTGAAAATGCATAACCATTGTTATAAAAAGGGTTTACAATAACTATACCAGTTAACCCGTCTAGAGCACGGGCCGCTACGCCAATTTCTTTTATCGTTTTTATTTCATCCTTGATCTCAAGGGCGACGATAGGCTCATCGTCATAAAATTGCGCCGAATGCAGCTCTGTAGCTAGCCTTAATTCGTTGCGGCCATAATTGAAGATAGAAAACATGCGATTGCCGTTTTAAAAACTCCTGAAACATGTTCAGTCTCGCATTTTAGAATGGGTTGAGCGTGTAGCCGTCTTGTTGCAGCAAGGCGTGCGCCGTCATCGCTGACAAAGCCATTTGCACGCCTGGCAATAGATCATCCCTACCCACATCATAGTAAGCCGCGCTCTGACCGCACACGACGATCTGAACACCCTGCTCCGTTAGCGCTTTGATCAGCGTTGCATTGGCGTTCTCACCGCCCACCACTTCGCTGTAATAGGCGGCGTTGGTAACGTCCTTGGTGGCGCCGCCATGGATAACCACGGCCACTTTAATGTTCTCAACGGGCACGCCAGCGCGCGCATGCATATTGACAAATCGCGCAGCAGAAACCAGCGTGCGGTGGAGCGTGCCGGCATCGGCCTGTTTATTAGTATCAAGACTGACCTTAAAATGCGCCTCCGCCGGAATGGCGTAATTGGCATCAACCCCGGCGACGGGGCCAAATTCCTCGAAAACTGGTCCTGGTGTAAAAGCATCTTCACCGGCGATGACTGGCGCAGTAGCAAAGCACGATAAAAAAGCGAAGGCGAAAATACGATTCATGAGAAGCTCCAGAGTAATTGTTCCACCTCACTCTAACCTTGGCTTTTGCATAAAGCGACAGTGTTGTAATAGATTGGCTCAGTAGATAGTGGTCAACTCCACCGGTAAGGATTTTACAAGTGAGCAGCACGCCGCCACGCCCGCGCCTTCTCGTAGACATTGTCTCTGATCCGGTGTGCCCCTGGTGCTATGTGGGCCTGAAAGCATTTCAACATGCGCGCGACAAGATAATCAACGAGTTTCAAGTACTGCCGCGCATACGCGCCTATCAACTCAACCCGGATACGCCCATGGAAGGCGTTGACCGGCGCGCATATTATGAAAAAAAATTCCCCGACGAGGCCCAACGGCAAGAGATGGTTCACGCCATGAAAGCCGCCGCCGTCGGCGCCGGGTTTTCATTTGACCCGCTGGGGCCAACGCATTTGCCAAATACGTTAAAAGCGCACCAACTTATCCGTCTGGCGCATTTTGATGGTGCGCAAGAACGCCTCACGGAGAAACTCTACAGCGCCTATTGGGATGACGGCGCTGATATAGGCGACATCGACGTCCTGATCGCTATCGCCGAAGCAAGTGGGTTAGACCCCGATAATGCCCGCGCAGACTTCAACAATGAAAAAAGCGCCGCGGAAGTCCGCAACGAAGCAGAGTCTTTTCGCCGTGCGGGCGTGGCAAGCGTTCCGACCTATATCGTTAATGAGCGCACCGGGTTTTCCGGCGCCCTACCGCCGTCACGCATGGCGGATGCGTTGAAACAAGCCGCCCGTGAGACCAATTTGCCGTAATTTTTAGAGTCAAAATTTCACGAATTTTCAAGTGACATGGGATAGGCTCAACACATGAGACACTTCGCGTTCATATTATTGGTCTGCATCGCCTGCTCACCCTTGGCTGCGCAGGCGCAAATATTGGTAGATAGCGCCATTGAACTTCGTCAAGCGATTGAACGAAGCGATGCCGGAGATGAAATAACTATCGCTCCGGGCCGCTATGAGGTCAGGGATTTAAAACTCCCCCGTAACATTACCTTACGTGGTCAAGGCGAGGTTGTCTTTTATTCGTCACGACCGGTTGCCAAAGGCCTCATAAATCCTCTGCCCGGCGCTTCCATTCGAATCGAGAATATTAAGTTTACCGGCGCGCGCTCTCCGGATCAAAACGGTGCAGGCATTCGTCACGATGGTGATAACCTCACCATTATCGATTCCATATTTGAAGATAACGAAGATGGTATTCTCTCTACGGGAAGTGAGGACGGGCGCATCACTATCCAGAATTCCAAATTCCTACGCAATGGTTATGGAGATGGATATTCTCATGGAATTTATGTGGTGCGCGCCGCCAGCTTGTATGTGCAGGACACTCAATTCATCGGCACACGCATAGGGCACCATATCAAATCTCTTGCAAGCGTTACGACAATTCAAGGCTCAACATTCGACGATGCAGATGGCCGGACAAGCTATGCTGTTGACGCTTCAAAGGGCGGCGATGTCGAAATATGCGGCAATCAGTTTATCCAGGCCGCCAACGCTGATAATTCGACAATCATCAATTACGACCTCAGCCGCGGAGGAAAGCCGGGCAGTCTGACGATTGCAGATAACCGCATCATCAACCATCACCCACATGGAAAGTTACTACGTAACAAAACCTCAGTGAAACCCCTGGTGTTTGACAATGCGATCGCCAATGAGGGCGTGGGCGCGCTGGACTATCGCCAAAGTATTGCGCCACAATAAATACAACCCAGCTCGATCCAGCCAACTGGCCGAAAATGGGCGCCAGCAACCAAGCAGCACTTGTAACTTTACCTCAATGGAAATGCTGAAACCGTTATTCTATCTTCCCTAGAGGGCAGAATTCATTTCATATTACGATATTTTTCCCGCCGTGATTGTACTTGACTGATGCTGTCATGAGCGCTTTATTCCCGACCGCGACTTTGTTTTGGCCGACCTTGATAAGACTTGCCTATGGCCGGCCTACGAGATCCCAAGACATGGTTGCCTACCCGGTGCGCAACCGCGTGCCGACTACGCCATGAAAGGAGATCTTCAGCGATGGCAACAGGTACTGTAAAATGGTTCAACCCTACAAAGGGTTTCGGTTTTATTGAGCCAGACGATGGTGGCAAAGACGTTTTCGTTCACGTCACAGCAGTTCAGGCCGCTGGCCTACAGGGTTTGGATGATGGACAAAAAGTTTCATTCGACCTTGCCGATGAACGCGGCAAGACGTCTGCGGCTAATTTAAAAGTCGTCTAACTAAATTTCGTAACATTGATTGTTACCGAGCGCCGGCGTTTTCGCCGGCGTTTTTGTATTTAGGGCGCCGAACGAAAAATATGATTCACTTCTAACGCGTATCGTCAATGAGTTTAGCTGCACCTTGCTGCAACAAGCTAAGCCCTACGGAGCGACCAAGCTCACGTGGGCGATCACACGGACCGTTTTCACTCACTTCGAGAAATGTTGCGCCATCTTCACTCATGACGGCGGCTTTCAGCATCATGATATCGCCATCAAGCTTCGCATGGGCTGCAATTGGCGTGTTGCAATGACCGTTTAACACCCAAAGCACTTCACGTTCTGCATCCATCCGAAGCCGCGTTGGCGCATGATCGACTTTAGCAAGTAATGCCCGGGTTTCCCAATCATCGGCGCAACATTCCACCGCGACAATCCCCTGCCCCACGGCAGGCAACATTTCGGCATGGGAGAAAACATGCGAAATCCGATCTTCCGCGCCAACCCGCAACAGCCCTGACTGAGCCATCACCAACGCATCCGCCGGGCCAACCTCGCCGCCATCGGGCAAGCCCTGCATGACGCCCTCATCAAGTTTTCTGATCCGCGTATCGGCCGCACCACGATAATGGATTACCAAGGCTTCCGGGAACAGCCGACGCAAATATGCCGCCCGGCGCACTGAATTGGTGCCGATTTTCATCCCGGCTGCTTTGGATTTAAAAAATGCCTCTATAGACAATCCTTTGCGCAAGACCAGCGCATCTTCTGCGCAATCACGTTTCAAAGCCGCACCGATGACAAGGCCCGGGGCCTCTTCGTCGCCCGGCATATCTTTTAGGGAATGCATTGCCGCCTGCAACGCGCCCTCACGCATTGCCGTGCGGATTTCCTCCACAAAGGCGCCGCCCTTGCCGCCATGGCGGTCCAGCTTACTTATCTGGTCTCGATCTCCAAGCGGAGAACTTTCAACAATCCGAGGCTCTAATCCAGCGCAGGCAGAACGCAGCAGATCCACCACATGGCGCGTTTGCGCCATTGCCATTTTACTTGATCGTGTTCCTATTCGCATGGGGCCAACTATTTTTTTTCGAAGCTGGTAATTTTCGTCATGAATGCCAGACGTTCTTCCACTTTGACAAGCCCCGCCGCTCCAAAAAGCGCCCCTAAATCCGTACGGCAATAGCTATCATAATATGGCTCGTGAAAGCCACGAGGAAAATTCTCCAACAAGATATCAAACCCCGGCTCATCTCCATACTGAATGGTATCCGTAAGGATGATAGTACCGTCGACCTTTAACAATCGCGCTATTTCTAAGACTACTTTTTGCCGCGCCGAAGGCGGCAATTCATGAAACAGATAGACGACGGTGATAACATCAAATGACGCATCGGGAAGATGCGTATCTTCAGCATTTGCCTCGACATAATTCACACGGCTCCAGCGACCAAGCGTATTTCGCGCCTTACCGAGATAGGCAGGCGAAAGGTCAAGCGCGGTCACCGGAAGCGATGGCCAGTTATCTTTCACGGTAGCCAAAAATCGCCCGGTGCCGCAACCAAGATCAAGCAGCGCGCTTGTGGCCAGATCCTTGTCCGCTAACGCCTTCCCGATAAATGGCAATGCTTGCCGACGCATGACGCCTGCAGAGCCAGTGAACAGGGTCTCCACTTGCATGTCGTAACGTTCAGCAGAACTTTCCGTCATCCAGCCATCGGTTTGATAATGAAAATTCTGCAGGTAATAGCGCGGGAACTTTTCCTTTTGCGCAGACGTATAGACTTCAGAATGACCGCGCGCATGTTTACGTCGTGCGACGTGTCTCGCATCGTTTAGATAGTCCCTACTGCGCTTCCATAATGTTGGCAGGGATGGCGGGCGACGCATTTCAGATGGCAGTTTATAACGTCCGGCCTCAATGTTTCTCCAATCCTCTCGGAAAAGATCACGGAATGACGTTTTCAATCTTACGCGATCAAGGGAACCAAACTCCTCTGCATAGGGCGCCTCTCCTGGTTCAGTGAGCGGCCCCATCAGTCTTCGTCCATAGGCGTAATGGCCGGTATACCAAGCTATACGCGCGGCTTGGCTTGCCCCGTAAACAACACGTTTCGCTCTATTCGTTACTGCTGATAACAATGGCGTCATGGCTCAGCCTTTCGTGAACACTCCGACCAACTCAACATGAGGCGCGTAGACGAACTGATCAACCGGCGTCACCTGCGACAGGGCGTAGAGCCGCCAGCCCGCAAAATCGCAGCATCGCGCGCAAAACTCACTGGATTGCATGAAACGCTAATAACTTTTGGGACTTGCGAGAGTGCTATCTCATCGGCTTGTGCCTTAGAGCCGCCACGCGGCGGGTCGAACACGATGGCGTCATAGAGATCCAATTCAGCCGCCATCACCGGGCGATCAAAGAGATTTTGAACAATTGCCTTTACCGGATGAGGAAGTGATGCGCCGCGCGCCGCCACATCAAGCGCCGCAATCGCTGGCCTGTCAGCATCATAGGCATCCACCGCCGCCCCTTCCGCAATTCTAAACGTAAAGGTTCCAGAGCCGGAAAATAAGTCCGCCACGCGCTTCGCCTGACCAAGGCTTTTCAAAACCAACGCTGCCAGCACATTTTCTGCTTCCTGGCTCGCCTGCAAGAACGCCCCCGGTGGCGGCGAGACCTCAACCGCCCCAAGTCGAGTGATTGGTTTTTCTAATTCGATTTCCGTTTCACCATTCAAGGAGAGGCGTATGCATGAAACGGCACGCATCTGATTGGCGAGAGCTGAGATTTCCGCCGCAGAGAGTTCATCCAACTTTTCGCAAACAATATTGATATCAAGGCCATTATTGCAAAGCATAACGCCAAGATCAAAACTGTGGGCAGGCACTGCTGACGAAAATATTTTTAAGTCATTGAGGCGCGATGACAGCTTGGGATGCAAGACAGAGCAGCTTTCTATCTCCGATATGCGATCTGAACGCCTGGCGTTAAAGCCAAATGTCAGACCCGCCTTGTTTTTGAAAACAGAAAACTCTGCGCGCCTCCGGCTTGAGGGTTCACACGCGACCAACGGAGCGATGAGCCCCTCGTCAAAACCCGCCCGGACAAGGGCGTTAATGACCAGGCCGCGTTTCCAGCCGCTATAGTAACCCGCATCCAGATGCTGCAAAGAACACCCGCCACATGATCCGAAATGGGGGCAAGGCGGCGGCACACGATGCGGGCTTTGCGAAATCAGCTCGCTGATCTGCCCTCTCTGGCCGCGCAATTCAACTTTTACGACATCGCCAGGGGCCGTACATGGAATATAAATTTGGTTGCCATCAACGGTCGCAATTCCATCTCCACGCGTGCCAATTTCATCAATGGTCACCTCAACGAGACGCACTGAAGCCGAAGGAGACGCACGCCTCCGTCTACGTTGGCGAGTATTGTTTGGTTGCCGTGATCGCGCCACGCAAAACTCCTCGCATCTTATAAGGTGCAAATTCCGTCTAGACGACCAATTCTAGCCGCGTAAATTGACGACATTGGCTTCCATACCAAGCGCCTGACGGGCGCGCTCAACGATGTGAGCCGCATTCAAGCGCGCTGTATCGTACATTTTCTCTGGACTGTCATGGTCCTGGAAAACATCCGGCAGGGTCATGGTCCGGATCTTCAAACCAGCATCCAACACGCCTTGATCGGAAAGGAAATGCAACACGAAGGCGCCAAAGCCGCCACGTGAGCCTTCTTCGATGGTGATCAAGACCTCATGGTTTCTAACCAGTTGAAGGATCAGATCATGATCAAGCGGCTTGGCAAAACGCGCGTCCGCAACCGTCGTTGAAAGCCCCTGGGATTCCAGTATGTCGGCGGCCTTCAATGCTTCGACGAGGCGTCCGCCCAGCGCAAGCAATGCGACCTTCGTTCCCTCACGGACGATACGACCCTTGCCGATCTCTAATATCTTACCCTGTTCAGGCAAATCAATGCCGATGCCTTCGCCTCGCGGATAGCGGAATGCTATCGGACCCTCGTCATAAGCTGCAGCCGTTGCGGTCATATGGACAAGTTCCGCCTCATCGCCCGCCGCCATCAACACCATATTTGGCAAACAGCCAAGATAGGCAACATCGAAAGAGCCCGCATGGGTCGCCCCGTCAGACCCGACGAGCCCCGCGCGATCCATAGGAAAGCGTACCGGCAGGTTCTGAATGGCCACATCATGCACCACCGAGTCATAGGCGCGTTGCAGGAACGTCGAATAGATCGCCGCAAAAGGCCGCATGCCATCCGCCGCAAGGCCAGCAGCAAATGTCACCGCATGTTGCTCAGCGATACCCACATCATAACAACGGTCGGGGAAAACCTCGGCAAACATATCAAGGCTGGTGCCCGATGGCATCGCCCCGGTTATGCCAATAATCCGGTCGTCTTTTTCCGCTTCCTTGATTAGCGTTCGCCCGAAGACCTTCTGATAGGTCGGCGCATTGGGTGTACCCTTTTTTTGCTTGCCGGAGACCACATCAAACTTAGCAACGCCGTGATATTTATCCGCTGCTTCCTCTGCTGGCGGATAACCGGCGCCTTTTCGCGTCACTACATGGACAAGCACGGGCCCATCTTTCATGTCGCGGACATTTTCAAGCACTGGCACCAGTTGGTCGAGATTATGACCATCAATCGGGCCCACATAATAGAAGCCAAGTTCTTCGAAAAGCGTGCCGCCAGAAACCATGCCGCGACCGTATTCTTCAGCCTTGGCAAGCTGGTTATAGATGGCCTTTGGTAAGCGCTTGGCGAGCTGCTTACTGAACGAGCGAAACCCCTGATAAACCCCTGATGAAGTCGCGCGGGCAAGATAAGCGCTCATGGCGCCAACTGGCGGCGCGATCGACATATCATTGTCGTTCAAAATCACTACAAGCTTGGAGCCTAGATGCCCGGCATTGTTGAGGCCTTCATAGGCCATACCGCCAGACATGGAGCCATCCCCAATCACCGCAATGGCTGTTGCATCTTTTTTGAGATGCCGCGCGGCTTCGGCAAATCCGGTTGCTGCTGAGATCGATGTCGCAGCGTGGGCCGCGCCAAATGGATCATACTCACTTTCCGAGCGCTTGGTGAATCCGGAAAGCCCGCCGCCCTGGCGTAAAGTGCGGATACG
>JAADIH010000309.1 GCA_013151435.1 Alphaproteobacteria bacterium
TATCATACGGTGTTGCTTGACCTGACGGTCGATGAAGATGTGCTTAGCAAAGGCTTGCACGGCAAATGGCGCAACCGTTTAAAGGCCAGTGAAAAAGCAGAAATGACCATCACGCCCATGAGCAAACGGCCGGACAAATACGCCTGGCTGCTCGAAAAAGAAGGCAATCAGCAAAAGACTTTGCGCTACCAATCTCAGGATGCGGCGATCACTCAGCGCTATCACGCTATTCTGGGTAAGGGCTCCATCCTGGCGTTTGAAGCCAAGCAGGGGGTGGAGCGTATTGGCGGAATGCTGTTCTTAAGGCACGGCGATGATGCGACCTATCACATCGGCTGGGCGAGCGATAAAGGCAAAGAGCTTAACGTTCATAATCGTCTCTTGTGGCACGCCATAAAAACGCTGAAAAAAGCGGGTATTAGAACGCTCGATCTTGGCGGGGTGAATACGGATTATAATCCCGGCATCGCGCGATTTAAAATCGGTACAGGTGGGCGTGTGTTAAGTTTAAGCGGCGCCTGGACCAAGGGTCCACGCTGGAAGTGAGGGCGGGAATATGCGCCACCTCCTTCACCCTGAGGGCGGCCTCCTTCGAGACGCCGCCTAGCGGCGGCTCCTCAGGATGAAGAGGCCGCGTCACGAAGGGTGGGTGTGGCGCCTTAGGACGGATGAAATTTTTGACCTACGACTACAACCTCATCTACACGCTGATCAAAGAAGTGCCCAAGGGTCAGATCGCGAGTTACGGCATGGTCGCCAGTCTGTTGCCGGGTGTCACCGCACGCATGGTAGGGCGGGCGCTCTCGCATATGCCGCGCGGTGAAAAGGCGCCATGGCAGCGTATCATCAATGCGAGTGGTGCGATTTCGCCCCGGCCCGGCGCATCAAAACAGCGTGAGCGGTTGCTTAAAGAGGGCGTAACATTTCGTAAAAATGGCAATGTGGACTGGGCGGCGCATCGCTGGCAGGGACCCTCGCAGCAATGGATCATTGAAAACGGGCTGGACCCCAATGATGTGATGGAGATCATTGCGGGATGGCGTCATTGAGGGCCCTATCCAAAGCAATGACCGATAGTTAAGGTTTGGTTTACAGGAATTGCCTCATAATTGCCGTGAAAGGGCGCTATAGAACAATGCGCTAATGGGAGCTGGTCGATGAAACTTTTCTCTTTTTCAAAAAATATCCTGATACTGATTGTCTCATTAATGGCGGTGCAAGGAATGGCTCATGCCGCCTCACCGGCAAAGATTGACCGGCGATCTGATGAGGCGCTGGCGACATTTCGTGAAGATGTTAGCGGCGCTGATGCTGTGCTCGCTAAAGCGGCGGGGGTTTTGATCTTCCCATCGATCAAAAAAGCCGGCATTGGCATTGGCGGCGAGCATGGCCAGGGTGCGCTTCGCATCAACGGCAAAACCGTCGCATATTATTCAACAAGCTCTGCCTCAATCGGGTTTCAGCTTGGCGCCCAGACGCGAAGGCAAATCATTGTATTTTTAGACCCAAAAGCGCTCGAAAAATTTCGGTATAGCGATGGCTGGGAGATCGGCGTTGATGCGTCGGTCACGGTGATTACCATCGGTGCTGGCGGCGCCATTGATGCGACGCAACTCAGCCAGCCGGTTGTTGCATTCGTTTTTGACGGCAAAGGGCTGATGTATAATCTTTCCCTAGAGGGTTCGAAGATCAATCAGATTCATGACGATTGAATTATCTCAATCGCCGCCAGATGCGCGCGTTTTTCCCCTTCGCTTAAAAATGATCCGATGAAACTGTTGCGGGCGAGGGTTTTGACGTGGCTTTTGGTGAGATCAAGCGCCCCAATAACAGCATTGAAATTGTTGTTCATATAACCGCCGAAATAGGCGGGGTCATCTGAATGGATGGTCGCTCGCAACCCCAGATCGAGCATCTGTTTCAAAGGATGGCTACGCATATTATCAACGACACAGAGTTTCAAATTGGAGAGCGGACATACCGTCAGCGTCATTTGTTCCCGGATGAGGCGTTCAACAAGCGCACTGTTTTCTAATGAACGATTGCCATGATCCAGGCGATCTATCTGCAACAAATCTAATGCTTCGATGATATATTCCGGCGGGCCTTCTTCCCCTGCATGAGCAACCAGTTTTAATCCCCGCTCTTTCGCGGCTTTGAAAACACGCGTGAATTTTGACGGCGGGTTACCAACTTCTGATGAATCAAGTCCCACGGCAGTAATCCGGTCGAGCCAGGGTTCGGCCTGTTTTAAAGTTTCAAAGGCGTCTTCTTCGGAGAGGTGGCGCAGGAAACATAAAATCAGTTTCGTGGTCATGCCAAATTGCGCTTTGGCCATGGTGAAGGCGGTTAAGATACCGCTGATCGCCGTATCAAACGGCACGCCGCGCGCAGTGTGGGCTTGTGGATCGAAAAAGATTTCCGCATGTCGCACTTTGTCAATACAGACGCGGTTCAGATAAGTCATGGTGAGGTCGAAGAAGTCTTCTTCGGTCTTAAGAACATTCATGCCCTGATAGTAGATGTCGAGAAATTCTTGCAGGTTCGAGAACGCATAAGCCGCGCGGATATCGTCGACCGACTTAAAGGGAATGTCGAGTTTGTTGCGCATTGCCAGCGCGAACATCATCTCCGGCTCAAGGCTGCCTTCGATGTGAAGGTGGAGTTCCGCTTTGGGGAGCCGCGCAGCGTAGTTGGCGACGCTCACGCTGGCTTTTTGCGGATAAGGCCGATCAGTGCGGCGATCACGAGGGCGATAAGGGAAATGGCTGCGAGAGCTAATGCCGGCGCGCTGGCGATCCATTTCAAACTTGTCATCGCTTGTTGAATGGGAATGAGTGCAGTTGGTTCGCCGCCGCCGCGCGCAAGAATAACCAGCAATGGGTTTTCCAAAAACTCCGCCGCCAGATATGTCGCTGGCAAAAGAAGTGCAAAACGAAGCGGCGATGCGCTGAGTTTGAAACGTTTTAGCGCTAGCGCTATCACGGCGGTGAGCATCAAGAAGTTGAGAATGGCGTAAGGAATATCGATCAGTTGAAACTGTACATATTGACTGATGAGGCCGGCGGCCTCGAGTTTTCCATAAGTGCTTACCGCTAGGCCTTCGGGGAATCCTGGGACCATTTCCGGTAAATTGCCAGCCGCTTCAAGTGCTCGCGACCACGGTCCGGGTAATACAAACGCCCAATAGGAATAGGCAAAGAGGGCGACGAAGGACGCCAGAAACCGCAGCCAGCTGGCTTTTTCTATTTGATTGCTGATCCAGTTGTTCATAGGAGCCCCTTAAAACAAAATTCTTTCCTTGAAGCCCAAACCGTCAGTGTCAGTGAAAGAAGCGCCCCTTTTTGTTTTCTTAATTTCAAAGCCTGCTTTGTAGAACGCATTATAGTCGCGGCTTTCAATCGTATCGACGGCGATAAAATCTGCGCGCGCTTCTTTGTGGGTGATCTCCAGATCAATATAGCCGTGATGTTCACCAGTCAGATAGCGCACGTCTTTGTTCTTTTGGTTCGTGAGAAGGGAGTACTCTGCGCCTTTACCGCCAAGGAATTCTTTGCGGAACGGAGACGGCGACGTGATGGAATGAACGCCCAGTTCAACCCCCATATGTTTGCCGTCGCGGGCCACGAGATCGTTGGCCCACCATGTATGGGTGTCGCCGGTGACGACGATCATGCCGTCGTCATTCGTAGATTTGATCATTTTGTAGAACCGTTCACGCGCCGCAGGATAGCCGTCCCAGGCGTCGAAATTGAGTGGCAATCCGAGGGCGGAGGATTTAACGAAGGCGCGTGCCGGCGCCCATTGCTTTTCAAGCTCCACAAGCTCTTCTTCGACGATTTTATCGGTGAGGTCTGGCGCTTCCATTTTCGCCATGATGACCTGATTGGCGACAAGCCGCCACGGCTGTCCATCATTGATGGATTTGCGGAAAGTGCGATCGATAAAATCTATCTGTGCGGCGCCCAGCATCTCACGCGTTTCATCCCAGAGGATCGTATTTTTAAAATGCTCCACGTCTTCGGGAGTTTTGAGTGTCGGCAAAACCTCCGCATAGTCAAACTGTCGTGACCGCGCCATCAACCGGGTTTCAATTGCGGTAATGGTCAAAAGATCGCCATAGGAGAAGGACCGGAAGAAGGCTTCGGGTGTCATCTCGGGCTCGCGCACCGGCATCCATTCATAATAGGCGCGCAAGGCAACGCTGCGTCTTATGTTCCACTCGCCTTCGGTTTCACCATCGTGATTTTCTGCGCCGCCTTTCCAGGAATCGTTGGATGTTTCGTGGTCGTCCCAGATGGCGATCATGGCATGTTTGGCATGCATCGCTTGAGACGCAGGGTCGGCCTTATATTGCGCATGGCGCATGCGGTAATCATCAAGCGTGACAATTTCATGCGCGGGCAGATGTTCGCGGCCAAGCGCAGCACCAGTGGCGCCGCCATAACCCTCACGGCTGTATTCATAAATATAATCGCCAAGGTGGATGACGGCGTCGAGGTCATCGCGGCGTGAAATCAAATCATAGACGTTGAAATAGCCGAATGGAAAGTTGGAGCAGGACACTACCGCAAAGCGTGCGCTATCAATTTTTCCGGCGGGCAGTGATTTCGTACGGCCAATGGGAGAATATGTATCGCCAATGCGAAAGCGATAATAATAGGTGTTACCCGGCGTCATGCCGGATGTGAGGATTTTTACCGTCCAATCGCGAGAGGCGCCGGTTGCCGTCTCACCATTGCCGCGCAAATCTGTGAAGGCGTCATCTGCGGCGATCTCCCAGGTGACGCGTATACTGCCTGCGGAAGGGGCCTCCAACGGTGTGACCCGCGTCCACAACACAACGCTGTCTGCGCCGGGATCACCACTGGCGACCCCGTGAGCAAAGATGCCTGTGGAAGAATCGCCAACCGAACTATAAGGCGTCAATTTTGGGGTGGACGCGCAAGATGCGGCGCTGACGGCAAGGCCGGTGGCGAGCGCGGTGCGGCGTGTAATCTTGGCGGTCATAATAATCCCCTTAATCCCTTAAACTCAGAAATGTTGCGGCGCAGGATGGCGGCTTGCGAGATTTGCGTTAAGCATAAGCCATATTGATGGGCGCTGTCGAAAGGCGTCTGCAGTCTATCGTGAGGTATCTATGAAAAAGATTGGTTTGACAGCACTGGC
>JAADIH010000297.1:0-597 GCA_013151435.1 Alphaproteobacteria bacterium
CCGTGGCGCGCAAGAAACACCACCTCAACGCCGCCAAGCTTGCCCGTCACCAGCGCATCGGAAGGCGCGCCCCAAGGCGTTTCAACCTCTATCCGTTCAGCCCCCTCAAGAGCATCCATCTGATAAACACCAGACCCGCCGATGATGCCGATAATGCGTTTGTTGCTGTTCATTTTTCTACCCTTATCAGAGTATGTGCAGCCTAGAGTGGTTTTGAATTTAATTTAATCACGAAGCCGTGCTCTGTGTTTTGTTTTACCACATATGCCAGCTTCTTCCTTCCGTGTCTGCGGCGAACAATTGACCGAAAGCCCTCAGCCTGTTCTTCCCCCATGAATGGGGGAGGAAAGAGTGTCCTCAACTGTTCCTCTGCGGGAATTCGCCCACGGGTGTGGGAATAAGGCATGTGCTGACTTCACGTCGTATGCCTCAAACAAAGAGCCACACATAAAAATGCCCGGGACGGGCCCGGGCATATTCATAAGTTCAAATTCTAAATGCCTAATGCTCTACGTTCGACCAGACCTTGCGGTATGACCAATAGAGCAGCATGGCGAGGATGATCAGATAGAGCAGCGTCATCACGCCCAGCGACTT
>JAADIH010000297.1:670-5838 GCA_013151435.1 Alphaproteobacteria bacterium
GGAGAATCATCACCATATTCGATCATGCCATCCACAAGCGGCGGGGCCATCGCTAGGACACCGCCAGGCGGAACATCAACGCCCTCAATGGGGTGGCCATGCTCATCCAGATATTCAGGACGCATGGCTTGCGCCATATCCCCATGAAAATAAGGATTGTAATATTGGCCGGGTGCGATCTCGACCGTTGATGGCGCATCTTCATAACCCTGAAGCAGGCTGTAAATATAATCCGCCCCGCCATGACGCGCCTTGGCCATCAACGATAGATCCGGCGGCAAGGCATTGTTGTTGGCAAGCCGCGCGAGCTGTTCATTGGCGAAGGGGCCAGGAAAGCGATCAGACGGAAGCGCTGCGCGCTTGAACATCTCACCGGTATCGTCAGGGCCATCACTCACCTGATGGCGGTAACTTGCTGCAATGGCTTTGACGATTGGGTTCTCATTGGGGTTCGAACAGTCAACATTATCGGGAATACCCGTCGGACAGCTATCCAGGTAGAAAGGTCCGCTCGGGTCGCCAAGATTGCGGAACGACAATAACTCCAAGCCATGGCAATTGGCGCAAACCGCCTCGTAAACCTGATAGCCGCGCTGCAGTGCGTTCTGGTCAAATTTTCCGAATGGCCCATCGAAATGCCAATGCTGGTGCTCAAGCGGTTTTGACTTTCCGCCAGCGGCGACAGCGCCGGTTACACTTAACGCGCAAGAAAGAGCGGCAATGGTCAGGACGCGGGCGATCATGGTGATGTTCATATTCATCTTCTAATCCCCTACTCGGCCGACGCCGGTTGCACATCCGCCGGGGCGGGCTTGTTATTTTTTAAAACGGATTCTGCGATTGACCGCGGCAATGGCTTGGGTGTTTCCATGAAGCCAAGAAGCGGCAAGATGATGATGAAAAACCCGAAATAATAAGCGGTGGCGATCTGCGCATAGAGCACATAACTGCCTTCTGCTGGCTTACCGCCAAGATAACCAAGGATAATACACGCCAGTATGAACAGGAAGAACCACATGCGCGCCACTGGGCGGTAACGCATGGAACGCACTTTTGATGTATCGAGCCAAGGCAAGACAAACAAAATCAGGATTGAGCCGAACATCGCAATAACGCCGCCGAGCTTGGCCGAGATTGGACCGATATCAAATGTAATCGCGCGAAGGATTGCGTAGAATGGCAGGTAATACCATTCAGGCACGATCGATGCCGGGGTGACCAGCGGGTTTGCCTCGATATAGTTATCCGCGTGTCCCAAAGCATTCGGGTTAAAGAACACGAACACCGCAAACAAGATCAGGAACAATACAATCGCGAAGCCGTCTTTCACCGTATAATAAGGGTGGAACGGCACCGTGTCTTTCTTCACGTCTTTAATCTCAACGCCTGTTGGATTGTTATTGCCCGGTACGTGGAATGCCCAGATGTGCAGACCAACAACGCCAAAGATGGCAAATGGCAACAGATAGTGAAGAGAATAAAAACGATTGAGCGTTGGGTTATCCACAGAGAAGCCACCCCAAAGCAATATGGTGATATCGTCGCCAATCAGAGGAATCGCCGAGAACAGACTGGTAATGACGGTGGCGCCCCAATAGGACATCTGCCCCCATGGCAACACATAGCCCATGAACGCCGTAGCCATCATCAACAGATAGATAATGACCCCAAGGATCCACGGCATTTCCCGAGGCTCCTTATATGAGCCATAATAAATCCCGCGGAACATATGAATGTATACCGCAATGAAGAACATCGACGCGCCATTGGCGTGCACATAGCGCATCAACCAGCCGTAATTAACGTCGCGCATGATGTGCTCAACACTGGCAAACGCCATTGATGTGTGCGGCGTATAATGCATCGCCAGAATGACGCCAGTGATGATCTGTATGACCAGAAAGACAGCGAGAATACCGCCAAAGGTCCACCAATAGTTCAAATTCTTCGGTGTGGGAAAATCGACAAAGCTGTCATGGGCAAGGCGGACAAACGGCAAGCGTCTATCCAGCCATTTTTCAATGCCGGTGCTCGGATTATAAGTAGACTGATGGCTCATGGACTTGCGATCTCCTAGCCGATTTTCACAAGAGTGTCGGAAACAAATTGGTATGGCGGAACGAGAAGATTTTCTGGCGCCGGGCCTTTGCGGATACGCCCGGCAATATCGTAATGCGAGCCATGGCAAGGACAGAACCAGCCATTATAGTCGCCGCGATTTTCTCCTGCTGTGGTGCCAAGCGGGATACAACCAAGGTGGGTGCAAACCCCCACAAGGATCAACCACTCAGGTCGCGCCACACCGTCAGAGGCGGTAACGCGCGCATCGTCGGTCGCATCGGTTTTGTCTGACATATTGTCGTTGCGGGCCACCGCGTCTTTCAACGCAGCGAGCGGGGTATCTTCCCCTTCGCGGATTTCAGCCTCAGTGCGCCGCCGGATGAAGACAGGCTTCCCCTGCCACATGATTTTGATCGCCTGCCCCACTGAGATCGCCGAGAGATCGACGTCCTTCGTGGAGAGCGCCAATACGGAGGCATCTGGGTTCATCTGGCTGACCAGCGGCCAGACAATAGAGCCAGCCCCGATAGCGGCGGTCACTCCGGCGAAAATATGGATAAAATCGCGGCGTGTGGGTTCGCCGTCTTCATTAAGGTCCGATGTCGTCATGGGTTCTCACTCTTGGAGGAATCGCGCGGGTTTTAGGCATGTCCTTGTACAAAGTCTAGACTGCAATGAGCTGCGTCCTAGTGTCTCGACACTCGAAATTACAGCTCCATAGCTTCGCCCCAGCCCCCCTACGGTCATGGGGAATTCGAGTTATCCCCATCCACTCGAAGATGCACCGCGACAAATCAGGAATCTGGTGTAAATCAGCACCATGCGATTGGCGCTCTATCAACCGGAAATCCCCCAGAATATGGGCGCAGCGATTCGTGCCGCCGCTTGTTTTGGTGCAGGGCTGGATATCATCGAGCCTTGCGGCTTTCCGCTTGATTCTCGAAAAATTGCTCGCGTAGCGATGGATTATGGCGCCCTGGCCGAACCCGTGGCCCATTCCGGCTGGTCAAACTTTCACCAGCAACTCGGGCCCGCCCGGCTCATTCTCCTCACCACCAAGGCGGAAAACTCGATCTGGGATTTCTTATTCCAAGAGAGCGATGTCATCTTGATGGGTCAGGAAAGCGCTGGCGCACCCGATGAAGTTCATGACGCGGCTTTCGCGCGCCTACGCATTCCCCTGGCGACGGGAGCGCGTTCCCTCAATGTGAGCATCGCCGCATCGGTCGCGCTGGCGGAGATGAGACGACAAGTTGGGTGGGGACCCTGAAATGAAAAAAAGGAATAAAAAGGCCGTCGGCTGGATTCTCATATATGCGTACCTAGCCGTATTCTCCTTTGGTAACGCTATCTTCCAACATGCTTGGCTTTGGGCATTGTACTTAGCAAGTTGGGTCCCATTAGGCATCACTCTCGGGTATCTAGGTTTTGGTTCATTGAGCAATATTCAATTATCCGGTATGGGACAAAAAACAGGTAGTGCTCAGAACGGACTACATGACAATGCGATAGAGTCGCCCAGCAGGCAGGCTGCGAAAAAAATATTTGGTTGGATACTGATATGCGTTTACCTAGCCATTTTTGCATTTTTGTTTGGTATTAGCACTACAGGCTGGCCGCTATTTTTGTTTTTCGTATGCGGAGCACCATTAGCGCTCGCTTTAAAAAAGCTTCGGTTTTAAGTTACACGCTGGAAATCTACATACTCAAACCTTGCAATAGACAAACGTAACATGATGTGGACCCCATGACTGCACTGGAAGAAAACAAGCAAAACGCCAAAGTCTGGTTTGAAAAACTCCGGGACGATATTTGCGCAGCGTTCGAGCGCGTAGAAGACGCCGCAGGTGATCTCTATGCGGATATGCCCGCCGGGCGGTTTGAAAGAACGCCGTGGCGGCGCGGCGATGGTTCAGAAGATCAAGGTGGCGGTGTCATGTCGATGCTCAAAGGCCGGGTCTTTGAAAAAGCCGGTATCCATACCTCCACTGTTCACGGCGAGTTCTCCGAAGAATTTCGAAGCCAAATTCCGGGCGCCGAAGAAGACCCGCGCTTTTGGGCGTCGGGCGTCTCGTTGATCGCCCATCCCCGCAACCCTCATGCCCCCGCAGCCCACATGAACACGCGGATGATCGTCACCACAAAAGGCTGGTTTGGCGGCGGCGGCGATCTAAATCCCATGCACCCGGACTATCGCTCTCAGTCTCATGAAGACGCCATCGCATTTCAAGCGGCTATGCAATCGGCTTGCGACGCGCATGACGCAGCGTATTTTCAAAAGTTCAAAAAATGGTGCGACGATTATTTTTATCTACCGCACCGAGACGAGCATCGCGGCGTTGGCGGAATTTTCTATGATCGCCTGGACACCGGCGATTGGGATGCGGATTTCGCGTTCACCAAAGATGTGGGATCAGCATTCCTCGATAGTTATCCGGCGCTTGTCGCCAAACGCATGGATACGCCGTGGTCAGATGATGACCGCGAAAAACAACTGATCCAGCGGGGACGCTATGCCGAGTTTAATCTGCTCTATGACCGCGGCACGACCTTTGGCCTGAAGACCGGCGGCAATGTAGAGTCGATCCTGTCGTCGCTGCCGCCCGAAGCGAAGTGGCCGTAACGGCAGTTCACAAGCGCGAGAACCGCCGTAATGCGCCTTGCGCACAAACTCGCGAGCCTTATTTAACATTACCGAGGCTTCACTAATACTTTTCCTAAGTAACCACACGGAAATTCATCCATGTCTGAAACTCTTGAATACACGCCCCCGAAAGTATGGAAATGGGATAGCGAAAATGGCGGCGCGTTCGCCAACATTAATCGCCCCATTGCCGGCGCCACCCATGACAAAGAGCTCCCCGTGGGCAAGCATCCGCTTCAGCTTTATTCTCTTGCGACACCAAATGGCGTCAAAGTCACGGTCATGCTGGAAGAACTTCTGGCCGCAGGATTTTCGGGCGCAGAATATGACGCCCACCTCATCCGGATTACCGAAGGCGACCAGTTTGGTAGTGGCTTTGTTGGTATCAATCCAAACTCTAAAATTCCCGCGCTTGTCGATCACTCGACGCCAACGCCGACGCGGGTTTTCGAGTCTGGCGCAA
>JAADIH010000307.1 GCA_013151435.1 Alphaproteobacteria bacterium
AATTTCAAAGAATGTGACAATGACCGGATCATGCATGTGAGCTTGCCCGTTGGCGCTTCGGTGCTGATGGGGTCTGACGTTCCATCAGGCGAGGATGAGCCGCCCAAATCAACTAATAGTTTTGCAGTTTCCTATTCGGCAAAAACCCGGGAAGAAACGGACACGATCTACGCGGCGTTAAAAGCGGATGGCGGGGCAGAGACCATGCCGCTTCAGGACACGTTCTGGGGATCATATTTTGGGATGTGCAAAGATAAGTTCGGTGTTCACTGGATGGTCAGTTGTGACCTCGGCAAGGACTAGGGCGGTCTGAGTTTAATTGAAACAAAGGCATGCTCTGCTCAGGGATGACAGAACAATATTTTACTCCGCCGGAATGAGCGGGTTGGTTACCGATTAGACCGTTTTCGAACGTAAAACCTGTGTATCACTTTTCCCCAGAAACGCTCTCGAATCCATAAGAATCATTTTCAGAAAAGGTAATGTTGCGGGTTGTATATAGATCAAAAAGTAACTGCCGGGCCCCATAGAGCCCGGCAGTGTAATTATGCGAAATGTCTATTTCGCTTGCTTTAGATTGTCGTTTTCGACCCAGCCGACATTGCCGTTTTCATCTTCAACTTCCCACCACATGCCTTCTTTGCCGCCAAGCGGATAGACCAGCATGCCTTTTTCGAGGTCGCGCACTTTGCTTGAGGATTCGGAAGGTGAGCGATGCATGACCACGTCTTTACGGACTTTGAAGGTCTCCTTCGGCGCTTCTTCCGCCGCGTTGCCGGTGACACCGCCAAGCTGGCCGACGATCTGACGATAGGCGTCCAGGAATGCATAGGTGACAACTTTACCGACTTCGGTGTCCTCATAACCTCCGCCCACAGCGCCGCCAAAACCGGCCCAGCCGCCGCCACCAAAGCTGATGTCTTTTTTCGACGCCGACCCTTCTGCAAAGGCGACGCCTTCGGTTGTGCGTGTGTTCATCACTTCAAGAACAGTCTGCGCCTCAACGCGTTTCGTCCGTATACCGCCGACAAGACCACCGAGGCGTCCACCAATGGCGCGCCCGGCAAGACCTCCTGCAATTCCGCTGCCGCCAGCATTTTGATCTGTGCTGACGATATCGGCAACGATGATGAAGTCAGCCGCTTTGATCTGCCCGCCGCCCACATTGGAACGCCGCTGAAGGTCGCCGCCCTGGCTTAGGTTTTGCTCGCGCCGTGTGGCGTTAAGTCCTGCGCCGCGATTGACAAGCTTGAAACAGCCTGAGCGTTGAATAAAAACCTTGATCAGCTGTTCCGGCTTGCCGAGGTTGTAATAGCGCCAGCCGCGATACTGATCGCCATTTACGATGGAAACGGTGCCGATTGGCGCCTGGCATACGGGCATATCCAGCCCCTTTGTAGAGCCGCGTTGGTTATCGACGCGTCTTTGCGCGGAGGCGTCTCCAGCGCTCAAAGCAAAAGCGGCGCCGCAAGCAATGCCAGTCGCAAGGATAAGTTTCAAATTCATTGGTTTCCCCTATGGTTGAAATTCTATTGGGCATATAATCTATGCCGATAGTGCGATTTTGACAGTTTTCGCCGAACTGGGCAACTGCTGGGCGAGCCCTGAACGAGCCCTAAAAAGGACTGCTTCCATAGCAAATATGCACTAGACGCTAGTGGACTATAGGGATTGGGCCTTTGCACGAGATACCCTGTGCTCTATCGCCCCAGTCACGATAGCGTCATCAGTTATTGCTGGGCATGTCACCGGGAGGGGAAATTACCCCCGCCGCCTCAATGCTGGTTTGCTCAATATAGATTGATTGCGATGGGAAGGCGAAGCCAGACCCTGCCTCTTCTACGATAGTCTTTATCTTGTAGGCGAAGCGCTCTTTGATCTCGAGCCAGACGCCCCAGTCTGTCGTGCGTGTGAAGCAATAAATCATGATGTCGATGGATGACTCATTGAAGGAGTCTATGCGGACAAAAGTAGAAACTTCCGGTGGGTGGGCGAATTCATCACTGCCCAGAATATATTCCTCGATCCCGTTTCGGATCTCACGCAGTTGATCAACGCTGGCGCGATATTCAATCCCGATTTTCCAATAAATACGCCGATGGGTCATTTTGGAAAAATTGGTAACGGCGGAATCCGAGAGTTTTGCGTTTGGTACATTGACCAGCGCCTTGTCAAAACGGCGCACAGTGGTGGATCTAAAATTGATCCGCTCGACGGTTCCCTCGACCACGCCATCAACCAGAATCCAGTCGCCGCGTGTGAAGCGTTTTTCCGCGATGACCAATGCGCCACCAATGAGATTCTTGAAAAAATCCTGGGCGCCCAATGCAATGGCCACAGAAAGCAACGAGAAACTTGCAAGAACCGGCATCACTGGAATGCCCCAAATGGTGAGAATCGCTATGGCGCCCAGAAAAGTGAAAAAGGCTTTCAGCGCCTTGCTTATCCATTCCACGAGCGTCGGGGTGAATGCGCGCTCCAGCGGACGAAGGAGATAAGAGAAAGGCGTGACCACCCGATAAAGACCCCAAAAAATACATATGGCGACCAGGGTCTGCACTAATTTTGTTACGGCGTCGGCGCCAGCGCCCTCCAGCGCTAATGCTTGTGCGGTCAGAAATACCCCAAGCGCAATGGGCGCCAAGGTCAAAGGTTGCTCCAGCGCGTCAAGGACCAGATCGTCAATCTCGGTTTTGGTGCGCGTCACTACTCGCTTTAGGGCGCCGATAATGAAATGCGCGATGAGGCGGCGCACCAACAGGAAGAAGATAAAAATTCCCGCCGCAATGATCAGCCGGTTGATGGATACGCCCAACACACTCATTTGCCAGACGGCGACTACTTGTTCCCAGAATGCGGCGAGGTTGGTCATGGCGGTCTTTTCTTGATTGCTGGCTTGACGGGATATGCGTGAGAGCATTGCTTTCTACTGCTTTGCACCCAGTTCGCAAGCTCAACCGCGCAAGTTCAGGCCAGCCCGCCTCTTAGCATTTGCATCTGGGCGCCGATTGTCGCGGTTCCTTGGCGTCGGCCCATGAGCGCCCCACATATACGGGAAATTAGGGAGATTGCAGATGTTTTCCAAACCCTCGCTACTCACCCGCATTACTGTCGCTAAATTCGCCGGGTTTATTCTCGGCATGATTGGCTTTTTTGCCGCGCCCGCATTTGGCATTGTAGACATGAAGCTCCGGGTCGGGATCTTGTTCTGGTACACGGCCATTGGCGCCTTTATCGGTATGGCCGGTGTTTTCACATGGCACCCGATATTAAAAATGAAGATGCCCTGGTGGTTTATGGGGCCGTTGATCGGCGTCTGGATGAATCTCCTCCTTGTCCTTTTCGCTTGGGACGTGCTTGAGCCGCTCATGGCCGGAGGTGATTTTTGGGGCATGACCTCGCCCTGGTGGGGGGTTGTCGAAGGCGCAATCGTCGGGCTTTTCCTGGGCGGTCTCGCCACTCTCTTTGGCGGTGAAGGTCCGGAGACCGTGAGGGCGATTGAACAATAAGATACTACGCACAATGTTGCGGCTGGGGCTGCTGCTGGCCGAGAGGTTTTACCGGCCAGCCTTTTTGCTCATCCCGCGCGCGCGGACCACAGCTGCCTCGATCTCCCGGCGGATTTGTATGGGTCTGCCGAGAATGGGAAACTCGACTACGGCGCCGCCGGTGCCGCGGGCGGTCAACACGCCGTAACCGAGAAGGCGGCCAAGAAAGTTTTGATGCACGATCACTTCCTCGATTTCGGCAAGCATGACTTCATGGGCGTTGCGCGCAATCAGCCCGGTTTTCAGGATCAGCCGCATTGATGTGACGGCGACTACTGTGGTCCATTTGTGAATATAGCGCGACAGAAGAATGTAGAGACCCAGCATAAAGGCGCTGCCGCTGAAAAAGATAAATGCGCCGCCAAATGGTTCTATGCGGAAAGATGCTTTTGTCATGCCATAGAACCACAGCAGAGCGGGTAGAAACCCAATCGCGAACCAGAACCAACTCTGGACATCATAGGTCCAGTTGAATTTCGCCCGGTAGAGATATTCCTCATCAGGCGCGAGCGTATTTTTCACATAAGCCATCAATCACCTTTTCATCTATTACCAAGAACAAATGCCATCTGAAGAAGGCTTCCTATAGTAGCATAAAGGATGCGTGCGGGCGGTGCTTGATCTCCATCAAACCGGGCGCCGTGAACGGCCAATCGCATGGTGTATGAGCGCCGATGGTTCTTATCGATTGATCACACATCCCACAACCACCTGTGATCCGGCTTGATTTGCTTTCGTCGGCGCCACCTGCGAAATTTAGCCTCATAAAACGAAGGAATTTTGTCATGGAAAAAGCAATTTTCGAATCGCAAATAGAAAACATTGATCATACGGATGATAATTTATTTCGTATTTTACTTTCATCACTTACTGGCGCCATCGCCATGATGATTGTGATCTTGTTCATGGTGAATATTTGATCACACAGCCTGCAAGCCCGGCGTCACAATTTATAAGAGGAGAGCTACCATGTCAGTAAACAGCGCACCGGAATTTATGCTTTGTCTTTTCATTGCCGTGATGGGATTTTTGGCTATCTCCTGTATCGTTACCATTATGACCAAGCGCGGGTAATCCTTGCTATATTTCTTTCGATGAAGGCTCCCCATCATCTGAGCATTTTAGAATATAGCTCATTCGTGGATATGATGACTTCCCGATCTATAGATAACAGCACCTATAAACCAGTAGCATTCAAGATGCGCGTGCTACCGCCTTGCGGTAGACATGCCAGCTTGCATGACCGATCACCGGCAAGATAACCGCCATACCAATGACGGTGACAAAGCCGATCAGCATGGAGCCCGCGATGATCAGCCCCCAGAGCGCAATGGTGAAGGGGCTTGCAGCCGTGACGCGCAAGGAAGTTGCTACGGCGGCAGGAGCGCCGACATTGCGGTCGAGTAACATCGGAAAAGAAACCACGTTAGAGGCGAGCACTATGGCGGCGAAAACAAAACCGGCAGCATTGCCGAAGATGATGAGCGCCCAGCCTTGTGGTGTCGTGAGGACATACTCCAAAAATTCAAACAGCGTTGAAGTCGAAACACCGCCCATGGCGGCGTTAAAGATCGCCTGAGCTGTCACAAGCCACAAACCAAAAGCAGCGAGGCCCAGAATGATAACAGCCCAGGAAGACGCCGCCTTGAACACTGCGCCGATTTCCAGCCAGGTGAAATTCTGGCCGCGCTCGCGCCGGTAACTAATTTCGTAAAGCACGATTGCTGCGAAAGGCCCTGTCAGCGCAAAACCGGTTGCGATCGGGAAAAGCAGCGGCACAAAATTATGATCAAGTGCGGCGCCTGCCGCGATGGCGGCGGCAAAAGGATATAGTAATCCGAGTACAAACATATGACTTGGTTTGGCCTTGAAATCATCAAAGCCCAGCCTCAACGCATCCATAAGGTCTGATGAAGTGAGGGCGCGCACTTCAATGTCATGAGCGGCTGGAACTGTTACTGCGTGACTGGCTTCGGCACCATTGGGAGCTGTACTTATATGTATAGCCATTGCGTAATTCTCCTTTTTGGAGCTTGCGCTTGCCCAATCATATTTGCACCTTTTGCCGCTGAAAAACAAGCTGAAACAATCCGGATCACGCTGAATTGAACGGCTGTGGACGGAAGGAAGTTGGAGAATGATAAATAGAATTATGCTCATGAGCTGGAGCGTCGAGCGAAAAGTGTGCAACGGTTTTCGCGCCCGACCGCGAAGGCGGTCAATTGATAGACTGCGCGCCTTTGCGCGCGGGGCGACGCGACTAGGAAAGAAATAGAGTAAATTATG
>JAADIH010000023.1 GCA_013151435.1 Alphaproteobacteria bacterium
CGGGTAATGACGACGGGCTCGACGGGCGACGATTTGAAACTTGTTTCCGCGACGCCGCAGCCATCCGGTCTAGATATAAAAATTATGGCGCGTGATGTTTCTTATGATTTGCGTTTGCCGTTGATAGGCGGATTTCAAGCCGAGAATGCCCTCCTTGCTGCCGGTATTGTTATCGCATCGGGAGAGCCAGTTGAAAAAGTGCTGCCTTTGCTGGAAAAACTTTCTGGCGTTCCGGGGCGCATGCAGCATGTGGCCGGGATTAATTTCGACGCCGGGTCCGCTGGTATCTATGTGGACTACGCCCATACGCCCGATGCTGTAGAAACGGCGCTTCTGGGGGTCCGGCCTCATGCGAAAGGTCAGGTGATCGCGATCATCGGCGCAGGAGGTGACCGGGATAAGGCCAAACGTTCCTTAATGGGGAAGGCGGCAGCGTTGTATGCGGATGCTGTGATCGTTACGGACGATAATCCTCGTACAGAAGATCCAGCAATGATTCGCCAGCAGATCTTAAAGGGCTGCCCTGAGGCGGCAGAAATTGGGGATAGAGGACAAGCCATCGCGGCGGGGGTGGCACAGCTGAGTGCGGGGGATGTTTTGTTGATTGCGGGGAAAGGTCATGAGACCGGTCAACAGGTGGGTATGGAAATTTTACCATTCAGTGATGAAGAAGCAGCGATTGCTGCGGCGCTGAACCGTATGAAGGAGCTTGGGAGATGAAGGAGAGTTTAGACAACGGCAATCTATGGACCGCATATGAAGCCGCGGCGGCGACGGGCGGGGCGTTATGTGCGCGCGGCGGTGATCCGGAACATTGGACGGCTGAAGAGTGGGAAGCCAACGGAATTTCGATTGATACGCGCAGCTTAAAGCCTGGTGAAATGTTTGTGGCGCTTCGCGATGCACGCGATGGGCATGAGTTTTTAGATAATGCTTTTGAAGCGGGCGCGAGTGTTGCGCTGGTTGCTCATGCGCCGGATGATGCCCCCGAAGGGGCGCCGCTGTTGGTTGTCGGCGATACGTTGGAAGGGCTCCGGGATCTAGCCTTGGCGGCACGCCAGCGCAATTTTGGCAAGCGCATCGCGGTGACAGGAAGCGCGGGGAAAACCAGCACCAAAGAAATCTTGCGCGGGATTTTATCACCCTCTGGTAAAGTTCACGCCGCAGATAAAAGCTTTAACAATCATTGGGGTGTGCCGTTAACGCTCGCGCGCTTACCCATGCGGGCGGATTTCGGTGTATTTGAAATCGGCATGAACCATGCGGGAGAAATAATCCCGTTGACAGATCTGGTGCGCCCACATGTTGCGATTGTCACCACAGTGGCGCCAGCGCATCTTGAATTTTTCAAATCCATTGAAGAGATCGCAGAAGCAAAAGCAGAAATATTTTCTGGCCTTGCTAGGGGTGGTATTGCGGTGCTGCCAATCGATAATCCACATTTCGCTTTGCTGAAACAGCGCTCGGAAGCCGCGGGCGCTGCGGGTTACGTTACTTTCGGCGAGAAGGATGGCGCTGATTTTCAACTGCTTGCCTATGAATCGGCGGGCGCTGGCGCACGGATCACTGTGAAGATCAAAGGTGAGACGCGTGACATTACAGTTGGTATCCCGGGTCGTCACCAAGCGCTCAATATGTTAGCGGCGTTGGCTGCTGCAGATGCCGTGGGCGCAAATTTAGCAGCTGCGATAAAAGCGCTGGGCGATTTGACGCCCGCCGAAGGGCGCGGCGCGCGCTCGACCATCAAACTTGTGGACGGTGAGGCCACCTTGATTGACGAGAGTTACAATGCAAATCCAGCATCCATAGGGTTGCTTGGCGCCGCTCCGGTGGGTGAGAATGGGCGCCGCATTGCCGTTCTTGGAGAAATGCTAGAGCTCGGTCCGGACGCTCCGGCGCTTCACGCAGAGCTTTCCAAATTATTGGTTTCTGCAAAGATCGATCGCGTTTACGCAGCGGGCGGTTTGATGCTTCACCTATGGGAGGCCTTACCCCCAGAGATGCGCGGGTTGCATGCCGGTTCGGCAGTGGGGCTTGTTGGTCCCGTGGAAGATGATGTGGCGCCCGGTGATGTAGTGATGGTTAAAGGCTCAAACGCATCGCAGGTCAGCGCTGTAGCACGGGCGTTGAAACCACGCTCAGAAAAACAAGAAAGCACGTCTTAAATGCTCTATTATTTTTTAACGCCCCTGGCGGATGATTTTCAACTGTTCAATGTCTTTCGTTATCTGACGTTTCGCACTGGCGGCGCCATCATGACGGCTTTGTTGATTTCATTTATTTTGGGACCCTCACTGATCAAATGGATGCGCCAGAAACAAGGGCGCGGTCAGCCGATCCGCAAGGACGGTCCGCCAAGCCACATCATTGAAAAAGCGGGCACGCCCACCATGGGCGGTGTTCTCATCTTATTGTCATTGACTGTGGCGGTGTTTTTATGGGCGCGTCTTGATAATGTATATGTATGGATCGTGATGGGCGTCACCCTTTCCTTTGGGCTCCTCGGCTTTATCGATGATTATTTAAAAGTGACCCAGCAGACCAGCAGTGGTGTTGTTGGCGGTTTAAAACTTGCCGTCCAATTCGCCGTTGCGTTGTTGGCCGGATATTTCTGTGTCACAGCATTGGCGGCGGCGCCGGATGCCCCGGTGGGAATAGCAACTTCGGTTGGCGTACCGTTTTTCCCGATCAGATTATTTGAGGAATGGTTTAATGCGCCCGGCGTGCCTCTTGGCTGGTTTATTGTGCCCTTCGCTTCATTTGTGATTGTCGGCGCGTCAAATACGGTGAATCTAACCGATGGTCTCGATGGCTTGGCAATTGTCCCTGTAATGATTGCAGTGAGTGCTTATTCGCTCATAACCTATCTTGTGGGAAATATCATTTACGCAAAATATCTCGGCGTTCCCTATGTACCCGAGGTCGGTGAGCTGGCGATTATTGGCGGCGCCATCATCGGGGCGGGGCTCGGCTTTTTATGGTATAATGCGCCGCCCGCTGCGATATTTATGGGCGATACGGGCTCGCTCGCGCTTGGCGGGGCCATTGGCTCCATTGCCGTTGCAACCAAACATGAAATCGTTCTTGTAATCGTCGGCGGGTTGTTCGTTCTTGAAGGCCTTTCCGTGATGATCCAGATCGCCTCGTTCAAACTTACCGGCAAGCGGGTCTTTCGTATGGCGCCCATTCATCATCATTTTGAGCATCTCGGCTGGAAAGAATCGACCATTGTCATCCGCTTCTGGATCATTGCGGTTATTTTAGCCTTGATAGGCCTTGCTACGTTGAAGTTACGATAGGAACACCGATGATTTTAATTCCCGGGTTCAAAAAAAAGGCAGTAGGCGTCTTTGGTCTTGGCGTCAGTGGACTTGCGACTTGCGAAGCCTTGGTGGCTTCGGGGGCGAGCGTTTACACGTGGGATGAAAACGCTAAAGCACGAGAAAAAACCACCAGTACAGAGTATTTATCTGAGCATCCTAAAAAATGGCCATGGGATGAATTGGCGGCGGTGGTGGTTAGTCCCGGCATTCCGCTGACGCACCCCAAACCGCATGCCATTGTCCGCAAATCCGAGACCCATAATATTCCTGTCATCGGTGATACGCAATTATTCGCCATGGCGATTAATGCGCTGCCCGAGGCTGAACGGCCGAAGGTTGTCATGGTCACGGGCTCTAACGGTAAATCGACCACAACGATGTTGATAGGCCATATCCTGAAAGAGGCCGGTGAAGTGGTTCAAGTTGGCGGCAATATTGGTGAGGCGGTTCTGTCTCTGTCAGCACTTAAAAAGGGCGCCATCTATGTTCTGGAGATGTCGTCATTTCAACTCGACCTAACACGAAGCCTTCGCGCGAATGTTGCGGTCTTTCTAAATCTCTCACCAGATCATATCGATCGCCATGGAGATTTGGCGGGGTATTTCAAAGCAAAAAAACGGATTTTTTTAAATCAAACAGCTGAGGACACAGCGGTCATCTGTGTTGATGATGATCATACACAAGAATTGTGTACAGAATTAATAGCCAATGGCGGACGCAAGGTGATTCCGGTGTCATCGCAATGTACGCTTGGCGGCGGGGCCTATGCTCTTGATGGAAAGCTATACTATAATTTCGATGGCAAAACCTCGCTGGCCGGTGATCTTGCCGGAGCGCATGGGCTTCGTGGTCCCCATAACCATCAAAATGCTGCGGCGGCCTTTGCAGTTTGCGCGCAGTTTGGTGTTGCGCCGACAATGTTTATTCGCGGGGCCGAGCGCTTTGAAAGCCTCGCCCACCGCATGGAAGAGGTTGCGCGCATCGGAAAAGTCCTCTTCGTCAATGATTCCAAAGCAACCAATGCGGATGCGGCGGCGCGTGCGCTCAATACATTCGATCATATTTACTGGATCGCTGGCGGCCGGCCGAAAAAAGACGGCGTTTCCTCACTTGTCGGCGCTATGGCCAGCAGGCTGGAAAGTGTCTGTAAGGTGTATCTGATTGGCGAGGCGGCGGGCGAGTTTGAAAAGGAGCTGGGGGCAGCCGTTGACTGTGTTCAATGTGGTGACCTCAAAACCGCTGTGATGCGCGCCAAAGAAGACGCTGCGGCGAGCGATCATACATCGCCCGTGGTGCTGTTATCGCCAGCTTGCGCGTCTTATGACCAGTTCCCAAATTTTATTGAGCGCGGCAATAGCTTTCGCGAATATGCCAGTGAGATGTTGCAAGCCAATGGAGAAGCTGCGTGAAATATATCTCCCGCACGGATAATTCTATTATAGGGCGTTGGTGGTGGTCGGTAGACCGCCCCAGTCTGGCGCTGTTGGCCATCATCATTTTGATCGGCGCTGTTGTGTTAATGGCGGCGGGCCCATCGGCGGCGGCGCGGCTGCACATTTCCAATGAGTTTCATTTTTCCTTACGTCAATTTCTTTTTCTTGCGCCGGCGTTGTTCTTAATCTTCGGCGTTTCTTTTTTATCGCCATTGCAGGCGCGTCGGCTAGGCGTGATCGTATTTGTGGCCGCCATCGTGTTGATGATTTTCGTGTTATTGACTGGCAGTGAAGTGAACGGCGCCAAGCGCTGGCTTTATCTTGGCCCGGCGTCGCTACAGCCATCGGAATTTGCAAAGCCAGGGTTTATTATTGCGGCGGCGTGGATGCTCGCCGAGGGCGCGCGCGACAAGACCTTCCCCGGCGGCATTCTTGCCATGGGGCTATATGGAATATTTGCCCTGCTTCTGCTTTTACAACCTGATTTTGGACAATGGGCGCTGGTGACCGGTGTCTGGGCGGCAATGTTTTTTATCGCAGGCTGGAGCTGGCTCTGGATTATTTTGCTCGCAATTGTTGGCGCCGGTGCGTTGACCGCAGGTTACTTTCTATCCCCTCATGTAGCGGCGCGCATAGACGGTTTTTTAAATCCGGCCGCTGGCGAGACTTATCAGGTCGACAAAGGATTAGAAGCATTTGCCAATGGCGCCATGTTTGGGCGCGGGGATGCCCCTCCGGTTAAGGGATCGCTCCCTGATGCACATACAGATTTTATCTTTGCGGTTGCAGGTGAAGAGTTCGGCTTCGTCCTGTGCTTACTGATCATCGCGCTCTTTGCAATTTATGTGGCGCGCACAATGACCATCGCCTCCTCATTGCGCAGCGTCTTTGCGCAATGCGCCGTCGCTGGTCTTGCGGCGATGATCGGTTTTCAGGCAATCATTAATATCGGTGTTTCGCTGCGCGCCTTGCCCGCAAAAGGCATGACCTTGCCGTTCATATCTTATGGCGGGTCTTCACTGCTTGCAACAGGGCTGGCCGTTGGGCTGATTATCGCGTTGACGCGGCGCCATCATGGTGTGTGGCGACGCAAGGACATTATGCCATGACCCAATCTGCATTGAACGGAGAAATTGACCGCCCGATTGTGCTGGCGGCGGGCGGTACTGGCGGGCATATGTTTCCCGCTGAAGCGCTCGCACAAGAATTAAAGCGCCGGGGCAGGCGGGTATTACTGGTCACAGATGCACGCGGGAAGCGTTACGCAGAAAATTTTCCAGCCGATGAGCAGTTTGTGATCTCAGCGGCGACGCCATCGATCGGTGGGCCCGTCGCAAAAGGACTTGCCGCAGTCTCAATCGCACAAGGGCTATGCACAGCTCTGCGTGAATTTAAAAAATGCCGCCCCGTCGCAGCAATTGGTTTTGGCGGTTACCCCTCGCTTCCCGCTATGAAGGCTGCGGCTCTGATGGGTATCCCTTATGGCGTGCACGAACAGAATGGCGTATTAGGCCGCGCCAACCGTATGCTGGCGAAGGGCGCTATATTTACCGCCCATGCATTTCCGGTGCTTGAAAAATTGCCAACGGGCGCCAATGCGATTGAGGTCGGCAACCCAGTGCGGGATGCTGTTGAGAGTGTAACCAACACGCCGTTCCCGGCAATTGAAGATGGTGGCAAAATTAACATCCTGATTTTTGGCGGCAGTCAGGGCGCGAGTATATTCTCCTCTATTCCGGTTAAGGCCATTGCGGCGATGCCAGCTGAAATTCGCGCACGTCTTCACGTTACCCATCAGGCGCGCGAAGGGGATGTCGATGCCGTGCGGGTGCAATATGCTGAGGCGGGTATGGAATGTGATGTGGCGCCGTTTTTTACAGATCTGCCGCTCCGCATGGCCAATGCACATCTCATCATTTCGCGTGCCGGAGCCTCGACAGTGACGGAGCTCTCGGCGATTGGTCGCCCATCGATCCTGGTCCCCTTAGCGATTGCCATGGATGACCACCAAACCGGTAATGCGCATGTCCTTTCAAAGGCAAATGCTGCCATTCTCTTGCCGGAAACAAGTTTTAAAGGCGCTGAGCGCAACGATGGAGCCGTTACTGGCCAATCCCGGGCGGCTTCAATCTATGGCGGCGGCGGCTAAGGATAGTGTCAAATCAGGCGCTGCGGCATCGCTTGCCGACCTCGTAGAAGATATTTGCCACGAACGCGTGGCGGCATAAGTTAGGCGTGAGTTAAGAGTATGACGCAAACGGATAAATATTCGGCCATCGATCTTAAAAAAATCAAGATACGCTTACCCTTTGGCGTGGGTGTCGTGCACTTTGTCGGTATCGGCGGCATCGGCATGAGCGGCATCGCCGAAGTGATGCACAATCTTGGCTATGAAGTGCGCGGTTCTGATGTCGCTGACAGCGCCAATGTTCAGCGTCTTCGCGATAAGGGCATACCAATAGTTATCGGCCACAAACCGGAACATGTGGAAGGCGCTGAAGCGGTAATTATCTCAACCGCGATTAAAGCTGGTAACCCGGAGGTTGCCGCCGCGCGTGCCCGGCATATCCCTGTGGTGCGCCGCGCCGACATGCTTGCGGAATTAATGCGGCTGAAATGGACGATTTCGATTGCCGGCACGCACGGCAAGACGACAACCACCACCATGGTGGCCGCGCTTCTTGACGAGGCGGGACTTGACCCGACCGTCATCAATGGCGGCGTTATTAATGCTTATGGCACCAATGCACGCCTTGGTCAGGGTGACTGGATGGTGGTGGAAGCGGACGAATCCGATGGGACTTTCATTCGTCTGCCTACGACCATCGCGGTCGTCACCAATATCGATCCAGAACATCTCGACCATTGGGCGGGCTTTGATAATTTGCGCGATGCCTTTGATACGTTTGTGGAGAACACACCGTTCTATGGGTTTGGGATTGTCTGCCTTGACCATCCTGAGGTGCAGGCGCTTGTGGGGCGCGTTACGGATCGGCGGCTGATTACCTATGGCGCCAATCCACAAGCTGATGTGCGCGCAGAAAATATCAGCTACGCCGATGGCGCCTCGCATTATGATATGGTGTTTCGTGAACGCGGTAGGCAAGTCGGACGCATCGATAAAATTACGCTGCCGATGCCCGGCAAACACAATGTTCTAAACTCGATTCCTGCGGCCATTATTGCCAAGCGCTTGGGGGCCAGCGACGCGCAAATCAAATCTGGTTTTGCAAAATTTGCTGGCGTCAAGCGGCGCTTTACCAAGGTCGGTGAATGGAAAGGCGTTACGATCATTGATGATTATGGTCACCACCCCGTAGAGATCGCTGCGGTGTTGCGTGCGGCGCGCAATATTACGAACGGTAAAATTATCACAGTCGTTCAGCCGCATCGCTATACGCGCCTGCGCGATCTTTTTGATGAATTTTGCGGCTGCATGAATGAAGCAGATATGGCGATTATCACTGATATGTTTACCGCAGGGGAGGCGCCGATTGAAGGCGCAGATCGCGACGCGCTGGTGGCAGGGCTAAAGGCTCACGGCCATCGCGATGCGCGCGCGCTGCAGAGTTTTAAAGACTTACCGGCGATGATTGCCGAGATTGCAGAGCCGGGGGATTATGTTCTGTGTCTAGGCGCCGGAGATATAACTAAGTATGCGAATGAACTGGTGGGCGAATTGGCGAAGTTGAATGCATAGCGTATTTGTCAAGCATATTTCCACTGACCTCATCCTGAGGTGCTCGGCCTCCCGCACGCGAAGGCGTGCAAAAAAAATGGGGCCGAGCCTCGAAGGATGGGGCGTAAGCTCTGAATTTGCGATGCTCCTTCGAGGCTTTTGCTTTGCAAAAGCACCTCAGGATGAGGGTCGTAATAGTGAGTAGAAAAATCACCCCCACCAACCTCCCCACTATACGCGGTAAGTATAT
>JAADIH010000263.1 GCA_013151435.1 Alphaproteobacteria bacterium
GGCGCCGTGGTTGATCTCGCTATCGCCGAACATGGCGCCGCCGGAATTATTTCTTACGCGCCGAACCAACGCTCCGCCTGGTGGAGAGAAGATGATCGCCTGGTGCGCTGGGGGCATTTGTCGAGCTTTCCGGAAACTGAAGCCTTTGCTTTTATGATCTCACTGGGCGAAGCGCGACGCCTGCAAGCTCGCCTTGCCGCCGGTGAAGAATTACGCTTTCACGGCAAGGTTGACGCCTATCACGACAGGCGCGGCAAATATTCCGCCGTCACCGCCTCTATTCCCGGCGCCGACAAAAGTTTGCGCAAACAGGAAATCATTTTCACCTGCCACCTTGATCACCCGCGCCCCGGCGCCAATGACAACGCTTCTGGCTGTGTTGCAATTTTAGAAGCCGCCCGCACACTCAAAAAACTGATTGGTGAAGGCCGCATCGAGCGTCCCAAACGCACATTACGTTTTTTATGGCCGGCGGAAATCGAAGGCTCTTTGATTTATCTGAACGCTGACCCGAAAGCGGCCAAGCGCATCAAAGCCAATATTCATCTGGATATGGTTGGCGGCAATCAAAACACAAAAGCCGTTTTCCGGATTTCCGGCGGCCCGGAGAGCCTGCCAAGTTTTATCAGCGATCTTGCCCATGAGATTGGCGCCTTCGTCAATACGCAAACCGATATCCATGCGGCTGGCGGCGTAACGGAATTCCCCCTCACCGCACCTGAAGGCGGTAAGGAATCGTTCCTTGCCCTGATGGAAGGAATTGACCTTGGCAGTGATCATCAAATCTTCAATGAGGGCTCCTGGCGCATCCCCGGCATTTATCTTCATGATTGGCCGGATCGCTACATCCACACCAATTACGATAGCGCCGCTAATATTGACCCCACAAAACTAAAACGCGCCGCATTCATTGCGTTGACCACCGGGTTATATCTGGCGGATATGGATCAGAGCGACGCCATGCCCATGTTATCGTTACTGCGCCGAAATGCTTTTTCTCGTGCGCATACGCTCGAAGAGCGCCTCATCGCCAACCCAACAGATGCAATCGCGATCAGGCATGTTCATTGGCTGCGCGAGCACGCCAAAATCGACAGCATCAGTGATTTTGCGGACGTCTCCGAAGATGACAAAGCCGCCGCCCATGAATTTGTTCGACGCCTTGCTGAACTCACCGGCGGTGAAGAGCAAAGCACTGACGCCAGGAGTGGCGCCATCTATGCGCGCAACCCGGATGTCAAAGGCCCCATGGGCGCCTTTGGCTATTCCTATCTCAACGATAAAATGGGCGACGCGGCGCAAGCGCTCGCGCTGCCAAACCACACCGGAACCAGCGTAGACGGACGATTGCTCGGAGGCGGCATCTTCACATATGAGACATTAAACCTCGTAGATGGAAAACGCAGCACCAGCGACATCCATGACTGGCTCACCGCAACGCTGGCGCCGGTTCCGCTAACCATCGTCGAAGAATATCTAGCCGCGCTGGAAGAGATCGGCGTTTTGCACGAGGTGGAGTGAGTCACAATAATGTGCCAATAGTAGATAATTCGATTGATAAGGCGCATATAGTGTAGTTTTGTAAATAATAATTCTATCTCCGCAGAGATTTGAAGCTAATATGTCTGTTGCTAGGGGGCATCGCAATGCGTCTGTTCATATTAAGTGCTGTCTTAAATTTTATGTTTTCTTTCAGCATTTCTCTTGCAGCTGAAGATCTAACTTTCTCGCGCCCTGCGGTGTGGATAGAAGAACATAATATCCCCGATCCTAATCCCGGAAAGGCGGCCGCACCATTTCAGTTACTACTGATCGACACCCAAACCAACTTCACAGAGAGCTCCACGGATAGTTATGTCCGTACAGCTATCAAGGTACAGAGTCCCGAGGGCCTGGCCGCCGCAGGGAACGTCGCCATGTCATGGCATCCGGAAACGGGCGAGATTGCCGTCCATCATCTACGCATATTGCGTGGTGATGAAACCATCGACATTCTTGAGGCAGGACAGCGTTTTACGATTTTACGGCGCGAACCAAACCTAGAGGCGGCGACTATCGACGGGGTTCTGACCGCCACACTTCAACCTTCCGGCCTCCAGGTCGGAGATATTGTCGACATCGCCTATACGCACAAATTTCACAATCCAATCTTTGGCGACACGGCAAGTCACATTTCACCGCTTCTTACATCATATGAAGTTGGCGAACTACGCATACGTTTCATATGGCCAGAGAGCCGCCAAATGCGCTGGCAAGTGACACCTGATTTACCCGAACCCAAAGTTAAGCGGAGAAAAGACGGGCATGAACTTCGGCTTGTGATGAAAAACGCTACCCCCCCTACGAACTTTCCCGAAAACGCCCCCTTGCGAGAATATCTGACCGGTTTACTTGAAATCAGCGACATCCCTGATTGGTCTAAAGTTTCATCCTTAATGGCGCCGTTATATTCAACAAGTACAAAATTAGACCCAAATTCTCGCCTTCGAGAAGAGGCCGTAAAAATTGCAGCGTTAACTAGCGACCCAACCGAGCGTACAGAAAAAGTTCTACGTCTGGTTCAGGATAAAATCCGCTACGTGTTTCTAGGCATTGATTCAGGCGCATACACACCTGCTAACGCTGATGAAACCTGGGCCCGCCGGTTTGGCGATTGCAAGGCTAAAACTGTTGTATTGCTGGCTCTGTTGCGCGAACTTGGAATTGATGCAGAACCCGCCCTCGTCAGTAGCAATTTTGGTGATGGCTTAGATCAGCGCCTTCCAGTGATCGGCGTTTTTGATCATTTGATCGTGAAAGTCAAAATTGGGGACAAAATTCACTGGCTTGACGGTACACGACTAGGTGATCGAAAACTTAAATATATCATCACCCCACCTTACAAATGGGCGCTTGCCATACGCGCTGAGGGCGCATCACTTGAACCGCTCGAAATACCCCCTCTCGAAGAACCTATTACATCTATATTTCTCGATATAGATGCCAGCGATGGGGTTACCAGCGCCACCCCTATCAATGGTCGCATGATTATCCATGGCGATGCCGCCATTGCACTTCGGCAGCAATTCAACAACCTATCCATCGATCAGCTAAAGGAAACCCAAACCGCATTGTGGCTCTCCGTCGATAAGAAAATTTATCCTGAGCAAATGCACTACACTTTTGATGAGGATGCGCCTGTCGTCACTCTGAATGTAACGGGCCTAGTCGAAATGAAAAAAAACAGCCAAAAGAATATTGAGTACTTCGAAATTCCTGGCAACCGCACAGGTTGGGATGCTTCCAATATGGATGACAGTGAGACCAAAAGAACAGCCCCATGGCTTCTTTCTTTTCCCTCTTACTTGAAAAAAGTGACGGTTGTGAATTTACCCAAAGAAAGATCTCGCATAATCTTAAAGGGCGCGGATATTGATCAAACAATTAGGAGAGCGGTTGAATTGAAACGAAGCGTCACAGTGGAAGACAATATTTTGACAATGCAATCTACCTTCAGAACAATTCTTCCGGAATTAGATGCAGCACAAACAACTGTTTTTGTAAGTGAAATGGCTGCTGCATATGATAATATCGCAGAATTTGGCTTTGGCCTAAAAAACCCATATAGCACTACTGAATTAAATGGCCCGGAGCAGAATTCATTTATATCCGCACAAGATTTTATTAATCGTGGTACAGAATTTTTAGAAACTGAGCACTACGAGGAAGCAATAGCTGACTTCAATGAAGCAATTGCGCTGGACGCTACGCAATCATGGGCATTTTCAGGTCGTGGTATGGCATACTATTTTCAACAGGAGTATGAGAAATCCTCTGCCGACTTTAGGCTCGCCAACAGCCTGGACGAGGACAACTGGACGGCGATCTTTGGGCAAGGATTAATCTTCTATACAAACGGTGATCTAGAATCTGCCATTAAAAAATATGACCACGCCGTAAAAATAAACCCAGATTTCTTACCTGCATTATTTAGCAGGGCTTACGCAAAAAGTGAGGCCGGTGATTTGGATGGCGCTATCGATGATGCGCGCACTAGCAGTCAGCGATCACCCGAGGACCTTACCATCAAATCCCAGCTCGCGCTCTGGCTGCAAGCACGCGGCGACTATGAAGATGGTATTGCAGTCATGAACCAAGTGATCCGACAAGTTTCCGATGAGCCGCAATATTATCAAGTTCGCGCCGATCTTTATGAAGATGCTGGAAGTATTAGCCTCGCGCTTGCCGACCACAATAAAATAGTTGAATTTTCCAAGAATAGCCCCAGCACCCTAAATAGCCGTTGCTGGTTTCGTGCAATGAATAACATTGACATCCAACTTGCGTTAGAGGATTGCAACAGGGCCCTCAAAACGAGAAAAACAGATGCAAATACATTAGACAGCCGGGGGTATGTCTATCTTCGGTTAGGAAATCTTGAAAATGCAATTGCCGACTTTAATGCGGCATTGGCAATAGACTCCGAACAATATTCTTCACTTTATGGAAGGGGTCTAGCACGCTTGCGCGGTGGAGATTCTAATGGAAATGAAGATATCAATCATGCGATTGAATTATCTCCGGATAGTGTATCCTATTATGAAGAACACGGACTGGGGCGGTAAACCTTCAACTCTAATCACCTCCGCACCAAACGATAAGTAGTGACCGTGCGCCAGTCGCCATCTGGATCATCACGCTCCTCATCATAGAAAATTATTTCCTGCGCGCCAAACACATCCCAGATCGCCCTTCCATCAGAGGCAATCTCATGGTTACATAACACGTGGCTGCGCCATCGGGGTTTCGTCAAGTGCCATAGGCTCACGCGGGGCGACGTCTGGCGCAAGGCTTCATACAACTTTTGCAACAGGCGCTATTCTGCCACAGATAATACTTTGCTGGCTGACCGTTTTCTAGCGCTCGCCTGCGCCAGGCGATCTAGCTCGTTCTTGCACTCTTCTTTCGTCACCGGCACAACGTCATTGGCGTCAAGATAGCAATCCAGCGCCTCCAGAATAATGGCCTGGCAAGTCATCTCCATATCGCGTGACGCAAAACGCATGCGTACAAAATCCTCAACTGACATGCGAAACCTGACGGTTGCTTTTCGCTGATGCGCGTTT
>JAADIH010000175.1 GCA_013151435.1 Alphaproteobacteria bacterium
GTTCTTCAAAACTGGTGCAGGCAGCGGCGATCTTTGTCGCCGATGCGATCGCTTCATCAGCAGAGGGGGGAGTAGACTCTGATCGAAAAATTTGGGTTTTTGCAGGCGTGGGCTTGGCGCGCGCCCTTGGCGACGTATCGGCGCTGACCTGAGGCGCAGCCGTGCTCTTCCAAGCATAAAGCCCCATGGGCTCGGAGGTGACTGCCTCCTCAATGCCCATTTCGGCGTACCACCGCAAAAGCGCCTCTACAGCTTGTGTGTCAGCAAGTTCCATTATGGGAGACAGTCTATCAGAATCTTACCGGGCAACAGAAGCCGCCAATAGCATTTGTGCAGCATAATAAAGCGGCAAACCCCATAGCCTGTTGAAAAATTCCCGGCGTACAAACTGATCACGAGCGACAGCAATATCGGAAATCGCGAAACCAACCGCGCCGAGGGCGACCGGCCAGTAGGGTGAGGCGCTGCTAGGGGCTCCGGTCTGAATACTGGCAATGACCATGACGCCGATAATCAAGCTGTAGATGGTGACGGGATAACGAAAACCCCCAAGATTCGGCCACAGCCATCGGAGGCTCAGAAAAACCATCAATCCCATGAGAATGACGGGGATCGTGGTCATCGAGGTAAGTGGGGTCCCGATGGCTGTAAAAGCGCCGATATAGGCGAGATGTCCTAAGGCGAATGCGCCCATACCAATAAGAAATGCACGGGGTGCTCTGGAGATGAGAAAAACATCTCCCGCAAAGCAAAAAACCAAGCCGGCGAGAACGAGCTGACCGAAACTGCTGCCCAAGGCGCCAGACAGAACGGCAACGGCGATGAAGCATGCAGACGCGGCAGGTTTTGCTAGCCATTTGAGATGCGTATTGTCACGATACTCTGCAAATAACAGGGCTGCGACGGCGCTGGCGCAAAAAAAGCTGATTAGCATCATCATGGGTGACCGCCCCTAATTTATATCCATTATTGTTGATGCCAGGCATCATGGCTTTTTATTGCAATATTTGCCAAAACTGGCCATGCGACGCCGCAGTCCGAAAGAAAGAGACGCCATATGGCAAATGAAGCCCCTGAACGGGAATCCATGGAAATCGACATTGTCATTGTCGGTGCAGGCCCAGCGGGGCTTTCAGCGGCGATCAGACTAAAGCAACTCAGTGATGAGCATGGCAAAGACCTGCAGGTGGTTGTGGTGGAGAAGGGCTCTGAGGTTGGGGCGCATATTCTCTCCGGCGCGGTGCTAGATCTCGCGGGCCTCGACCGGTTGCTGCCTGATTGGCGCAATATGGACGCGCCCATCAACACGCCCGTCACATCAGAGAGTTTCAAACTGCTGGGGCCGTCTGGGTCGCTGCCGCTGCCGGTGTGGGCGATGCCGCCGACGGTTAAAAACCACGGATGCCATATTGTTTCCATGGGCAATGTCTGTCGCTGGCTTGCGGAACAAGCCGAAGGCATGGGCATTGAAATTTATCCTGGCATGGCGGCATCACAATTACTCTATCATGCGGATGGCTCAGTGCGCGGTGTTGTGGTTGGGGAGGTTGGCATCGGCAAGGATGGTCATCACAAGGATAGCTACGAGCCGGGGATGGAACTCATAGGAAAATATGTATTCATTGCTGAGGGGGTTCGGGGCTCTCTGGCAAAACAGCTGATCGAAAAATTTGATCTAGAGGCTAACTGTGATCCGCAGAAATTTGGGATTGGTCTGAAGGAGCTGTGGGAAATTTCGCCTGAGAAATCTCGGCCTGGTCATGTTCAGCATACGTTTGGCTGGCCATTGAAAAATGATACGGGCGGTGGATCGTTCTGTTACCATTATAATGACAACACCATTGCCTTGGGTTTTGTTGTGCACTTGAATTACAAAAATCCCTATCTTTCTCCATACGAAGAATTCCAGAAATTTAAAACGCATCCAGAAATGTCCGCACTGCTCGAGGGTGGAAAACGCATCGCCTATGGCGCACGTGCAATAACAGAGGGCGGCTACCAGTCTGTGCCGAAGTTAAGTTTTCCGGGCGGCGCCTTAATTGGTTGTTCGGCGGGGTTTGTGAATGTGCCACGCATTAAGGGCAATCATAATGCCATGCTCACCGGCATCATGGCCGCTGAAGCAGCCTTTGATGCAATGGAAGAGGGCCGACAAGGAGATGAGTTGGTCGCTTATCAGGATGCCTATGATATTTCTGAGGTCAAAGCCGAGTTGAAAAAGGCGCGTAATGCCAAGCCGCTCTGGACCAAGTTTGGAACACTGCTCGGCGGGATTGCGCTTTCCGGGTTTGATCTGTGGACAAATTCGATCATTCCGGGTTTTTCACTCTTTGGAACCCTCCATCACAATAAAACTGATGCGGCCTCCACGGGGCTGGCAGCGAACTACAAACCGATAGACTATGCCCGCCCAGACGGGATTCTCACATTCGACCGCCTCACAAATGTCGCTTTTTCTGCAACAAATCATGAGGAAGACCAGCCGGCGCATCTCAAGCTTAACGATCCATCAATCCCGATCGAGGTTAATCTTCCCAAATATGCAGAGCCCGCTCAGCGTTATTGTCCAGCGGGGGTCTATGAGATTGTAACGGAGGATGGCGGCGCAGACCCGAGATTTCAGATAAATGCTCAGAACTGTGTTCATTGTAAAACTTGCGATATCAAAGACCCGTCGCAGAATATTATTTGGGTGACGCCTGAGGGTGGGGGCGGTCCCAACTACCCGAATATGTAAGGAGCATTGATAGTGCGCAGCAATAGTTCAAGATTTTTCTTCATCGCTTTTGCGCTTCTTGTTGCCGGGTGTGTAACGCCACAGCGCGAAGAATCAGTAGTTGGCGACTATCTTTCGGGGCGGCTTGCGGCGCGTACCAATAATGTGAGTGCGGCTGCGGCCGCGTTTTCCGGCGCGCAAGTGGATACGCCAAGGTCTCAAAGAGTGCTTCGCGATGCTTTCTTCTTTCAGCTTGCGTCGGGAAATATTATACAAGCAATGCCGCTTGCAGAAAAACTGACGAACGAACCGGATAGTGATGATGGCCTTGCAAAGGTGGTGCTTGCGGCACGCGAAATCAAAAATGGACGCTATCAATCTGCGCGTGATATTCTGGCGAGCGGTGTTGAAGCTAGTTATTTTGCAGCAACAGTAAAAATTATTGATGCTTGGGCGGCAACAGCAATTGAGGGCCCTAACACGGGTCTTGATATGCTGACCGTCCCCTCGGTCAGTGAGTTTAAAGGGTTTAACCCGTTACATTTAGCGCTGATGGCGGATAAGGCCGGACGTCCAGAGGATGCATTAGCGGCGCATCAATTGTCCGTTATGACATTTGGCGGCGGCATTGGGCGAATTGCCTTTGGCGCTTTTCTGGAGCGCAGCGCCGATAGTGATGCAGCTCGGGAATATTATGAATTGCTTGCACAGGATACAGGTCCCGAACGAAGGCTCGCTCGCCAGGCGTTGGCTCGAATTGATTCTGGCGAGGTGAGCCAAGCATATGCTGATGTGAGTGCGGCGGAAGGTGTATCGATCGCATTATATACGCTCGCTGGGGCCATTCTTCAGCAGACCAGTAACCAACGCGCCGCAGCGTTGCGCGCCGGGTTTAATGTGGGGGAGGTGAACTATAATCTGCCGCTTCTACTGACCCGGCTTTCTCTTTATCTTAATCCGTCACTCGATGATGCCAGACGTTTTGCGGGCTCCATTTTAAATATCTATGGAGACCATGAAGAGGCCATCACGATACTAGAGACCGTAGAGTTCTCGTCACCCTATTATGAGCACTCGTTGATCGAAATTGCGCGGTCCCTCGCCTCATTAGATAAAAACAAAGAAGCACTTTCATTGTTAAGAGGCGCCGCGCGGCGTGATCCGGAAGCGCTGGAACTTCGTTTGTCACTGGCAAGCTTGCAGGCGTCTCAAAATAAATATTCTGCTGCCGTTAAGACCCTTGATGATCTTATTGGGAGACTGGATGCAGATGTTGATGGTGATGCTTGGCGATATTACCTCGCCCGTGCGACCTCGTTACTTGAACTAGACCAGTGGCCTCGCGCGGAAAAGGATTTGAAACGCGCTGTGGAGATAGCGCCTGAAGAAGCAACGGTGCTGAATTATCTTGGCTATTCCTGGGCGGAGCGCGGCGTCAATCTTGATGAAGCTTTTGGACTTATCGAAAAAGCTGTTTCCCTGGAACCTGGCTCTGGGGCCATCATTGATAGTCTGGGTTGGGCGCATTATCAGCGCGGTGACTATGAAGAAGCGGTTGGGCACCTTGAACAAGCTGCGTCGCTGGAGCCTAGTGATCCAACGGTTACGGATCATCTTGGAGATGTTTACTGGCGGCTTGGCCGAAAAATTGAGGCGCGTTATCAATGGCGCCGGGCACTCGAATTGGAACCTCCTATTGCGCGGGTTGATGCAATCAACGCTAAACTCGACGCTGGATTGCCGGATGCTGATATATGATCACGGAAATCGCTCCGGCAAAGATCAATCTTTATCTTCATGTGGGCGGTTTGCGCGATGATGGATTACATGACCTGGCAAGCCTGTTCGTTTTTACTTGCAATGGCGACAATATATCAGTGACGCCTTCGGATGTATTGTCACTGAGTGTGGGGGGGGCGTTTGCGGGCGGGCTTAACGATCTGCCGCCAGAGAAAAATTTGATCTGGCAGGCGGCGGCTCTTTTACAGAAAGAGTTTTCGATCGCGCGTGGTGCAGAAATTCTCCTGGAGAAAAACCTGCCCATTGCAGCTGGCATAGGCGGCGGATCCGCAGATGCGGCTGCCGCGATACGCGCACTGATTAAGCTATGGAATGTTGAAATTACCGATGCTGCGTTGTCGCGCCTGGCGTTCAAACTCGGCGCTGATGTGCCTGCCTGCCTTAAGGGCGCTCCCGTCAATGTTACCGGTGCTGGCGAGGAAACATCTCCGGGGCCGACCCTGCCGCCATTATGGGCATGTATCGTCAACCCGCATGTGGATATGCCTACCGGTCCAGTATTCCGCGCGTTTGATGCGGCCACTCCGTCGCCGTCGCCCCCATTGCTCGAAGCGCTTTGCGGCGATGACTATGATGCTGTCGCTGCGTTAATGCGCGATACGCGTAATGACCTTGAGCCAATGGCCCGCGTCATTGCGCCGGAAATTGGCGCGACCTTAGCCTTCCTTGGGCAACAGTCCGGGGCGATTGCCGCGCGTATGTCGGGAAGTGGCGCCACCTGCTTTGCGCTCTTTTCAACTCTTGACGCGGCAAAGCGTACACAAAACTACGCTCGGAATAAAGGCTGGTGGGCCTTGGCGTCTCCGTTGTCTATACGCTAGACTTTACACTCGTGGGGGTGATTGACCGATGTTTAATTCTCTGGATGCGCCATTGATACTCGTTGTTGCGGGCTGGGTGACTTATGTTGTCGCCATGTCTGCAAGCCGGATTTTGAGTCGGTCAGAAATTTTACCCGATAAACCAAATCACCGGTCCAGCCATGAAAATGTTACCTCGCGAGCAGGTGGATTAGCTATATGCGGTGGGTGGCTGGTCGGGTTGATTATCCTTGCGGTTTTTTCAGGCGTTGCAGAAATAGCCCGTTATTCTGCGCTCATTGGGGGGCTCACTCTCTTGGCGATGGGTGTTGGTTTTGTCGATGACAAGTGGTCTGTCCCGGCATTTATTAAATTTTTCGGACAGTTGGCGGTCGCTGCAATTTTTGTGGTGTTATTTGGCGCGCTCGCCTTTGCCCCGGTTCCCTTCTTCGGGGAGATCGCATTGGGGGCGGCTGGAGCAGTGGTGACTGTGCTCTGGATTGTCGGCTTTATGAATGCGTTTAATTTTATGGATGGGGCAAATGGCGTCGCTGCTGGCGCCGCCAGTGTCGGACTTTCAGCATTTGCTATTATTGCTGCATTTTCCGGTGTGCCCTTTGCCGCCGCCGCGGCAATTTTAATGGCGCTCGCATGCTTTGGGTTTTTGCCGGCCAACCTGGCGCGCGGGAAACTCTTTATGGGTGACAATGGCAGTCAGTCGGTCAGTTTTGCGATTGCCTGCTTAGGGATTTACGCTGCGAATGAGACGGGTGGGCGCGTGAGCGCCCTTGTGATGCCAGTTATTTTCCTCCCTTTTATTTTCGATGTTTCCTGGACGTTATTGCATAGGGCAATCCGTAAAAAGAATATAATGTCAGCGCATCGTGAGCACAATTATCATCTTCTATTGAGATTTGGAGCGTCGCATTTAAAGGTTGCGTTGATTTATATGGCGCTCACGGCCTTTTCATCAGCGGCAGCGATACTAATGTTGGCGTTGCCGCCGACAACCCAATGGCTTGCACCAGCTTTGTTGTGCGCAGTGTTTGCCTTGGTTGCTTCTGGACTATACCGCGCAGCGAGCAAAAAAGGTTTTCTTGATGGTGGGTCCGAGGCAGCGGCGCCTAAGCTCGAGTCTCTTGATTATGAGCTGCCTGCTGCGAAATAGCACTGAAGCTGTTTGATTGTTGCAAGGCCTGCTTCCGGTAAAAAATCTCTAAGAGGCGCGCGAAACTGAAGTTTCCACAAGATCAGAGAGCGCCGCCGAATAGTCATTGGAGGGCGCTTTAGCAAGATCATTTAAGGCTGTCGCGGCGAATTGACGGGCGCAAGCAACCGTATCGGCAATGGCGTTGTCACGTTCCATCAATTGTAGGGCATGTGCAAAATCGTCCTCGTTTTGGCGCCCATCAGCAATTACCCGCCGCCAAAAATCTTTTTCTTCCGGTCTGGCGCGAGCGATGGCGTAGATTACGGGAAGGGTCATTTTGCCCTCACGGAAATCATCACCAACTGTTTTGCCAAGATTTTCTTCAAATCCTGCGTAATCAAGCGCATCATCAATTAATTGATAGGCGATCCCAAGATTGCGCCCATAGCTGCGCATCGCTTCTTGCTGTTCAGTTTTGCAGTTGGCAATCAGGGCGCCGGATTGCGCAGCGGCAGCGAAGAGTGCGGCTGTCTTGGCATCAACGACATCAAGATATTGCTCAAAAGTCGTTTTAATATTTTTCTGCGTTGCTAACTGTAAGACTTCACCTTGAGCGATGATGCCTGAGGCGCGGGACAGAACCTGCAAAACGCGCAAGTCTTCTGCAGCGACCATTAATTCGAAGGCGCGCGAGAATAAAAAATCGCCAACTAGGACGCTTTCCTTGTTGCCCCAGATGACATTGGCCGTCTCTGAGCCCCGTCGCAGCGCTGAATCATCCACAACATCGTCATGCAATAAAGTAGCGCCGTGAATGAGTTCGACTGCGGCAGCGAGTTTGATGTGATTATCACCATCATAATGAAACATACGCGCCGTAATGAGCGTCAAAACTGGGCGGATGCGTTTTCCACCGGCATTGATTAAATGCCCTGCCAGGTCAGGAATTAGTCCTACCGGAGATTGCATCTGCGTGATGATCTGCGCATTGACCGCTTCAAGATCATCGGAGGCGAGCGCGCGCAAAGCCGTTACCGCGTCCAGAAATTCTGGAGGGCTCTCTAAGGCGACGTTGCGATCAGCATTTGCGGCCAGACCAATTGACACTTGATACCTCGTTGAGTGTGGGCCGGATCGTCCAGATCCTCTTTCAGATTGGGGACTAGGCGCGTCTCGGTCAAGCTTCGGCCCCCGCGACTGATAGCACACCCGGTGCTATACAAATAACTGATTTTTTTGAGAAATTCGATTGAAGACGAGTGAAATCACGCTTACCTCACGAAGATGTCAAATGCTCCAAACGCTTTTCAGCGAATCTGGCGGGCCCTACCCTTTACCGGTAAAGCGCGCCCTCTAGTCACCGTTATCGAACTTATAGGCGCCATCGGTGGCGCCAGTCCTGGCCGCAAAGGCCTGTCGCTGCAAAAACTCGAAAAAACCCTCGAAGATGCGTTTAAGCCATCAGGTCTTGATGCTGTGGCTCTGGCGATCAATTCACCTGGCGGATCACCGGTTCAATCTCGGCTGATATTTAATGCCATCAGGCGTCTGGCGAGTGAAAAGAACATCCCGGTACTGGCCTTCATAGAAGATGTTGGCGCTTCCGGGGGGTATATTTTAGCTATTGCGGCAGATGAAATATACGCCGATGAGAGCTCAATTGTCGGTTCAATCGGTGTTGTTTCGGGCGGTTTCGGGTTTCAAGAGGCCATCAAGCGATTGGGCATTGAACGACGCCTATATACGGCGGGTGACAATAAGGCGATGCTTGATCCCTTTGGGCCGGAAGACCCAGAAGAGGTCGCAAGATTGCGCGCCATCCTGGAAGATTTGCACATCCAATTCATTGACTTGGTGAAGTCGCGACGCCCTGAAAAGGTTGGTGATGACCCTGAGGTATTCTCTGGTGCGTTCTGGACGGCCCCAAAAGCCCGTGAGAAGGGGCTTATCGATGGAACCGCTCAACTCGGCGATTTTCTACGTGCGCGATACGGAAAAGATGTTAAGATCAAACGCATGTCGCCGGATAGTGGATCATTCTTAAAAAAGCTGTTTACTTCGAGTGATATGATGATTGGTAAATCGTCGTCGACGATGTTCGATGTTGATGCGTTGTTGGATGCGGCTGAGCATCGAGCGCTGTGGTCGCGTTACGGTCTTTAGGCTTAAACTAATTTGGGATCAGACCTTTTGAGGCTGGACCATTTGGGAAGCCAGACCATTTAGGAGGAATGACTATGGGTGGTGTTGCCACAATAGCTGTCACGGTTGCGGCTGCTGCGGGCGCCGTTGCGCTTTTTCGCTATGTAGATCGCCATGCCCGTGAATTAAAAGAAGCGCTCAGAGATAAAACAACGCGTGCTGGTGCAAAGATTATTGATTATGAGCGCGACCCTGAAAGCGGGATATTCAGACAAAAGCGCTAAGGTAAGAGCGGATAAAAGCTGGCGCTGGTCATCATCATAAAGGGCGAATAGCGAAGTATGCTCTAGAGGAAGCCTTGCTAATTGGCTTTTTTCCTCCTTTTTATTCAGAAATTATACGACTTTCTAAGAGTAAAATAACCATTTGCTCAGTATGGACTTATAATAAGTTATTGAAACAAATAGAGTTATTGAATCAGCAAGATATCATTCAGGAAGAATGGGTGATATCTCACCTGGTAAGGGTCGCCTCATTCGAAAGCCCTGCAATAATACGAACAGGAAATAAGGCGGCGTCATTCTTACGATTTACCAACAATATTGGGCTGTTATAATGTTGGGCGTCATAAGTAAGGGGTTCCGGGAGGGAATTCGGACGATAATTTCGCCTTAGGCCTGAAAATTGCTTTCTCATGGGGGAGTCGCATCGAAGCGGTTGAAGAAGGAATATGATTAACAAAGCTCAAACTGTTTCCGCCGCGATGATCGCGGCCCGAGAGGCGACCCGGCGCATTTTATTGCAAGCCGGGTTTTTCAGCTTGTTTGTTAATCTGTTGATGCTGACCGGGCCGATTTACATGCTGCAGATTTATGATCGCGTTCTATCGAGCAGCAGTGTTGAAACGCTCGTTGTGTTGACGATTTTGACCTTCGTGATGTTTGCGGCCATGGGGGCGCTTGATTTTGCGCGAGGCGGCTTACTGTCTCGCGCCGGCGTTGAATTTGAGAACAAGCTTAAAGGCGTCACATTCGATTACGCCATGGATGCCGCCCATTCCGGAGCGCCGCTTCTGGAACGTCCATTGCGTGATTTACGTCAGATTCGTCAGTTTATTGCGAGCCCAGCGCTGACCGCATTTTTTGATGCTCCCATGACGCCATTGTTTCTTCTGATGGTGTATTTGATGCATTGGGTGCTTGGCCTTGTGGCGACGGCTGGGCTCATCATCTTGCTGGTATTAGCGATGATCAATGAGCGGTGGTCGCGTAAGTCGAATGTATCCGCTCAACAGTTTTCAGTAGAAGCAGATACAATGGCATCTGCGGCGCTTCGCAATGCAAGCGCCGCAGATGCGATGGGTATGCGGGCCGGTTTGAAAGGGCGTTGGTTGCAAAAAAGCGGCATCGCTTCGGATTACGCCGTATCTGCTGGCGATAAGATTGGTGGCGTGACGGCGACGTCAAAAGCCGTTCGCCTGTTTTTGCAATCTGCAATCCTCGGCACTGGAGCATATCTAGCGATCTATCAGGAGGTCACACCGGGTGTGATGATCGCAGCATCGATCATTACTGGGCGTGCCCTGGCGCCGATCGAAATGGTGACGTCACAATGGCGCAATTTTGCTATGTCTTGGCTTGCCTATAAACGTCTCAACGAATTTGTTGAAGCGGGTACAGAGCGTATTGAGCGAACAGCCTTACCGGCGCCAGTGGGTGAAGTTGAGCTTGACCGGCTCTATGTGCAGCCTCCGTCGTCAAAAAAACCGATTGTCAAAAACGTGTCATTCAAGCTTGCGCCGGGAGAAGCGTTGGGCGTGATTGGCCCGAGCGCTGCCGGCAAGTCGACGCTTGTGCGCGCGCTTGTTGGTGTTGAGCGTGTTGTTGCTGGAGAAATTAGACTAGACGGCGCAAATATCGACCATTGGGATCGTGATGCTCTCGGTCCGTATATTGGCTATCTCCCTCAGGAAGTAGAGTTATTTGCGGGCTCGGCAGCGCAAAATATCGCCCGGTTTAAGGACGATGCGGACCCAGAAAAAATTATTGCCGCTGCGGAAGCGGCTGGCGCCCATCAAATGATTCTCAGTCTCTCTGACGGATATGACACCGATATTGGCGATCATGGTCGGCGTTTGTCGGCGGGGCAAAAGCAACGCCTCGGGCTTGCTCGTGCGCTTTATGGCGATCCAATCTTTGTGGTACTTGACGAACCAAACGCCAATCTTGATGCGGAAGGCGATGCGGCGCTCGCCAAAGCCGTTCAGAGATTAAAAGCGCGGGGGGCAACTACGATCATTGTGGCCCATCGCCCAAGCACAATCGCCTATGTAGACAAATTGCTCATGTTATCTGATGGAGAAACGCGCGCCTTTGGCCCGCGCGACGAAGTGTTGAAGAAGATTGCACCAGGTCTGGTCGCTTCATTTGATGCTAACGCGAAACAACGCCAAGGGGGCACAGGTAATGCAGGGTGATGCGATGCCTTCACCTCCGCCGACCTCAACATTTATCCGGTTTGGCCTTGGGGTAATTATCGCCGTCTTTGGCGGGCTCTTGTTGTGGTCGGTTGTTGCGCCGATTAACGGGGCCGTGATTGCTTCGGGGCAAGTGATGGTCGAAAGCAATCGGAAAACAGTGCAGCATCTTGATGGCGGTGTAGTTAGTGAAATTCTAGTTCGAGAAGATCAGCTTGTAGGGCAGGGACAGGTGCTCGTTCGCTTTGACAGTACAATAACAAGGGCCAACCTCACCCGCGTTGAAAGTCAATTGGCTGAGCTCTATGCGCGCCGGGCCCGCTTGCTGACGGTGCGCGATGGAAAAGATGAACTTTCTAAACCATCTGGCATTCCCGAAATTCTGGAAATGCCATCGTTCGCCGCTATTTTCGAGGGGCAGAAAGAGCTATTTACGGCGCGCCTGGCGACGTTGGATAAACAGATTTCGCTACTCGGAGAACGTGTCATACAGCAAGAAAAGCGTATGGGCGGCCTGAGCGCGCAACGCAGATCAATTGCTGCGCAATCGGTTCTGATCAAAGATGAACTGAAGAGCGTGCGATCACTTTATGAAAAAGGGTTTGCCCCATTGACGAGATTGCGGGCGCTTGAGCGGGAAAGTGAACGCCTTACTGGGGAAGGGGGTTCACTGACTGCAGCGCTGGCCGAGGCGGACAGTATCATTGCCGAAGCGCAACTTGAAATAGAGCGCCTTAAAGGAACCGCACGTGAGGAAGCGATTGCTGAATTGCGAGATGTAGAAGTCTCTATCGCCGAATTTCAAGAAACGCGCGTAACGGCAGCTCATGCTTTGAGACACTCAGAAATAAGGGCCCCCCAGGCAGGGCGTGTTATTGGCCTCAGCATTCACACTATCGGCGGTGTCGTTGCACCTGGTGCGGCCATGATGGAAATCGTGCCAGATGGCGATAAGCTGGAAATAATGGCGCGTGTTTCGCCGCGCGACATAGATAAAGTGCGCGCCGGTCAGAGCGCTATTGTTCGCTTTTCGTCCTTCAGCGCCCGTATGACGCCGCAGGCGGAAGGGATTGTGCGATCGGTTTCCGCGGATAGTTTGGTGGACCAGATCACCGGCGCGCCGTATTATCTAGTATTAATTGATTTGCCTGAGGCCAGTGAGTTGAAGGATGTATTGCGCGGTGCGTTGTTGGTGCCTGGCATGCCGGCGGAGACCTTCATTCGCACTGGAAGGCAACCGGCAATAAGTTATCTACTGCGTCCTCTGACGGATGCGTTAGCTCGGTCTATGAGAGAACATTGATACGTATGCAAATTCTCTTTCTGCACAATAATTTCCCGGCGCAGTTTGGTTTCCTAGGTCAATACCTCGCCTCCCAGGGCTGGGATGTCTGGTTTGGAACGAAGCGAAAAAACTCTTCTATGTCGGGCATGCGTGTCTTCAATTATGAGCCTCACCGTTCGGTAAGTGATAAAACCCACCCTTACGCCGCTAATTTTGAAAGTGGCATTTTAAACGGTCAGGCTGTTGCGAGAAGCGCTATAAAACTCAAGCCAGCCGGCCTTGATCCTGATATTGTGGTTGCCCATTCTGGATGGGGGCCGGGTTTGTTTGCAAAAGACATATGGCCGCGCGCAAAATATGTGGGATATTTTGAATGGTATTATTGGCCTGACTCTCCTGACACAGTTTATTTTGGCGTTGAAAACCGGTTGATGGACGAACAGCTGCGCGCGCGAATGCGCAATGCCGCCATTTTGGGTGACCTAGTGAGCTGTGATGCGGGCATTGCGCCGACCAAATTCCAACATGCGCAATTACCAGAATGTTTCAGAGGAAAAGTACACGTCATTCACGACGGCGTTGATACCGGGACCAATTGTGTGGATCGCGCTAAAAAGCTGAAACTGGATAATCTTGATTTAACCCATGCCGATGAAATTATAACCTATGTGGCGCGCGGGATGGAGCCATATCGCGGGTTTCCTGAATTCATGAAGTCTCTGCAGATCACATTGAAGCGCAGACCAAAAGCGCATGTTGTGATCGTCGGTGAAGACAGGGTCGCTTATGGCAAGAAGCTCGTCGATGGCGACAGTTGGAAGAAGCGGATGCTGAAAGAGGTTGATCTAGACCTCGACCGCATACATTTCACTGGTTTGCTGCGGCGGTCTCAGTATCTTGATGTGCTGCAAGCATCGAGTGTTCATGTTTACCTCACCATACCGTTTGTTTTGTCCTGGTCGATGATGGAGGCGATGAGCGCTGAATGCGCGATTGTAGCGTCAGATAACGCCCCCGTGCGTGAGCTTATTGATGATGGCGTGCATGGCGCCCTGGTTGATATGAAAGACGCCGAGAATATTTCAGATAGTATATGCGCATTGCTGGATGATAAGGATAAACGCCACGCATATGGCGCCGCGGCGCGTGCACGTATTCTAAAACACTATGACGCCAAAGACTTAATGGCAAAACGTAAAGAGCTTTTTGAAAGCCTGGTTTGACATTCAAGACCGTCATGTGACCCAGAGCTCAAATTTATCAGTGCTGCCTCGTTGCGAGCATTTAGGGCATGTTCGCCGGTAGGGTGCCTTCACTCTCAAATTCGAATGGACCGGTCATGATGATATGATTATCATCGCGCCATTCAATGGCCAGATCGCCGCCATCAAGCGTGACAACCGCCTTGCGTGCGGTCAGTCGACGGCGATGCGCCGAGACCAGTGCAGCACAAGCGGCGGTGCCGCAAGCCTTGGTTATTCCCACGCCGCGCTCCCATACACGTAGCCTGATCGCATGCTTGCTAAGCACTTGCGCAACCGAGACATTGGTGCGCTCAGGGAACAGCGGATGGTGCTCAATCATGGGACCAAAGCGATCAAGGGCCTGGGCTTCGACGTCATCGACAAAAAATATGCAGTGGGGGTTTCCGACATTCACTGCCGATGGGCCCCACAAAACAGGATCGTCAATCGGGCCGAGCTTAACGTCAACGAAACGGGTATCATCCATCTGTTCAGCAAGAGGTATTTCGCGCCAAAGAAATTTGGGCTCGCCCATATCAACGGCGATGCGATCGTCGCCAACACGCTGCACATGGATTTTCCCATTGCCGGTTGAAAAATACATATCCTCGGCGGTTTCTTCTTCCAGCAAAATCCAACCGACGCATCGCGCGGCATTGCCGCAAGCGCTTACCTCTGATCCGTCCGCGTTCCAAACCCCCATGAATGCGCCGTCGATCCCTTTACGGTTTTCGATCGTTATCACTTGATCGCAACCAGGGCCGGTTCTGGGGGCGGCGATAAATTTTGCAGCATCCTCAGAAATTTTCGCCTCGCTTAGACGCAAGTCAAGAATGATGAACTCGTTTCCAAGTCCATTCATTTTTCGATAAGGGTGGTCAGCCAGTGCGCTCATTTTGAATCCTAGCGTCAATGTTCCTCCATATAAACGCAGTAGCGGATTGCGCAAATCTATTTTGCGGAGCGAAGGGCGTCTTCTCTTCTGGCAATGGCCATTTCGCTAATCACATGGTCTGTCTTTTCCCAATAATGCGGCTGAAAGATGATTTGCCAAAGCGCTTTATAGGCGGCGATCGAGGTGAGCAGCCAATATGCCGGAGCGGTGATACCGACCAAAGACAGATGAAACCATCGCCTTTTCATGGGGGCAATAATTGCAAGCCCGATGAAGAACATGTTTCCGAAGGTAAGCGCGAAAAGATTGAGGGATAAAAGAGGTTCCGGGAAAAAAGAAGAAATTGTTGGAGAGGCTGTGAACAACCAAATGATAAATACGATCCACAAAATTGGATTGATCAGGGCGCTAATCACATTTCCAGCGATAAAGAGCTGAACCGAGAGAAGCCCCGCCCAGCCGGTTGTGGCGATGATTTTATCAGGCCGACGCATGTGGACCAGCCAGGTCTGCATATAGCCTTTCATCCAGCGAGAGCGCTGACGAATCCAATTGCCGGTTCGACAATTAGCTTCCTCAAATGTAGTAGAGTCGAGTATCTCAACACGATAGCCGAATTTTGAAATGCGCAAACCAAGGTCCGCGTCTTCCGTTACATTATAAGGATCCCAGCCACCGATCTGGAGTAAGATATCTGTTTTGAAAAAGTTCGATGTTCCGCCTAACGGTATAGGCATTTTTAACCGTTGTAACGCGGGCAACAGCCAGTCGAACCACAGCGAATATTCAAGCGTAAACATACGCGTCAACCAGTTTTCACTGTGATTGTAATAATTGAGGCGGGCTTGAACGCATGCGAGCTTTGGGTCGGCGTTATGAAATTCTCGTGCTGCTTTCAAGAGCTGGTCATGCTCGGGTTGATCCTCAGCATCATAGATGACGATCAGATCACCGCGGGCCAGATGCATTCCGTAATTACAGGCTTTCGGTTTTGTCCGGGGACCGCCTTCAGGAATGGTGATCAGATCATATCGCTTATCGAGCCCAAGGCGCTTGGCTTCAGTGATTGTTTCATGATCATCTTCTTCTAATAGAAGTTTTATATCCTTTTTCTGTTTTGGATAATCCAGCCGGTCGATTGCCTGGGCCAATGAAGGCAGGGCGGCTGCATCATGATAAAGCGGCAGCAAGATCGTAATGATCGGGAGTTCTTCTTGTGTGAGTGAAACCTCTTCTCGGCTGGGTTTCAGTTTTTTTGCGCCCACAAAAAGTAAGACAATGCGATATCCAATCGCGAGTAAAAAATAAGCCGTCACGCCAGCATTTAATGCGATGATTGTGGTCAAGGGGAAGTTTATAATCGACCAGACGAAGAGGATGAGCATGCCTATCGTCAGTATTATTTGCGTCAACGACAACGAAGAGGCGGCAGAGGATTCCGGCATAGTTGTCTTGAGGCGCCCAATGGAGGCGGCTGCAATGTCAGGCATAAATCGTTGTCTTAGACAGTCTTGAAATTCCTCATTTGATACGAAGCGATGCACACGCAGTGGAAAGGGAATGCCGTTTCGCTGGCCAACATCATGGGGTGTAAGATGGTCGCTATTGCATAAGTCTTCACGCTTCCAGGATGACACCTTGCGCCACGGAATTTTTCCAGTTTTTGCATAGGTGCGAAGCTGGTTGAAGTACTGCAGATCTTTATCTGGCGCGGGAACGTTTGATGTTTTGTGTTCCGGTGATTTGATATTTATAATGTCGTCGAACATCTAAAAGCTCGACCATAGTCCGACAAAAAACGTTCGCCCGAGTGTTATATTGCGTCCTGTGATTTCTTCCGTAACGCCAACTTGCAGGCCCCATCGATTGGAAATTCGCCAGAGGGCGGAGGGTTGAATTTTGACGATGTCAAAATCGGCTCCGCCAATATCTTCATTGCGCAAGGAAATGGTGGCGAAGGTGTCAACCAGGAATAAAAAACGCTCGCTTGGCTCAAAGCCAAGCGTAGTTTGAATTCGAACCTGATCAGCCGCATTGCCAAGCCGCTTTCTAAATCCTGCATCAATTGCCGTAAAAATTTTTGTTCGTCGAGCATGCAAATTTCGTCCATAAAGAATTGAGAGGTCGACATCCATACCGTCACTTTGCAATTCCGCCCTTGCGCCCGATGAAAAGTTAGATGGTCGCGCGAGGGTAAGCCGAACGGCGCCAGCATCTTGGCCCGAGCGGAAAAGTTGATACTGGCCAAAGGCCTCGATCTCCGAAAAACCAGTTGCTGTTTCAATGTCGGTTCCCCGCGTCAACCAGCTTGTGCCGAAAACGACTTTGCCGCCAATTGTGACATCATTGGTCAGTCCGTATTCCACATAAGTAATTGAATCTAGACGTTTAAAATCGCTCTCGACAAGTCCATCAAGCGTGCTTGTGGGCTCTAGCGGAGCGCTGAAATAGTCTGCGCTTGAGATAACCAGCAGTTGATTGTTTTCTTTTGCCCAGGGCGATGCCAAGGCTGGGGCGCCTATAGTCAGTACACTGAACAATACAGCACAAAAAAGCGCGCCATAAATTCCCAACGCAAACTGCGAATACGCGCCCAATGACCCCACCCTCAAAGCCTAGCCCTGAAGGGTACTCTAAAACTTCGCGCTATTTACAGGGGCAGGCTGCAATTAGTTTGGTGAAACTGCTTTTGTGATCCGATCGTGAATAAAATTCCACTCAAGCGACAAGCTTCCTTATTACGTAATGCAAAATGCCGCCATGGCGATAATAGTCGAGCTCATCGGCAGTATCGACTCGAATAAGAAGCTCGATAGTTTTCTCTTCGCCATTTGCAAATTTGATTGTCGCATTCGTGGCGGCGCGCGGTTCTATTTTTTGCATATCCTGGATTGTCACTTCCTCGTCGCCGGTCATACCAAGAGACTGCCATGAGTCGCCTTCTTTAAATTGCAGTGGCAAGACACCCATGCCGATCAGGTTAGACCTGTGAATGCGTTCAAAGCTTTCGGCGATAACGGCGCGCACGCCCAAAAGAATAGTTCCCTTCGCCGCCCAATCGCGCGATGAGCCGGTTCCGTATTGTCCGCCAGCGATCACCACCAATGGCGTTCCCGCTTCTTTATATTTCATGGCGGCGTCGAAGATCGACATTTCTTCACCGGTTGGAATGTATTTGGTAACGCCGCCCTCGGTGCCGGGGAGCATCTGGTTCTTGATACGAATATTAGCGAAAGTGCCGCGCATCATCACGTCATGATTGCCGCGTCGAGAGCCAAAGGAGTTGAACTCATTGACCGGCACCTGATGAGATTTCAAATATTCGCCAGCTGGCCCGTCGGCCTTGATCGCTCCAGCGGGAGAAATGTGGTCAGTGGTGATGGAATCGCCAAATAGCGCCAACACCCGTGCGCCATTGATTGGCTCAACCGGTTTAGGTTCAATGGTCATGCCTTCAAAATAAGGCGGGCTGGCAACATAGGTAGAAGACGGCCAATGATAGGTCTGACCATCGCCCGCATCCACCGCCTGCCATTTCTCATCGCCTTTAAAGACGTCGGCGTAACGCGAAGCAAACATCTCAGGAGTGACATTCGCGCGAACAACCTCAGCGATTTCCTGATTGGATGGCCAGATGTCTTTTAAGAACACATCATTGCCATCCTGGTCCTTGCCAAGGGAATCCGTCGTCAGGTTGACATTCATTGATCCGGCGATGGCGTAAGCGACGACCAGCGGTGGTGAGGCGAGGAAATTTGCGCGGACATCCTGTGAGATGCGGCCTTCGAAATTGCGATTCCCCGAAAGGACTGATGCGACAGCAAGGTCATTTTTATTGATGGCGTCGGAAATTGGTTTTGGCAGCGGGCCTGTGTTGCCGATGCAAGTGGTGCAGCCATAACCAACAAGGTTAAATCCGAGCGCGTCAAGATCGTCCGAAAGTCCCGCTTTGTCGAGATAGTCGGTGACGACCTGAGAGCCTGGCGCCAGGGATGTTTTGACCCATGGTTTAACGGTGAGGCCTTTGGCATGCGCATTTCGCGCGACAAGACCGGCGGCGATCATAACTGAAGGGTTTGACGTATTGGTGCAGGAGGTAATAGCGGCCACTGTGATGTCACCATGGCCAAGATCATAGCCTTCGCCTTCGACGGAGAAGCGTTTGTCGGCTTCATCGGCTTTGCCATATTCTTTGTCGAGGGCGGCGGCGAAACCTTCAGGGCCCTGGCTCAGGAGGATACGGTCTTGCGGACGTTTTGGTCCGGCGATTGATGGGTGAACGCTAGCGAGATCTAGCTCAAGCGTATCGGTAAAGATCGGATCAGGCGTATCGGCGTCGCGCCACATCCCTTGCTCTTTGGCATAGGCTTCTACTAGGGCGATGCGGTCATCAGAGCGGCCGGTGGCTTTCAAATACCGTAAAGTCTCTGCGTCGGTTGGGAAAAAGCCGCAGGTAGCGCCATATTCTGGCGCCATATTGGCAATGGTGGCTTGATCCTCAAGCGACAAATGATCGAGTCCCGGGCCAAAGAATTCAACGAATTTTCCGACAACGCCTTTTTTGCGCAGCATTTCGACGATGATCAAGACAAGATCTGTGGCCGTTGCGCCTTCGGGCAGGCTTCCCATGAGTTTAAAGCCAATCACTTCCGGCAACAGCATGGAGATAGGCTGGCCGAGCATCGCGGCTTCCGCTTCAATGCCGCCAACACCCCATCCGAGTACGGATAATCCATTGACCATGGTGGTGTGACTGTCTGTGCCCACAAGCGTATCAGGATAGGCGAAGGTCACGCCTTTGTACTTGGCCGTCCATACTGTTTGCGCGAGATATTCAAGGTTAACTTGGTGGCAGATGCCGGTCCCAGGTGGGACGACGCGGAAATTGTCAAAGGCGCCCTGTCCCCATTTCAGGAATTTGTAGCGCTCGCCATTGCGTTCATATTCGCGCTCAACATTTTTTTCGAATGCATTTGGGCCGCCAAAATAATCGACCATGACAGAGTGATCGATCACCAGATCCACCGGCGCCAGCGGATTGATTTTTTCAGGGTCCTCGCCGAGGGCCTTCATGGCGTCGCGCATTGCGGCGAGATCGACAACCGCAGGAACCCCGGTGAAATCCTGCATTAATACCCGCGCCGGGCGATAGGCGATCTCAGCTGTGGACTTGCCGGTCTTCAACCAGTCGGTGAAGGCTTTGATGTCATCGATGGTAACAGAGCGGCCGTCTTCAAATCGGAGGAGGTTTTCCAAAAGCACTTTTAAAGAAAAGGGCAGGCGGGAAATATCGCCAATCTGCTTGGCTGCTTCCTTGAGGCTATAATAGGCATAGCTCGCGCCGCCAGCGTTCAGTGTTCTCTTGGTGTTCAGCGAATCGCGTCCGGGTATCATCTGACCCCTCCGGTTAAATGTAAATTCATGAATTTCATGGCCGTTATGGCGCAACGCAAGCTATCTATCAATTGATCCAGCTGCCATGCTCGCGACAAATTTAGAACTATGCTATGAGGCCCTAACCTTGGTCTTCTGGAATGCCTGCTTAGGAGTGATCTATTCATGTCTCGTCTGTTGTTAACTGCCGCTTTCGCCTTCTTGTCTGGTCTTGCCGCCTATTTGGGGCCGATAAATTCGTCTGCGTTGGCCCAACAACCCCAAGCCAGGGCGACCTATAAGGACTGGAGCGTCTTTGTACGCGAGGCTGACGGGCAAAAAATCTGTTTTGTGGCTGCAGAGGCCGGAGATAAATCGCCAAAATCGGTTAATCATGGGGAAGTTTTCTTCCTCATCGCATCTTGGAAGTCTGGCGCTGCGAAAGAACAGCCGAGCTTGATGACTGGTTACGCGCTAAAGGCCAAACCGGAGCCGACGGTTCGAATCGGCTCGGATAAATGGAATATGTATGTCTCCGAGAATGAGGCGTTTATCGAGGCCTCGGCGGAGGAATCCCGGCTGGTGCGGGCCATGCGCCGCGGCGCGAATATGCGCATCAGTGCTGTCTCTCAGCGAGGAACGGCCACAAGCTATATCATATCCCTTCGTGGTGTTTCCGCAGCGCTGGATCGCGCCGCGGCTGAATGCCGCTAAATTTTGCGATAAGCTTCCAAAGTCAAAAAAGCGTCGAAGCCGTCTGATACGCATAATGTGTCGAGCAGCGATATCGCTTCATCAAAATGCCCGCTGTCCCAGCGTTCTGCGCCGAGTTCGGATTTAACCACTTCAATTTCTTCGGCCATGGTCGTGCGGAAGAGTTCCGTCGTCATTTTTTTGCCGTTCGATAAAACCGCGCCGTTTTTGATCCATTGCCAGATTGAAGAGCGGGAGATTTCTGCGGTGGCGGCGTCTTCCATCAGGCCGTAAATCGCAACCGCCCCGAGCCCGCCAAGCCAGGCCTCGATATATTGCAAGGCGACGCGGATATTATTGCGCAAACCCTCTTCGGTGAACGGGCCTTCTGGTGTTGCGAGGAGCTGTGCCGCCATCACCGGCGCGTCGTCGTCGCGCATGACGGAAAGCTGATTGGTTTTGCCCGAAGCAAAAGCGTTTGAGTACACCTCATTCACCACTTCGGCGAGGGCGGGATGCGCCACCCATGAGCCGTCATGACCGTTATCGGCCTCGCGTTGTTTGTCGGCGCGGACTTTTTCTTTGTTGATGGCGTCTTCTTCGGGCGTTTTTGCCGGCAAGAAGGCTGACATGCCGCCCATGGCCAGCGCCCCGCGACGGTGACAGGTGCGCACCAGAAACTTTGAATAGGCGTCGAGGAACGGCTTATCCATCCCGACAGTGTGACGGTCGGGGAGCATCCGGTCGGCATGGTTTTTCAAGGTTTTGATATAGCTGAAAATATAGTCCCAGCGCCCGCAATTCAATGCTGCTGCGTGATCCTTCAGCTCAAAGAGGATTTCATCCATCTCGAAGACAGCGGGCAGAGTTTCGATCAGCATGGTGGCTTTGATTGTTCCAACCGGCAGGCCAACATGGGTTTGCGCTTTCACGAAAACATCGTTCCACCAGCGGGCTTCCTCATAGTGCTCAAGTTTTGGCACATAGAAATAAGGGCCTGAACCGTTGGCGCTAAGGCGCTCGTGATTGATCAGGAAATAAAGTACGAAATCCATCAGGCAACCGGGGATCGGCTTGCCGTTGCGGAGCACATGTTTCTCGTTGAGATGCAGCCCGCGCACCCGGGCAATCAACACCGCCGGATCATCGCCCAGAGCATAAGACTTGCCGGAGTTTGGATCTTTAAAATTGATGTCACGATTGACCGCGTCGCGTAAATTCGCTTGTCCTTCAATGACATTGCGCCAGGTGGGGGCCAGCGCGTCTTCGAAATCCGCCATGAAGACTTTCACATCGGCATTCAGCGCATTGATCACCATCTTGCGAGTTACCGGGCCGGTGATTTCAACCCGGCGGTCGAGGAGATCTGCGGGGAGGGCGCCAACGCGCCAGTCGCCGTCGCGAACCTTCGCAGAGTTGCTACAGAAATCGGGTAACGCCCCGGCATCGATCTTCGCCTGCCAGGCCTCGCGCGCTTTCAGCAGTTCATCGCGTCGCGGCGTAAATTCATCGGCAAGCTCAGCCAGGAAGGCGCAATTCGCCTCCGTTAGAATCTCGTCATCTTGTGGCGATAGCGCGCCTTTAAATTCTAATCCGCCGCGGATGGTCGACATGGCTTTTCCTTCTTCACTTTAATATTGGTCTCGGAGGTCTGGGGTCTTTCGGTTATCCGAGGTTTATCCGGTTGCGCTTGTGCGGCGCAACATGATTTGGCGCCTGGGGGCTTTTAGGGCCGCACCGCCCTTCGTGACACGGCCCATGCATCCTGAGGAGCCGCCCAAAGGCGGCGTCTCGAAGGGGGCCGCTCCTCAGGGTGAAGAAGCGGTGCGTCCCGAAGCACGACGGAAATGGGTGCAGTAAAGCCACCGGCAAAATCATGTTCAGCGTTCATGACCCCATTATACCCCCGCCAGAAGGGGCGGGGATAACTGTCCACCAAATATAGGTTTACTGGAAGACTACCCTCCATAGCGGGAAAAATTGTGAAGGCGATTCGTGTAAAGGTTGCGGGGAATAATCCACATTTTTACATCACTGTGCTCATTTTGCGATTCAAGTGGAAGGGGTGGCCGCTAATTTAGCATTGCGGGCTCTCGCAAAGCCCAACGCAGCAACCGTCAGCAGGGCGTAAATACCGCCAATAAAATATAACTGTTCGACTTGTGTCGTTGCTTCATAATAGATGATTAACGCCGTTCCCGCCATCAACCCCGTGAGCGCGCCGATTGTCAGCACAGGAGAAGATTTAGTTTGTTTGCGGATCTTATGGTTTGTATAGGCCATCAAGCATGACACCAGCAAAAAGGTCACGCTTCCAAATTCCAGAATGATGCGAAGGCTGCCTGCTAGCACCAGTAAAAACGCGAAACCAGACATTGTTAATATTGCAAAAACCGGGATGCTGCGCACGCGCTGTGCAAGGAAGGTCGGAAAATATCCATCACGGGCAATGGCTGCGATCTGCCGGGAGGCCCCGAAAAGGGTGCCGCTGATAGCGCTGCTGGTCGCCAGCAATGCGCCGAGGATCACGAGATTAGTTCCAACCGGGCCAAGCACGTCGCCAGCGCCGGCTGCAAGTGCATATT
>JAADIH010000167.1 GCA_013151435.1 Alphaproteobacteria bacterium
CCCTGGGCCGGTCTTTTCATTCGGGCATTTATTGATTTCAGCCCTTGGTGCGGAAGATGATCTTGCCATCGACCACGGTCATCACCGGTTTAGCGCTGAGGATTTCCTCTTCGGGGACCGTCATGATGTCTTTGGAAAATACCGTAAAATCGGCGCGCTTGCCGGGCTCGATAGTCCCGAGAACATCTTCCTGAAACGACGCCATCGCTGGCCAGATTGTAAACATCTTCAGCGCCTCTGCCCGGGTGATGGCCTGGTCGGGGCGCCAGTCTGGCGTCTGTGTGCCGTCAAGGCCGCGCCGCGCGACCGCGGCATAGAACTCGATCAGCGGATCACCGCGTTCCACCGGCGCATCGGACCCGCCGGGGATGATTGCGCCCGCATCAATCAGCGCACGCCAGGCATAGGCGCCGTCAAGGCGATCGGGGCCGAGACGGTCCGGGGCAAAGAACAGATCGCCAATCGCATGGCTCGGCTGCATGGACGGGATGACGCCAAGCGCCGCGAAGCGCGGGATATCATCCGTATCAAGAACTTGGGCGTGCTCAATGCGCCAGCGCAGATCGCTCGCCTCCGGGTTCTCGGTAAATACATCTTCATACCAATCGAGAATATTGGTGTTGCCAAGATCACCAATGGCATGGGTGACGATTTGTATGTCTGCGGCGATGGCTCGGGTGAACAAGGCTTTTGCGTCAGCCTCACTCAGCAGCATCAGACCGCTGGTCTCTGGCGCATCCGAATAGGGCTTGGCGAGCAATGCGCCGCGTGATCCCAGCGCCCCATCCGCATAGAGTTTCACCGTGCGGGTGATGACGTGACCGTTCTCGGTTGCGCGTGGGCCTGAGGTCTCGAGCCTCTTTAAGCCAGCTTGATCCACCGCATTATAGACACGGATATCGATTGCACCCTCAGCAGAAAGCGCTTCCATCATATCCACGTCATCAGGATTGGCGGACATGTTATGCAAGCCGGTCCAGCCATAAGCGGCGTAGACATCGGAGCCTTTTGCATAGGCTTCGCGTTTTTTCGCTTGCGACGGCGCACTGATGAGGTTGGCGACGAGCCCCATGGCGTTGTCCACAAGAATGCCCGTGGCGCGGCCGAACTGATCGCGCTCAATGCGCCCGCCATCAGGGTCGGGCGTATCGTCATCAATGCCAACGGCTTTGAAGGCGGCGGAGTTCACCACAACTGCGTGCCCGTCAGCGCGGCGCAAGACCACCGGATTGTTGCGGCTGATGGGATCGAGATCGATGCGGCTCGGCATTCTTCCTTCTGGCCATCCGGTTTCGATCCAGCCGCGCCCAAAGATGACTTCGCCCTCGTCGGCGTTTTGCACATTTGCGGCGACAATGGAGACAAGCTCGGCTACCGAGCCAACGTCCTCAAGATCAAGATTAAGCGTCAGCGCACGCATGCCAATGCCAAGTAGATGGGCGTGAGCATCGGTAAAGCCAGGGAAAAGCGTCGCGCCGTCTAGATCGACGATTGCTACTTTGCCGCTGGCGGAGCGCTCGATAATTTTCCGATCTCCCACGGCAACGATTACGCCCTTGGTGACAGCGACCGCTTCGGCGGTGGGGGTCTCGGGAAGACCGGTATAAATAACCCCGCCGGTAAAGATGGTTACGTCAGCGTCGCTCGGCGCAATTGCAAGTTCTTCTAGTGCGGGCTGCTTGTCAGGGGACCCGATGAGTGAGCAAGCGAGCGTCATGGCGGCAGCGCCAATAACAGCAAGGCCGGAACGGAGTTTCGTCATGGATTAAGCCCCTTTTGTACATGCGCAAATGCGATTAAACGCACTCTTACAACTCTGAGGCCCAGGCTGCAATGCTGGCGGTCAAAGGCGCGGATCGTGATTTCGATCTGTATATTGATGATTTGTGTTCTGCAGTGGTGACGGTCGATGGTCGCCCTTCTGGCGCCGCGCCCTCATTTGAATCGTCCTCTCGGATTTTAGCGATAGCAGCGCTGCGCCTGGGCGGCTCATCCGCCCCAAATGCTCGTGTGCCCCGGCATGCTCGCGTGAATGTGATCCCAGCGGCTAAGGAATGGGGCCTGAGGATTGGGGGAAAAGTTGGTCAGCATGGGGTTATTCGAATGCCCGGCCCGTGCCTTCCCAAGGCAGTGCTCTACCAGGCTGAGCGTCACTCCGACGCTGGAGGCCGACTTGGTAAGAAAACCTCTCGCTGACATGATCTCGGAGCGTCGGCTATTGCGTCGGATCAGGTGGCGGGCGTTCCTCGAAAGACGAGGGTTCAGCAGGCTGTTGCCTGCATTGCACAATTTTGCGTAAGACCCCCATTGCAAGGGCGCGCCGAAAGCGCTATTCCCGCGCTCCCGGTGGCGAAAACCCCCGGGGATCCTTGATGGCGCGGCAATCTGGACAATCGTCCGAAAGCATTGAAATTGCGCTATAGTTGGGGCGTCGCCAAGTGGTAAGGCATCGGTTTTTGGTATCGACATTCCCAGGTTCGAATCCTGGCGCCCCAGCCAAATAATATCCTGAATAGCCCATTTTCTTGATGGCGTATTATTTCAAGCTGCGGCTAGTTTTCCGTTTACCATATTCTTTTATTGCAAGATGTCGCGACTATTGTTACAAACTAACGAGTTCGTAACAGGGGCGAGCTATAGGGACTAGTCTATTGAAGTGATGTGACTTTACGATGGCATTTTACATAGCTGTCAAAATACCATTGCAATATCACTTCAATTGCGTCAGTTTTTATTGCTCAAGGGGCTAGTCAGGGGTCGACATTCTAAATGAGTGTAAGATTAAATTCTGTTTTAAGGGTCCGTTTTGTGTCCTTCGTCAGCGCGGCGACGCGCATTCGTGTGTCGGCCTTTGCGCCGTCGGTAAATCAGCCGCAACATTCCGTTAGGTGAGGCAACTATGAAAAGAGTAGCGATTTTGGGTTCAGCGGCGCTTATGCTTGCTGTAATAGGCGCGCCAGCCCAAGCGCAGTTAGATCCGGCACTGGACCTGAGCGAAAGAACAGCTCGGGATACAGCCACGTCGCAGCAAAGAATTGATCAGCTTGACGATCAAACTGCGCGGTTGCTGAATGATTATCGTGCGAATTTAAAGCAGCTAGAAGCTGCGCGACGCTACAACGCTTCGCTTAACCGTAATATCGATGCGCAAACCCGCGAGATCGCCCGCTTGACCGAAGACATCGAGAATGTCGAAGGCCTACAGCGTGCGATGCAGCCGTTGATGGAGCAAATGGCCGAAACATTCGGTGATATCATTAATGCCGATTTACCGTTCATGATTGAAGAACGGGCAAACAGAGCGGCGCGGCTTCAGGCTATTCTGGATGATCCAGGCATGACTGTGGCGCAGCGTTACCGGCTCATCGTTGAGGCCTATCAGATTGAAAACGAATATGGCCGCACCATCGGCTACAAAGAAGGCACGATCGGCGACGGTGAGGACGCGCTTACTGGCGAGTTCCTCCAGATTGGACGTATCGCCCTGATCTTTAAAACGCCGGATGATTCGGTGCTGCGGATCTGGGACACAGCGGAAAGAGCCTACGTCAATCTTGATCGCGGTAAATATCTGCAGGATGTGAAATTCGGCCTTCGTATGGCGAAAGAGCAGACTGCGCCTAACATTATGTTTGTGCCTGTAAAACCTCCAGTGGTTCAGTAACGGCAACACTTCTTAAGGGAAACAAGTCATGAAATTCTTCAAACTTGCAGGTCTTTCTCTGGTTGCCGGCGTTGCCGCACTGGGTATGGACTTAACAGATAATAATTTAATCGCCGGCGCGGTCGCGCAAGATCCTCCGGCTGCTGAGGAAGCGCCAGGGATTACTCTGGATCAGGTGCTGGCGGCGGTGCGTCGTGAGCGCACGCAAGTCAGCGCGGAGAATCAGGCTCGTGAGTCTGAGTTCCTCTCGCGCCGCAACCAGCAACAGACATTGCTCACCCGGGTGCGCAATCAGGTTGCTGCAGCGGAAGCTGAATCTACCCGTCTTGAAGGGGTGATGGAGGCTAATCAGGAGCGCATAGATGTGCTCGATCAAGAGCTCGCTTCTAAGCAGGGTGAGTTCCAGGAGCTATTTGGCGCCGCGCGATCGGCCGCTGCCGATCTCAATGCTCAAGTTGAACGCTCAATCATCTCGGTTCAGTTTCCGGGGCGTGGCGAAGACTTGCAACAGCTGGCGCAAACCAAACAACTCCCCAGCGAAGAGCAGCTGCGTTATTTGTGGGAGATCATGATCCAGCAGATTGCCGAGCAGGGTAAATCGGCGACTTTTGATGCGCAGATCGTGCTGGCCAATGGTCAAGCCGCTGACGCCACGGTGACGCGCGTTGGGCCATTCGTTGCCTTCTCCAACGGTCGGTATCTGACTTACAAAGCAGACAGCGGAACGCTTCAGTTCCTCGCCAAACAGCCAGCTAAGGATATTACTGATGCTGCGCGCCGTGTGGCGAATGCTACGGGTGACGGATTTGTCCGCGCTGCGATTGACCCGGCATTGGGTACGTTGCTTGATCTTCAGGTGGATTCGCCAAGCATTAAAGAGCGGGTCGATCAGGGCCGCTTCATCGGTAAGGTGATCATTGTCGCTGCTGCATTCGGTATGCTGCTTGGGGTTTATAAGTGGGTGACGCTCACCATGATTGCGGGTGCTGTTCGCAGTCAGATGCGTCGCAAGAAAGCCTCAAAATCCAATCCGCTTGGTCGGGTGATGCTGGCTTATGAAAACACCCAGTCAAATGATGTTGAAACCGTCGCGCTTAAACTCGACGACGCGATCTTGAAAGAGATTCCGAAACTTGAGAGCGGGCTTAATCTGGTCAAGGTGCTGGCTGCGGTCTCGCCGCTGCTCGGCTTGCTCGGTACGGTGATCGGGATGATCAACACCTTCCAGGCGATTACGCTCTTTGGTACTGGCGATCCGCAGATTATGGCGGGCGGTATTTCCGAAGCGCTGGTCACCACCGTGCTTGGTTTGATTGCCGCGATC
>JAADIH010000304.1 GCA_013151435.1 Alphaproteobacteria bacterium
GCCTTTCTGACAGACCGGATCCGTGCCCTTCACCCGGAAATTATTGCGCGCGCTATGCCCAAAGGGACCGCTATTATCCTGCGCGATTATGCTTGGCCGGAACGCAATGCCCTCGCCCGGCGCCTCAAAGCGATTTGCCAACGCCGCGGGCTGTATCTTCTTATCGCCGCGGATCTCGATTTAGCGGAAGCCGTCGATGCCGATGGCGTGCATTTTCCGTCGTGGTTTAAGGCGCGCCGAACAATCCCGGCGTCGATGATCATGACCGTCGCCTGTCACAACGAACAGGACCTCACACAAGCGGGTGAATGCGGCGCAGATCTGGCGCTATTGTCACCAGTCTACCCGACAGCCAGCCATCCGGGCGCACATACGCTTGGCCCGGCGAAATTCAAAGCTTTGTCGCTGAGCGCTCATATTCCGGTCATGGCGCTTGGGGGGGTCCATGAGGAAAATGCGGCGGCGCTAATGGGGCCTAACACTATAGGGCTGGCGGCTATTAGCGCTTTCTTCCGGGGGAGTGAAACCAGACAACAATAAAGAACTGTCATCCCCGGATTTATTCCGTAGCCTCGACAATTTTCCAAACCGCCAATTCATTGCCGGTGGGGTCGCGAAAGTGAAACCGCTTGCCGCCCGGAAATTCATGCCGCTCAGTGATCTCACCGCCAGCCGCCACAATAACCGCCTCAGACTTTTCCAGATCATCGGCATAAAGAATAATGGTTGTTGTTCCTACAACTGGCGCCATACCGACATTCACACCGCCATCTACGCCAGCGCCGGTAAAGCTCGTATAAGTCGGCCCATAATCCTGGAATTCCCAGCCAAAGGCCTCTCCATAGAATTTTTTAAAAACCGCAACATCTTCCACCGCAAATTCTACATAGTCGATATGATTATTCGTACGGGTCATTTCCGTCTCCGTTGGTGATGGGGACTCAACATTTTGTTCACTGCAAGCAACCGTGAAGCCCGCCAGAGCGCTCCATATTATGACCGTTTTCCAATATTTTTTCATGTCACATTCCTCACAAAAAAACGGGACGGCATGAATGCCGTCCCGCGAATATATCCCCTCTAGGGCTAGGCGCCTAGATTCTTAGAATCTGATCGAACTCTCGATCACAACCGTGGCAGCCTCTTCTGGGCCGCCTGCGGCAATTGGTTTTTTAGATTCGACATATTGCGCGGCAGCGCCAACCGTAAAGCCACGTGTAATGACATAGCTAACACCCGCTTGCGCCGTGCGCGTATCGCGGAAAAATGTCGGGTCCAATGGACTCGGGCCAATGACCGTCGCTTCTGATTGTCCTACGCCAAGCATAAAGGCCATGTCGCCCTTATCTTCACCGGTCCGGAACGTAATTCCAGCATCAAAGGCAAGATAGCCGTCACCATCGGGTGATGCGAGGCCAGCATTGGTGGTCTTCACCGATCCGCCAAGCGTAATCCCGCGATAGGCGAGGTTGAGACCAAGAGAATAGGCTTCGTAGTCATCATAAACTTGCGATGCCGCAAGGACATCTTCATTCGCCGTGACATAGCTGGCGCCAAGGCCCACAAACAATCTATTGGGCCCAGCGCCAATACCCTTTTGGTAATAGAGCGCCGCCTCTACGGCGTCGTCCCAACGCGCCGTCTCGGTCAGCATTGTCCCGTCAGGCGTAATAATGAATCCGGATTGCGGCGCACATAATCGATCACCGCAATTTTGCAGCGTTGGCGAATAAGAAACGCCAAGCTGTAATCCGCCAAGGGCGCCGCCGAGAAAATTGGCCGGCGGCATATAGGTAAATTTTGTCGCATAGCCGGTAAAATCATTCACCGTGTGAACATCATTAAGGCCAGAAAGATCCGTCTGCCAATCATTGACATTGATGGCGCGGAAAATCGTCGGCGACGTCACCGCTAGCCGGCGTGCAACACCCTGATCGCGACCAACGAGGACCTGGCCAAAAGGCCCCTTCACATAACCATAAGCGCTTTGCAGATAAGCGTCGCTATCAAGCGGCACGATACCGCGCGGTCCGCCAATCAGAAGACTTGAATATCTACCGCCGGCAAATGCCTGCCGCGGCTGGTCTGCATCAAGGCGCATGGAGATACCGGCGCCGACTTCGATGCCATTATCGAGGAGGCTTGATCCCTTGATCCTGATTTCTGCATTCGTGTCAGCTTTGGCGTCGCCATCGACAACACCGGCCACAACGCTGATCTCTCCGGAAACGTCCACTTCTACCGGATCAGCTGCATAAGCCGCGCCGACGGTCATAACCGCCGCGCTCGCTCCTAACAGTGCCATCCGTAAATTGGTCATTTCTTAATCAGCCCACGTCTCATACCTGCGGCCAAGGACCGCGTTGCAATGTCTACATCCAAGAAAACGCTTTCACGTTTTATCCTGGACAATTCCCCGAACCAGCCCAAACCTCCAAAGCAAGAGAGCTTGCAAACCAGCTTTTGTCCCAACACAACGCCCCTTGGCCAAATACGCTAGACGCATTATCCACTATGCCAAAGACCGAGCGTCAAATTCCTGACCAAGTCTAACGGCATAAAGTTAATGGCTCTATGACCAATGCTGATAATGGCGCAGCCTATTGTGGGGTTCAAGGTGACATCGGTTAACGCCGTTGTGTAATTAATCGATTGTGGTAGGAAAGCCACGGCCATAGAGGCCAGATAGGGTAACCGTCCATCCAAACTGGGAAAAACGTCAATGAAGCCGGAAAATGTTACTGTAATCAAGGTCTTAGCGATCGCCACCAGCGCCGCGATTCTGGTGGCTTGCGGCGGCGGAGGGAGCTCCTCTGCGAGAAATGCATCGCTTCCCGCCTATTCCACTGGCAATTCCGGCCAGGCCACCACAGTAAATCGCTATCTTTGGGCGGCATCGCTCGAAACCCTTGATTTTCTTCCGGTTTTCTCTGCTGACCCGATCGCAGGGCTGATCATTACGGATTGGTATATCAACCCCGAAAGCCCGGATGAGCGGTTCAAGACCACTGTCTATATCCTCGACAGCGCGCTTAGAGCAGATGCGCTCAGGGTATCGATATTCCGTCAGGAGCACGCAGCAGACGGCAGCTGGGTCGATGCAACTGTCAATCCAGCCACCGGGCGGGAAATTGAAAATGCAATTTTAACGCGCGCGCGCCAGCTCCGTCTAAACATTATTGACGACTAGGGCCTTTTCTCGCGCGTTTTCTGAACGGAAAACCGCGAACACTTTTCCTAAAAACGCTCTGGAATTAAGCGCCAGATCAGGTAACAAACGGCGCTATAGGCGCCGTTTTTTATTGCCGAAAGAGTAAAACCAATGCCCCGCTACAACCCTAAAGAAGTCGAACCAAAATGGCAGGACCGTTGGCGCGAGGCCGATGCATTCAAGGCAGAGGCCGATAGCGCCAAGCCAAAATATTACATCCTTGAGATGTTCCCATATCCGTCAGGGCATATCCATCTCGGTCATGTGCGCAATTACTCTATGGGCGATGTGATTGCGCGCTATAAAAAGGCCTGCGGCTTTAACGTGCTGCACCCCATGGGCTGGGACGCCTTCGGAATGCCAGCGGAAAACGCTGCGATGCAAACGAACTCGCATCCGGGCGAGTGGACCCGCGCGAATATCGATGTCATGCGCGGCCAACTTCAACGTATGGGTTTCTCGTTTGACTGGGACCGGGAATTCGCCACTTGCGACCCGGAGTACTACCAGCACCAGCAGGCCATGTTTCTGGAGTTCTGGAAGCGCGGCTTTGCCTATCGCAAAGAAGCGCAAGTCAATTGGGACCCGGTAGACCATACGGTTCTCGCCAATGAACAGGTAATCGACGGCAAGGGTTGGCGTTCTGGCGCGCCCGTGGAACGGCGCACCCTGTCGCAGTGGTTCTTCAAGATCACCGATGAGGCTGATGATTTGCTGGCGGCGCTTGACGATGGCCGCCTTGAGGGCTGGCCCGATAATGTCCGGCTGATGCAGCGCAACTGGATCGGCAGGTCAAAGGGCTTACAGATGGCCTTCCGTTTTGCTGACGGAACGACCCCGCCACCCGGCTTTGACAACGGCATTGAGATCTTTACGACCCGCCCGGACACGCTTTTTGGCGCGAGCTTTCTGGCCATATCGCCGGACCACCCACTCGCCGCCCATTACGCCAAAGACGATGCCGATTTGCAGGATTTCATCGCCGAATGCCAGAAAACCGGCACCTCGGAAGAGGCCATCGAAAAGGCGGAAAAGCGCGGCTACCGTCTGCCCGTCGAGATGGGTCATCCTTTTGATGACCGCCGCCTGCCGCTTTTCGTAGCGAATTTCGTTCTGATCCAATATGGCACAGGTGCAATTTTCGGCTGTCCGTCAGGCGATCAACGCGATCTTGAATTCGCGCGCAAATATGATCTTCCCGTGCCGCCGGTAGTGCTGCCTCCAGAGGAAGACCCGAAAACTTTCGAGATTGGCGATGAGGCCTATACAGGCCCCGGGACCATTTTTAACTCAGGATTTTTAAACGGTCTTTCTACGGATGATGCCATTGCCAAGGCCATCGAAAAAATTGAAACCATGGATCGGGGCGAGGGCAAGGTTCAATATCGCCTGCGCGATTGGGGCGTATCGCGACAACGCTATTGGGGCTGTCCGATCCCGGCGATCCATTGCGAGAAATGCGGCGTTGTGCCCGTGCCTTTAAGCGATCTGCCGGTAAAACTTCCCGAGGTTCCCGCAAGCGAATTTTCGATCCCTGGAAATCCGCTTGACCGGCATCCCACATGGAAGAATGTGGATTGCCCGCAATGCGGCGCCAAAGCCCGACGCGAGACCGATACGTTTGACACATTCGTTGATAGTAGCTGGTATTTCGCACGCTTTACGGCGCCCCATAGCGATCAGCCCATCGAGGCGAAATCTGCCGATCACTGGCTCCCCGTGGACCAATATATTGGCGGGGTTGAGCATGCGATCCTGCATCTTTTATATGCGCG
>JAADIH010000010.1 GCA_013151435.1 Alphaproteobacteria bacterium
TTGAGGAAATATAAAGCTGCCAATACCTCTCTGCTGCATATTATTCACGCCATTCATGGGTTAGAGCGTCGAGCGAAAAGTGTGCAGCGGTTTTCGCATGAAGCGACTCGACCAGGAAAAAAATAGAGCAAAATAAGCGTTTTCTATTAATCGTATTTTGCTCTAGACCGACGCCAACGCATTCACGCGGCATGCCGCCGCATTCCTATGGAGAATTGAAATGGCTCGTAAGAAGATCGCAATGATCGGTTCTGGTATGATTGGTGGAACGCTCGCCCATATCGCGGCTCAAAAAGAACTGGGGGACGTGGTCCTATTCGACATCGTTGAAGGTATTCCTGAGGGGAAAGCCCTCGATATTGCTGAATCCGCTCCGGTAGATGGTTATGATAGCGCCATGAGCGGCACGCAGGACTATGCCGACATTGCCGGTGCGGATGTCTGCATCGTCACGGCGGGGATTGCGCGCAAACCCGGGATGAGCCGCGATGACCTTATCGGCACTAACCTCAAAGTCATGAAGTCGGTTGGCGAAGGGATCGCCAAACATGCCCCCAATGCTTTTGTGATCTGCATCACCAATCCGCTGGATGCGATGGTTTGGGCCTTGCAAAAATTTTCCGGGCTCCCTGCGAATAAAGTCGTCGGCATGGCGGGTATTCTCGATTCTGCGCGCTTCCGTCACTTTTTGGCCGCCGAGTTTAAAGTGTCGGTTGAAAGTGTCACCGCCTTTGTCCTTGGTGGGCATGGCGACACCATGGTGCCGCTGACACGTTACTCGACGGTGGCCGGTATTCCGTTGCCTGACCTCATTGAGATGGGCTGGACGACGCAAGACCGCATTGATGCTATTGTTGACCGCACCCGTAAAGGCGGCGGTGAAATTGTTGCGCTGCTTAAAACCGGGTCCGCTTATTACGCGCCAGCCGCGTCGGCGATCCAGATGGCGGAGTGTTATTTAAAGGACAAAAAACTTGTTATTCCGTGCGCGGCTCATTTGACGGGTCAGTATGGTCAAAATGACCTCTATGTCGGCGTTCCAACCGTGATCGGTGAAGGCGGCTGCGAGCGTATTGTTGAGGTTAAGCTCAACGCTGATGAAAAAGCGATGTTTGATAATTCTGTCGGCGCCGTGAAGGAACTGATGGAGGCTTGCCAAAAGCTAGCCCCAGCCCTCGGGTAATGGGAAATCATATGCGCGCCTCGCGTGATATGAGGCGCGCGGCGCTTGCTAGTGCTCCGCATTGCCGGTATTTTGCACCTCTAACACGAGGGCGCAATATGACATTTTTCTCCAAATATGCAGCTTTTGCTGCGGTTTTATTCTTATGTTTTCCAGCAGCAGCAGATAATGCCGTTCCAGGGGAGCTTGGTCCTGCCGTTGGCGAGACTATTCCCCATGACCTATCCACGACTTCCGCCAGCGGCGTCATGCATAGTTTCGATACGCTTGTGGGTGAGAATGGACTGGCGCTGTTCTTTGTCCGATCCATCGATTGGTGCCCTTTTTGTCAGGCGCAAGTCATAGAGGTGGATGGCAGGGCGCAGGAATTTAAAGATCGCGGATTGTCTGTTGTTTTCCTGAGTTATGATCCGCCTGCTGATCAGCAAGAATTTCTGAAGCGCAGAAAAATTGAAACCATGCTGTTGTCAGATAGGAAAAGCGAAATAATTGACGCTTTTGGTTTGCGAAACGAGAGTTACGAGCCGGGTAGTCGTGGCTATGGTGTCCCGCATCCTGTCATTTTTATCATCAATAGCGATAAGACAGTTGCTGCGAAATTATACGAGGATGATTTTTTGAGTAACGCCAAGAGTTACCGCAATCGACCGGCTGTAGATATTATCCTTGATGCGGCCGATCAGGCGGCGGCTGATGGTAAGATATAAATCAGCTTTTTCGTAAAGCCCTAGTTGCCGCTGTAGAAGCCTTGAGTGTAGCGGCGGCTCTTTGGTCCTGTGCCCGAATAAAATCCTTGTGTGCGCAAACGCCGAAATGATCGAAAGGCGCGATTGTCGGTATTGATTTTAATGATGGTTGTGTGCGTCGGAGTTTTGACGGCTGCGGGTGCGGCGTCGGTCATTGTGTTGCGTCCGCGAAAAACATGGACGGAGCCAACCTCTTCAAAACTCATACCCAGAGTCATCGCTTTTTGCTCCTCGGCCGAACCTGTGGTCAGGATCTTGGCGCCGGGATGCGCTGATGCAGCGCTCACTGTGAACATCATGGCGCTAAGCGCCGTGATAAAAAAATATGATTTGGCCATGGGCAATACTCCAATAAAGATCCCCGCATGGTGATATGAGCTAGAGGCGTGCGCAAGCGATCTGACAGCATATAGATGCGGTACGAGCAAAAATTTGTGTGTTTGACCCGCACGGCGGGAGAATAAATATTGCCATTCGCGTCTCGGGTGTATTGCACCCGGCGCGCATCACGATAAGACGGAGGTGGCATGGGAACTCCTCGATGAAAATACTCTATTCTCACCGGACCCGTTCTGCGGATGGTCAGCATATTCACATCCGTGAGCTGACGAATGCGCTTGGGTTTCTCGGGCATGATGTAATGATTGCTGGGCCGGGAGGGGTGGATCATGTCAGTGCAAATCTGGGCGCGGGCGGGGGTCGTGGGTTTAAACGATTTGCCCCAGCTGCGATCTATGAAGCCGCTGAATTTGGATATTCTCTTCCTGCCTATATGCAACTGTCGCGCCTGGCGAAGGCGGCGCCTCCAGATATTTTATATGAGCGGTACAATCTATATTTTCATGCTGGTGTGTGGCTGAAAAAGAGGCACGGCATTCCAATGATTTTAGAAGTGAATGCGCCGCTCGCTGAAGAGCGCAGCCTCCATGGAGGGCTGGCGCTAAAAGCCTTCGCGCAAAAAAGCGAGCGTTCAATCTGGCGCGCGGCGGATATAGTTCTACCGGTGACCAATGTTTTAGCGGACCGCTTGCGCGCAGTGGGTGTTGCAGATGAAAAAATTTGCGTCATCCATAATGGCGTCAGCAAGAAATTTTTAGCGCCGCATGATCCAAACCCCATTCGGGAGCAATACAACCTCCAAGATAAGCTTGTGCTTGGTTTTACTGGTTTTGTGCGTGACTGGCATCGTGTTGATCGCGCCATCCAGTTCCTAGCTATGCACCCAAGTGATGATGTTCGTCTGCTGATTGTCGGCGACGGGCCCGCGAGAGATTCGCTCGAAGCACTGGCGGCGGTGTTGGGCGTTGCAGGCCGAGTGGTCTTTACGGGCGTCGTTCAGCGCTATGAGTTACCCGATTATGTTGCAGCCTTTGATGTGGCGTTGCAACCAGCCGTTGTCGATTACGCTTCGCCATTAAAGCTGTTTGAATATATGGCGCTTGGAAAACCAATCCTTGCGCCCAATAGCGCCAATATTCGTGAAATATTGACCCAAAATAAAGATGCGATTTTATTTGATACTGACAACCAGGATGATTTTGAAAAATCCCTATCGGAACTTGTTGAAGGCCGTGAACTGCGTAGTCGGCTAGGGGGCGCGGCGCGCCATTCTCTTGAGCGTCAGGATTTGACCTGGGTGGGAAACGCTCAACGGATTACGGCAATCTCCGAGCGCTTGTTGAAAGAAAAAAGATGACCATTCGTATAGAAACAGACCGTCTTATCTTGCGGCTGCCGGAGCCCCGCGATACGGATGCCCATATTGCGATGATGCAGGAGCCAGCTGTGGCAGCAACTTTGTCCCCTACAAAAAAACCGCAAGCGCGCTCCGACCTATGGCGGCAATTCGCCAGTTATCTCGGTCATTGGCAGATCCGCGGCTTTGGTTTTTTCTCCGTGGAAGAAAAAGCCACCGGCGCCTGGGTCGGGCGTGTTGGGCCATGGATGCCGGAAGGTTGGCCGGGAATTGAATGCGGATGGGCGTTTCACAGCGATTACTGGGGAAAAGGCTACGCCCCGGAAGCCGCGATTGCATCAGTGCGTTGGACGTTTGCGCAATTTCCTGACCTGGGCCGCATCATTTCTGTCATTGAACAGAACAATACGAACAGCCAAGCCGTGGCAAAAAAGATCGGCGAAGAAAAGTCCGGTGAAATTTTTGAGTATAAGGGCTATAGGTTGGATATCTGGGCTGCAAATCGTGAGGCTTGGCTGGAGTGGTTCGGGCTGTGAGCCTCGGCTTCTTTTGACAAAACGAGTGCTGGGAGGGGGCATTCAAAAAAACATTCGGCGAGCCTAGACGTTTACTATTCGCCGAGTGCCGCGGATAGTTTTCGTGGATGGTTTGACCAACAGGCGGTGCAGGAATAATTCACCAGCCAGGCTTTAGAGCTTGACCCAAGGGCGTAAGTGACGATCATCATGGCTTCTATATTTTTTTAGGGGTTCTCATGATTGTCAAATGTTTTGCTGCGAGTGCGTTGGTGGTTGCGCTCACCATTGCACCAGTTTTTGCTCAGCCCGCTTCTGATCAAGCCGCGCCGTCACTCAGTGATGCACAGATGCGCAACGTTGATCGCCTTATTGATAAGGCCCTGGAGGATAATCTAGCGTGGGATATTTTAGAGAGCTTGACCACGGAAGTGGGCCCGCGCCTTGGCGGTTCCGAGGCCGAAGCCCGGGCTCGTGATTGGGGCGCCGCGAAGCTGAAATCCCTTGGTTTTAAAAATGTCCGTATTGAGACGTTTGAGATGCCATATTGGGAGCGTGTGTCAGAGTCGGCTTCTATCGTTTCTCCATTCCCGCAAAAATTAGCGGTAACGGCGCTTGGCGGTTCCATCGCAACACCGGAAGGCGGCGTGACGGCTGAGGTTGTGCGGTTTCGGACTTTACCGGAATTAGAAGCGGCGCCGTTGGAAGGATATGAGGGAAAGATCCTCTTTATTGATGAGCCTATGGCGCGCACACAGGATGGCTCGGGCTATGGGACTGCGGTCAGGAAACGCGGTGCAGCAGCGGTAGAGGCAAATAAACGTGGCGCGGTAGCAGCGCTGATCCTTCAGCCGGCACCGATAGCCATCGCAACCCGCACACTGGCGCCGCCGTGCGCGGTGGCGGCGCGACGTTAACACCAGTGGCGGCATTATCGAACCCGGATGCGGACCAACTGGGGCGTGCTTTGGAGCGCGCAAAAGGGTCGGTAACTGTGCATCTTGATCTTCAAGTCCGCACTGAAGCGAGCGTGACTTCGGGTAATGTCATCGGCGAAATTCCCGGCCAGAGTGATGAGATCATTGTCATTGGCGGTCACCTCGATAGTTGGGATCTCGCGACGGGCGCGATCGATGATGCGTCTGGAATTGCGATAACCACAGCAGCGGCAAAGCTTGTCGGCGATCTGCGGGGTAAGCCCAAGCGCACAATCCGGGTTGTGATGTGGGGCGCTGAAGAAGTCGGCGTGCATGGGGGTAAGGCCTATGCGCAGCAGCATGCCGATGAGATTGACCGCCATGTTGCTTGCGGCGGAGTCTGATTTCGGCGCAGGGCGTATCTATCGTTTTGACACGAATTTTGGCGAAACTGCATTACCGAAAGCCGTTCCTATGGCAGCTGCGTTGCGGCGTCTGGCTATTACACCTGGTGGCAACAATGCTGGCGGGGGAGCGGATGTTTCCGCCATCCGGGACTTGGGCGTGCCCGTGGTGTCTCTGCGTCAGGATGGGTCGGATTATTTTGATTTGCATCACACGCCTGACGATACAATCGATAAGGTGGATATCGACGAGCTTCGACAGAACGTCGCTGCCTGGGCGGCATTCCTTTATATGGCCTCGGAGATGGAAGGTGATTTCGGACGACTGCCAGTCAAATAGGAACGATTAGATTAGTTAGGCGGACGGTGCGCGCCCTTTTGCTCACTGAACTTAAACCGGCATTGATTGGCGCCTTTAGCCATGCAATCAACGTGCTCGACTTCGGCGCCTGATGCTTTTCGCAGGAAGGCAAGGTCAAGCTCGCACACTTCCGGACGCATCTGCGCCAGCGCATGATAAATACAGTTATATGCTGTAATTATCGGCGCAGCGTTGGAGCTAGCTAGTTTTTCAAGATGCGCATCAAACCCTAATTCTTGGAGTGTGGTGATGATAGCGTGAATTCTTTGGTCGAGTGGCTTATTTACTAGACCCGGCGCCAGATCTTTTCCGAGGTTTCGGCCCAGTTGTTCAAGGACTTTTTTAACTTGATCTGCACCAAGACTATCAATTAATGCTTCAAGGGTCATCAGTGAGAATGCATCATAATTCTTAGGGAAGAGATGAATGCCGCGCTCGCTCAGGGCGTAAACGCGACTTGGTCGACCGCCAGTCGGAACGACGTCCCTTCGTTGTATGTATCCGTCACGCTCAAGCGCCGCCAAATGCTGATTTACGGCAGTGCGTGTAACGCCTAGCTCTTGAGCGATCTGGTCCACTGTCAGCCCTTCTTTATTCCGTAAGAGCATCTTCATGAGCGCACTCTGAGTGCGCCCAAAGCCACTCAGCGTCTCCGCGTTTGATTCCGTCATCACATTCACCTTTTCGCGATCAGCACCCTATAGCGGCCCGATAGGACTTGCCACATTAGCCATTTATGACATAAGAATATGTTATAATGAGGTTTCAAGGGAATATTCGGTAAAAAGCTAAGGCAAAGCCGGGATTCACAAACATTCATTTTTGAACCGTAACGATTTCACAGAAGGGAATTCAAATGTTTAAGAATATGATGTTTGGCGGTGTCGCCATTATTGCGGCAATGCTCAGTGCTTGTGTAGCAAGCGAAAAAGAGGAGAGGCGGAAATAAATGATATGCAGATTGCGCATATCGCCTATACCGCCGGGCTGATTGATATCAGCTATGCCGAAATAGCGATGGAAATTTCTGAAAATGCTGATGTGCGTGAATTTGCCGAGGTGATGCTGCGTGATCATACGGCCGTTAATGACGCAGCCCTCGCATTGGTAGAAAAGCTCGGCGGTACACCGGAAGATAACGCCACCAGTCAGACGTTGCAAAACCAGGCCGCCGAAAAGCGTGATGAGCTTCGTGCGCTGACGGGCATGGCATTTGATAAAGCCTATGCCGCAAATGAACTTGCCTATCACCAATTCGTCAATGAGACAGTGGAGTTCACTTTCATTCCAGCCGCGCAAAACGAAGAATTTAAAGCGTTGTTGGGTGTCGCCCTTAAAACCTTCCAGGCTCATGAAGGTCACGCGACTAAAATGGTTGCGGGGCTGAATTAATGGCTGCGCAGAAAATCATGAAAACGATTGTGGCGGTGCTATTTGCGAGTATTACCGCTGCCTGTTCTAACCAAGCCGTTGCCGAGAGCCATATTGTCGAAATGCGGGGGTTGGAGTTCTTCCCCGCATCTCTTGAAGTGGCTGTCGGTGATACGATCACCTGGATCAATAAGGATGTCATGCCGCATACAGCAACGGCGGGTGACGGGTCCTGGGATTCTGGTTTAATGGAAAAGGGCGATGAGTTCTCCCTCGAAATCGAAGCAAGCACGAGTACAGGCGAGTATGTCTGTAACTTTCACCCAACCATGA
>JAADIH010000285.1:0-1829 GCA_013151435.1 Alphaproteobacteria bacterium
TCCAGCGCCGTGACGATATTCGAGTCTTCATCCACCAATTCCTGGCCTGTCCGATAAACATCCTTGCCACGCCATTCCACCGCCAGCTGATCGCGCCAGCGTTCATCCATGGGTGAACTGACAAAATAGCGCTCGAAAAACCTCCGGCTGGTGAGTTCCTTCTCAAAGGCTGGCTCGTCGACTTTCTCGCCAGTCAATACGTCATAGGAAGTAGGCTCATGAAACATGAAGCGCGCATTGGGCGCAGCCACCCTCTCCTCGCCTTGCAGGAAAATTGGCACGCACATGGAATAGCATTTTCGCCGGTTACGCACAGTTGTATCTACGATGTGGGTCCGCTTCATGTAATTAATCTCGCGAATGACAGCTGCGCCTTCAGCGAGCGCGCCGCCGGGAGAATTCAGATCAATGACAATGCGGCTGGTTTTGCCTCTCCATTCATCGAAGCCTTCCTCGAAACGCCGGGCCATCGGCGTCTCAATCTCGCTGCGCCAATAAAAGATCACCGCATCAGCATCCGTAGGGTGGGGTTTTACCACTAACCGACCCTCATCACGGAATATGAACTGCTCGTTGCGCGTGATCAGCAATGCCGTCAACACGAACATGGATAGCGTCGCCGCAAGCATGAGTTGGGATTTTTGCTTGGGCGTCACTGCATCTTTCCATTGCACAAAATATCTATCATCTAGAATGTACTATACATGCATATGCATTGTTTGCGTAACAAGTCCCGCATGAACAAATCTGGATAGCGCATTGAAATCATGAATGTTATTGACGCCATTAAATCCCGGATCTCAACGCGTGCATTTCTTGATACACCCGTGAGCAAAAAGCAGTTGCGCGATATTCTCGATATCGCTCGTTGGGCGCCCTCCGGGGGTAATCTCCAGCCGTGGCGCGTTCATGTGGTGATGGGCAAAGGCCGCGACCGTCTGGTGGAGACGGTGAAGAAATCCATCACGGAAAACCCCATGGGCGAAGCGCCCGAGATCGCAGTCTATCCCCCGAAATTGCAAGACCCGTGGCGCGCACGCCGGTTTGAGGTTGGCGAGACTATGTATCAGCTCCTTGATATCCCACGCGAGGATAAGCCGGCGCGAATCAATCATTTGCTGCGCAATTACGAATTTTTCGGCGCGCCCGTCGGGCTATTCTTTTCCATCAACCGCCAGTTCGACAAAGGGCAATGGGCCCATTTGGGTATGTTCATGCAGTCTATCGCCCTTGCCGCAGCGGAGCTCGGCCTTGCCACCTGCATGCAGGAAGCCTGGGTCCCGCGCGCAAAAACAGTTTCCACCTTCTTGGGGCTCGGCGACGACGAACAACTTTATTGCGGCATGGCTTTAGGCTATGCAGATAAATCTGCGGACGTGAACAGGCTGCGTTCATCACGCATACCGGTAGACGAATTTACGACATTCATCACTGATTAGGTTAGATAAAAGAATAGGCGCTTATGGCCATCCAAATTTCTGTCTCCCAAAATATTCAAGCATCAAAGTCACATGTGTTTACTGAAGCCATCGGCATGGATGCACGACACTTAATTCAAAAGCACGGTCCTCTCCCCGGCATCATCAATGTCGAAGGGCATGACGCACCATGGAGCGCGCTTGGTGAAAAGCGCAAACACATACTTTCTGACAACACTTCCGTGAATGAAGAGCTTGTCGCTTTTACTCCGGGTGAAACATTTGCTTATCGCGTCACCGGTTTTACCGGCCCTTTTGCGGCCTTGCTGAGCGAAGCGCGCGGCGAATGGCATTTCACCACCATGGGTGCTGAACAGTGTCGCATCGACTGGACCTATTGCTTTACGCCCA
>JAADIH010000285.1:1848-9300 GCA_013151435.1 Alphaproteobacteria bacterium
GTTCTGTGGTTCATTGTCAAATTGTTCTGGCCCGGCTATCTGAAAAGCGCACTCTCCCGCGTCAAAGAACAAGCCGAAAGCTAGCCTTTCAGAAATGAAATTACTCAAATGAAAATCGCCAGTTTTAACGTCAATTCCGTGAAGGCGCATTTGCCCCGTGTTCTGGAATGGTTCGACAACACCAAGCCAGACGTCGTGGTCTTGCAAGAAATTAAATGTATCGACGAAAAATTCCCGCTCATGGAATTCGAAGATCGTGGGTACAATGTCGAAGTCCACGGCCAGAAAACCTATAATGGTGTTGCATTACTATCGAAGCATCCTGTTGATGATGTCATGCGCGGCCTCCCCCTACTAAACGATGGCGACGAAGAGGACCCGCAAGCGCGCTATATCGAAGCGTTGATCATGCCCGATGATATGGAACCGGTTCGCGTGGGCGGGCTGTACCTGCCCAATGGCAATCCGGCGCCAGGTCCAAAATACGACTACAAACTCAACTGGATGAAGCGCCTTAAGGCCCGGGCGCAAACCCTGCTTGAATATGAAGAGGCGTTTGTTCTGGCGGGCGATTACAATGTTATTCCGCAAGCCGAAGATGTTCACGATCCGGCCGCCTGGGCTGGGGACGCGCTCTACCGACCAGAAACTCATAATTTGTATCGTCAGATTCTCAACCTTGGGCTGACCGACGCATTGCGCCAACAAGACCCCACGGGCGTTTTATACACTTTCTGGGACTATCAGCGCGGATCCTGGCCAAAGGATCACGGCCTGCGCATCGACCACTTGCTGATGTCACCGCAAGCCGCCGACTTGTTCAAAGGCGCCGGCGTTGATCGCGCCGAACGCGGCAAAGAAAAACCGTCAGACCATGTGCCGGTTTGGGTGGAGCTGGGTTAAATGAAATGGTCTCCCGAACAGGACGATGCGCTCATCGCCGTTGACCGCTGGCAAAAGGCTGGCGAAACGCAAGTTTTTCGGCTGTTTGGGTATGCTGGCGCAGGCAAAACCACATTAGCACGCCACATCGCGGAGAACGCCGGCGGAGACGTTGCGTTCGCGGCGTTCACTGGCAAAGCCGCCCATGTGATGCGCCAAAAGGGCTGCGCTGGCGCTTCCACCATTCATGCTCTCATCTATCGCCCAGCCACATCCGAAGAGGAAGACGGCGAGCCCGCCTTCACCATTCGTCGCGACGCCCCCGCCTCCAGCGCTGATCTCATCATCATCGACGAATGCTCCATGGTGGACGAGGATCTTGGCCGCGATCTCTTATCCTTCGGCAAGCCCGTTCTGGTTCTTGGCGATCCGGCGCAATTGCCCCCCGTCAAAGGCGGCGGTTTTTTCACTGAAGGCGAGCCGGATTTCATGCTTACGCAAATCCATCGTCAGGCTGCGGACAACGCGATCATCCGCCTCTCCATGGCGATCCGCAACGGAGAACATTTCGACGAGCAATCTGATGAATGTCGCCTGCTCTCGAAACAGGAAATTACCACCGAGGCGATCATGGAGGCCAACCAAATACTGGTGGGCGCGAACCGCACCCGCAAGCGCTACAATGATCGCTTGCGTGAGTTACACGGGTTTTCAGATCTAACACCTGAAGCCGGAGAGAAACTCGTCTGTCTGCGCAACAACAAGAAAAAAGGCCTGTTGAACGGCAGCATCTGGACCGTTGATCGCCGCATGAGCCCGCGTGGTGGACGTGTGCGGTTTTCGGTGCGCCCGGAAGAAGGCGGCAAAGCGGTTAATGTCTCCGTACCCCGCGCATTCTTCATTGATGGCCCGGAAACCGTCCCCTGGGTCCAGCGCAAAGGCGCGGATGAATTCGACTATGGATACGCCCTCACTGTCCACAAATCTCAGGGCTCTCAGTGGGACAATGTCGTCCTCTTTGATGAGAGTTATATGTTCCGGGAGCATGGCGCACGCTGGCTTTATACGGCTGTAACCCGCGCCGCCAAACGCCTGACGCTGGTTCGCTAAAAGCTCCTTGAACGGAAACTGGCTCTTCGTGACGAATCCTGATTGTGTGATCATTCAACGTACCGGATGCGTCGATTGCCGGGTCATATCACATAGTTTTCAATGCTATTTAGTATAGCACCCTTGAGGGAATATTTATTATGTCCGGAATTGTCGCTTTTTAACATTCGACAAACTGATCGCTACAGATCTGATCAAAGTATTTTATTGGATCGGCATGGCCGGGATCGCTATATCAACACTCCTCGCTTTTCTTGGCGCCTTTGCCGCCTTCGGTCAGAGCTTTGCTGCGGGCCTTGGGATGCTAATCATAGCCCCCATAGGCGGTATCATTGCCGTAATCTTTTGGCGTTTTCTCTGTGAAGTGTATATCGTAATTTTTGGCATGTATGACCGTTTGGGCGCCATACAAGAATCGCTTGGCGGCGGCAAAGCCAAAGACACTGGCGTACCTGACGCCTAAAGCATCGCCATGATTGATTGCAAAATAAACCACTTTATTCTGCGACCTGCGGCGCCGCTCGATCTTCAATGACAGAGAGCGGCGTCTCATCACCACTTGTCTGTCGCCGCCATAGCGCCGCATAGATGCCGCCGCTATTGATCAGCTCATTATGGCGTCCGCGTTCCACAATCTTCCCATCATCCAAAACGATAATTAGGTCAGCGCCCGCAACAGTCGACAAGCGGTGAGCAACAGCAATGGTCGTGCGCCCTTCCGCCGCCTTTTTTAAGGCGACTTGCACATCATCTTCTGTGCCAGAATCCAGTGATGACGTCGCCTCATCAAGGATAAGAATTGGCGGGTTCCGTAAAATTGCGCGAGCGATCCCAACGCGTTGCTTCTCGCCGCCAGAGAGTTTTAAGCCGCGCTCCCCAACACGGGTATCGAGCCCCTCCGGTAGACTTTTAATAAAATCACTTAACTGCGCACTTCTTGCCGCCGTCAATATTTCCGCATCACTCGCGTCAGGTTTTGCATAGGATAAATTGAACCGCAGCGTATCATTAAACAGCACAACTTCTTGCGGCACTAACCCTAACGCATTGCGCAAGGATTCCTGGGTAACAGATTTTACGTCTTGTCCATCAATCAAAATGCGCCCGGATGCCGGGTCATAAAATCGAAATAACAACTTCAATATTGTCGACTTGCCCGCGCCAGACGGCCCAACGACACCGATGAACGCGCCGCCCGGTGCTGAGAAAGTCACATCATCAAGCCCACTTGCTCGCCCCGCATGAGAAAACCCCACATGTTCAAAACGGATTTCTCCGGTTTTCGGCATGAACGGCTTTGCATCAGGCGCATCAAGCACTTCGGATTTTCGGTCCATGAAACTGAACAGTTTTTCAATATCAACCGAACTTTGCTTAATCTCGCGCCAGGCCCAGCCAAGAATGTTCAGTGGACGGTAAATGTTGATCAACATCAATATAACCGCCGTCACATCCCCCACCCGCATTGTTCCGTTGATCGCACCATAGCCCGCCAGGATCGCAACCGCTAGAAGACCGCCCGTCATAATCAACTCTTGCCCGCCATTCAAAAATGACAGTGAGCGCATAACCTTCACATAGTGCCCATTGAAATTCCGTACGGCGCCATCATAGCGCGCAGCTTCACGATTTTCGGCCGCGAAAGACTTTACTGTTTCAAAATTAGAGAGCGTGTCGATGGCGATCCCGCGCAGTTGTGTGTCAGCGACATTCATGGCGCGACGCTGTTTGTTGCGCCATTCTGTGACGATTATTGTAAAGCCAGCATAGACCGCAACAGTAACCACCGCCGCGATAGAAAATTGCACGCCATAAAGTACGGCCAAAACGATCGACGCAAATACCAGCTCCACAAGAGTTGGACCTATGTTGAAGGCAAGAAACCTGATGAGGTAATCCACGGCGCCAGCGCCGCGCTCAATGATACGATACAGCGCGCCAGATCTCCGGGTCAGGTGAAATTGCAAATCCAGATGCTGCGCATGGGCAAAAGCATCTACGCCGATCAAGCGCTGAGCGTCTTGCGTTACCACTGTAAAAAACGCATCGCGAATGGCCGGTAAGGCATTCGATAAAAACCGCGCACCAGCAAAAAGCACAAAAAACGCCACAAATGATAGACCCGCAGCTCCAACAGCACTGCTGCTCAGCCCCTCCCCCGTGGTCAGGCTGTTAATGCCGTTCCCCATAAAGACCGGCGCAATCACCGATAGCCCTTTTGCTGCAATCGTTAACAAAAATGCCAGCCCTATACGAAAACGCCAGCGCCGCAATTCCGGGCGCAATAGAACGGCAAACATACGCGAGATCGCCCGGCTAAACGGCACGGCCTCTCCCATATTTTCCAAGTCATCTGGTGAATCTGGCGGCATGAGCGTCAAGATGGGGGCGCAGGGCCGGAATTGCCAGCCCCTTTGTGCTGTAGAGGATAATTAACGCTAATGGGATTTTAAGGTTATTGCCGTCTAAATAGCCGCATGGCTGATTTATCGCAGAACTCTTTCAAACGCCGGACCAATCTCCACGGTAAAACTGATGCCGAAATGACTGAGGCCCGTGAGTTTGTCGCCAAGCGTCTCTCGGCAATCAGCAATGCGAAACCCGTAACTTGCCCTACCGCCACGGCAGAGCTGAGAGAGCATCGAGAACGCGCACACCGTAAGGCAATCTATCTGCTCGCAAGTATTGTCACATCAAGAATAGACGGCATTCGGTGCGTAGTCGTAAATTTGAGTGCGGACGGCGCCCGCATCACAATGGAAGACAACTACGAACTTCCAGAATTTATCACGCTCCGCTTTGAACAAAGCGGCATCGAAAGACACGCCCGCATCGCCTGGCGGCAAGATCTTGATATCGGCTTGTCCTTCATCAAAGAAGATGATGACGAAGAAACACGCGACGGCGAAGAAGATTGATCATATGAGACTCGCGATCAACGATCGCTCTTGATCAAATTCAACACACGGAATTTTTCAGCCACCCCAGCTTACGCGCCCAGCAACGTTGCTAATCTATCAGCGGTCGTGATGACGGGCGATGGTTTCCTCATCGAACCGTAAAAAACGTGCGGCGTTATTATAGAAAATATCGCGCTTTTGCGTTTTGGCGATATCGGCGGTCTCCACAGCTTCTATGGTCGCCTCGATGATGCCCGGCCAGATCATCTGGTCCGATCCGAACATGATGCGTTTGCCCATCCCAGCCCTGACTAGGCGCTCAAGGAAGGCGTGAAACTCCGCGCGAGGCATAGTCACCGCCAGAACGCCGATCTCTACGTAAAGCTGGTGATACTGGCGCAACATCGCGATTGTCTTGTCCGCATGAGGGTAACCTGCATGCATCATATAAACTCGCAATCGCGGATGGCGGACGAGAACATCTTCAAGAAGAAATGGGTCGGCCAGAGATATTCGCGGAGCACCGCCGAAAAGATACGCTGACCCCGGAGGCATTGTTCCTATATGAATACCGACGGGAAAATCCTTCTCTTCGGCGAGCGCCCAATAGGGTTCAAATTCCGGTGCATTGGGCGCATAGCCCGCATACTGGTTCGTGACTTCGCCCAAAACTTCGAACGCTCCTTGCGCGAACTCATCGGCCAGCTGTTGTGGGCTAACATCGCGGTCACGACCCAAATTAAACGCGCGAGCCGCAACAACCCGCTGCGGCGCTGCGGCTTTCCATTTTGCGACCGTATCCGGCGCCCCGCCAACAACGCCGATAATATTTCTGCGCTCCATGACTTCAAGAGTTTCCGCCATTAACGCTTCGTCTGAGGCCGACGCTAAAACCCATTGCTCGCAATCGGGCTGAAGGTTTTGGGCAAGCCATTCTTCCGGCCATGATCTAGCTACACCAGGATCAAATGGTTTAAACTCAGTATGCGGTGTACAAAACTTCTGTCCTGGCGGACCGTATGACGCAACCGATTGCGCATGCACATGCATATCAATGATCGGCGGTGGAGTTTTGGCCGCTATTGGACCTGTCATAGATATGAATAAAAGACCTACCGCTGTTGCAGCAGTAAACATTTGTGATTTCATCACGCTCTCCCCAGTCTGTACACTGTGGATAAGCTACAGCGGTGAGCACTGATAAGCAATTACAACAATACTCTATAGATCGCCACGTATCAGCTTCATCACACCGGAAAAATCAAGATCGTCTTTGCCGGCCGATTCCATCAATGCGTAGAGCGCTTCGGCTTGCGCGCCTAAGGGCGTTGCCGCCTTTGCGCCATGAGCGGCTTCCTGTGCTAAGCGCATGTCTTTCAGCATCATCGCGACAGCAAAACCCGGTTGATAATCTTTGTTCGACGGCGCTGCAGGGACTGGCCCCGGCGCAGGGCAATATGTCGTCATCGACCATGACTGCCCTGATGCGGTTGAGGAAATATCAAAAAATGTCTGCGCATCGAGCCCGAGTTTTTCCGCGAGATTAAACGCCTCGCAAGTTGCGATCATGGTGGTCCCGAGGAGCATGTTGTTAGCAATCTTTGCAACTTGCCCATTGCCCGCGTCGCCTGCGTGAAAGATGTTCTTTCCCATGGCTTCAAGTATTGGCTTGGCGCGCGCGAAAGCATCCGCATCACCGCCCGTCATAAAGGTGAGCGTGCCCGCACTCGCCGCCGCGACACCGCCAGAGACCGGGGCGTCAACCATGGCAAAACCTTTATCCATTGCCGCCGCAATCACCGCACGGGCGCTGTCCACATCAATCGTCGATGAGTCAATAAACAACGCGCCGTCTTTGGCGTTGGCGATGACGCCGTAATCATCGGTATAAACCGAGCGCACATGCTTCCCAGCCGGGAGCATGGTGACAACAACATCAGCATCGCTAACGGTAGCCTCAACCGTCTCGCCGCGCTGGCAACCAGCGTCAACAGCGCGATCAATGGCGCTGATGGAAAGATCCGTCGCGGTGACGTCATGGCCGACTTTGGCAAGGTTAGCCGCCATGGGCCCACCCATATTGCCGAGGCCGATAAATCCGATTTTTGTCATGTTCATTCTCCTACCCTCATCCTGAGGCGCTTGCTGGGCCTCGAAGGATGGCCACAAGCACTGAACTTCGCCGCTCATCCTTCGAGGCTTTTAGGCTCTCCGTCCAAAGACGGAAAGCCTAAAAGTGCCTCAGGATGAGGTAGCATTTTACGGCAACACAAGCTCCGCCTCGCCCAGCCCCTCAAAATACTCCGCAATCTCTGCGTCACTCACCTCTGCAAGTGATGCAGGGATCCATTTGGGTTCACGATCTTTGTCCAAAATCTGCGCCCGTACGCCCTCAAAGAAGTCGTGCCCCTCCATGACGCGACGGACCATGCGGAATTCCATTTTCATATTGTCGTCGAAATCTAGCTCATGACCGCGTTTCATCTGCTCGAAGGTCAATACCAAGGATGTGGGCGACATCCGCGCCAGGGTTTTTACAGTTTTAGAGGCGAACTCGCTC
>JAADIH010000185.1 GCA_013151435.1 Alphaproteobacteria bacterium
ATCCGCAAAGGCTATGAAGCTGAGGAAGAGCGCTTAAGAAACCTCGCTGCGGATTTCGGCACAGCCCGCTATGAGCAAATCCAATCCACCTTCGCGCATAACTATGATGCGCCAGTGCGCATTCGCAATGTACGCATCTTCCAACCGGAAACTCTCGACATGTCCGCCCCGGTATCAGTCCTGATCAAAGGCGATCGCATCGCCGCCATTGAACCGCTTGATGCATCAGGCAGCGATGACGAGGTCGTCATTGACGGCGCCGGCGGCTCGCTCATTCCTGGGCTCTATGACATGCATGCCCATATGGGGGACAATGCTGCGCTCCTCAATGTCCTTGCAGGCATTACATCTGTGCGCGACATGGGTAATGAGCTTAAAGTTCTCGAACCCTTACGGGAAAAAATTGAGAACGGTATATTAGCGGGTCCGCGAATCTCCATGAGCGGCTTTATCGAAGGCGTTAGCGAGACCAATGCTTCTACTGGCGAATTGGCCGCTACCGAAGCCGAAGCGGTAGAGCTTGTACGCATGTATGCTGATCGCGGCGGCTATCATCAGATCAAGATTTACAGCTCAGTCAAAGGTGAATGGGTTCCCGCCATGGCGGCCCAAGCCCATGCGCGCGGTATGCGCGTTGCCGGCCATATCCCCGCCTTTTCAACCGCCAACGATATGATCGAAGCGGGCTACGATGAAATTACCCATATCAATCAAGTGATGCTCGGTTGGGTGCTGACGCCCGAAGAGGATACGCGCACATTGTTTCGGATCACCGGCATGCGGCGCTTTGCTGATCTCGATCTAAACAGCGACAAGGTTCAAAAAACCATCAACATGATGGTGGAAAAAGGTATCGTGGTTGACCCGACAACAGTCATTCATGAATTCGGCCTGCTCGGCCGCAATGGAGAGACACGCGCCGGTGTCGCCGATTACATCGGTAACATGCCGGTGTCCGAACAACGCAACTCGAAAGTCGCGCTTCTTGATGTGGCTGATGAGGCTGAAGACACCGCCTATCGTGCGGCATTTGCCAAGATCATCGACATGCTCGCGATGATGAATGAGCGCGGGATCTTTATTGTGCCCGGCACTGATCTTGGCGGCGCATTTGAATTGCACCGGGAAGTCGAACTGTTTGGAAAATTTGGCTTTACCCCCGCTGAGGCCGTGAGACGCGCAAGCTATGACATGGCGAATTATCTCGGCTTTGCTGATAGCCGTGGTTCAATCGAGGCTGGGAAACTTGCCGACTTCTTCCTCGTTCCCGGTGACCCAACAACGGATGCAAAAGCCATCAAGACCATCTCTATGGTCTCTCGCGGCGGCATCATCTATTTCCCAAGTGAGATTTATCCGGAGTTCGGGATCACACCGTTTACGGAGATTCCTGTGGTGAGCGGGGCTGAATAGATATGCTGTGACGTCATCCCGGACGCATTGCAACACAAAGTGGTGCAGTGCTGATCCGGGATTGGTTGAAAGCGATCCCGTGTCTGCGATGCAGCATCAGCATGCTGCAGCGCGCACGGGATAAGGACTTAAACCAACTCCAGCGCAATGCTCGTCGCTTCACCGCCGCCAATGCACAGGCTGGCGACGCCTTTTGTGCCACCAGTTTTTTGTAAAGCGCTGATCAAGGTCACGAGAATGCGCGCACCCGACGCGCCAATCGGGTGGCCGAGCGCGATGGCCCCGCCATGAATATTGACCTTGTCGTCGGAGAGTTTCAATTCACGGATTGCCGCCAGCGGCACAACCGAGAACGCCTCATTGATTTCATAAAGATCGACGTCATCGGCGGACCATCCGGCTTTATCAAGCACCGATTTGATCGAGGCGATGGGTGCTGTCGTAAACCATTCGGGTTCTTGCGCATGGGTTGAGTGCGCAATAATCCGCGCCAGAGGTTTGGCGCCTTTTGCCTCGGCCGTGGATTGGCGCATCAACACCATAGCGGCGGCGCCATCGGAGATCGCCGAAGCGTTGCCTGCGGTTACCGTGCCGTCCTTTTCAAAAGCTGCGCGTAAATTCGGGATTTTCGCCGCATCAATCACACCCGGCTTTTCATCATCCTCAACCGTGACAACGCCTTTGCGGGTTTTGACATCCATGGGCGCAATCTCAGCCTTGAACGAGCCATCGTTGATGGCGGCTTGCGCGCGGGTCACGGAACGCATGGAATAGGCGTCTTGTTCCTCGCGGGAGAACTGCCATTCGCGGGCGCAAAGCTCAGCGAAAACACCCATGGCTTTACCCGCTTCATAGGCGTCTTCGAGGCCATCAAGCGCCATGTGATCAAAGATTTTTCCGTGACCAAATTTGATGCCGCTGCGCCCCGTTGGAAGCAGATGCGGCGCGTTGGTCATGGACTCCATACCGCCCGCAACCACGATCTCGTTGGTTCCAGCAAGAATTGAATCATGGGCCATCATCACGGTCTTCATACCTGAGCCGCAAATTTTATTGACTGTCGTACAGCCCGCTGATTTTGGAATCCCTGCCCCGAGCGAGGCTTGCCGCGCCGGCGCCTGGCCAAGGCCCGCCGGCAACACACAGCCCATCAAGACCTCATCGACATCATCGGCTTTAATGCCGCCGCGCGTCAGCGCCGCCTCAATAGCGCGGCTCCCGAGCGCGGTAGTTTTCACACCAGTATAAGCACCGAGAAAATTGCCGATGGGAGTGCGCGCCATACCGGGGGGTCTTGCTTGCTCATAATTGCTCCTTATGGCGCAGGTTTGTTTACGCCGCTTTTCTGGCTTGGGCGATTACCTCAAGCGCCATCTTATCGGCGATGGCGCCGGTAGGGCTATCTTCCGCCTCAGCCCGTTTGAAAATTTCCGCCAGCGTATCGCCAATTTTATTGGTGCGACGGGTCATCTCTTCTTTTGTCCATGTCCCAAGTATTTCAAGACCAACACTAATGACGCCAGCGGCGTTGATCACATAATCCGGCGCATAAAGAATACCACGCGCCTTTAGGGCTTCATCCATGTCTGGCGTCTTAAGCTGGTTGTTAGCCGCACCGGCAACAACTTTTGCCTTCAGCCGGTCAATCGTCCCTTCATTGATAGCGCCACCAAGCGCACATGGTGCGAATATATCTACGTCAGCCGCTGCGGCGTCTTCGGGGGAAACCACGCTCGCGCCAAATCGCTCACGCGCCTCTGTGGTGGCTTTATCATTCACGTCTGCGACGACCAATGTTCCGCCCTCTTCATGGATAAGGCGCGCCAGTTCCATACCGACGGCGCCAACGCCAAGAATAGAGACGGACTTGCCTTTGAGCGACGCATCGCCAAATTTCTTCAGCGCCGCCGCCTTTACGCCGACCCAAACACCGCGTGCTGTCATCGGAGAAGGGTTACCACCAATTTGCTCACCCGCATCATTCGTCTTATGGGCGCCGGCTGAGTATTTCGTTTCTTTGCGGATGATTGCCATATCCGCATCCGTTATGCCGCTGTCTTCCGCCGTATAATAAGCCCCATGAAGGCTCTCTACGGCGCGCCCAAACGCCCGCAGCATTTCAGGCGTTTTGTCTTTCCTCGGATCAGCAAAGATCACTGCCTTGCCGCCACCAAAGGGTATGCCGCCCAGAGCATTTTTATAAGTCATGCCCCGCGACAGGTTTTTAACATCCTCAAGCCCCGCTTCAAAACTCTCATAAGGGAAAACACGACAACCGCCGCAGCCCGGCCCGATGGTCGCATCATGAATGGAGATCAGCGCTTCGAGCCCAGCCTCATCGTCGGTGAAATGCACAATCTTTTGCCAGCCTTCGATTTGCAAAACTCGGCTCTTCATGGCGATGTTCCTCCGGGAAATAGAAATATGGGTTTTCAGGGTTCTGGATCAACGCGACGCGCCAATCGAGGGTCTTATAGCCATTACCGCAAACAGTTTCCCGCCAAATGCGATCACTGGCCCGCCAAAAGCGCTATCTGATGCCTTGACGGTTAGCAGATAATGCTAAATAGATAGCGCATTCTAGGAAAGAACCCCATGAAACTAGATCATATCGATCACAAGATCCTGCGCTATCTACAAGAAAATGCGCGCATCACAAATGCTGAGCTCGCCGATAAAGTCGGCCTCTCGCCGACCCCTTGCTTGCGGCGTCTACGCCGGTTGGAAAAAGACCGCATCATTTTGGGTTATCACACCGAGGTTAATCGCGAAGCGCTCGGCATGAATGTCACCGTTATTATTCTCGTCAAACTTGAGCGCGAGGATGATAAAACTTTACGTGAATTCGAAGCGGAAATAAAAAAGCGTTCAGAAGTGATGGAATGCTATCTCGTCACTGGCAAGTTCGATTATTTTATTCGCGTCGTCATTCCGTCATTATCCGCCTATGAGACGTTCCTTTCGGAAACCATCCTCCGTATGAAGAATATTGCAACCGTAGAATCGAGTTTTACGCTGCGCGAGGTGGAACGCAAAGTTGCGATCCCTCTGCCTCCGCTTTAGCGTTAAGTTCGCGCACTAGAGGCAACAGAGCCAGGCAATGATTCACCCAGATCGCTAGTGCCGTTCCAATGTGAATAGAATCACGAAACGGCTCTAGAGTTTTGTTTGGTCGCATTTCCTTCATGCGAACCGGTTCCCACTTCGCTCGAAAATGCTTTATCCGCCATGACACGCGTGATCTCTTCATTTAACTGCTTTGCGTTCACTGGCTTTGTTACATAGCCGTCAAATCCGACGCTGAGATAGCCTTCTATCTGTTGCTGCATGGCATGTGCAGAAACAGCAATGATCGGCGTGATGGAATTTTCACCTCGCTCACGCTCAATAAAACGAATTTGCCGCATCGCTTCGGACCCGTCCATAACCGGCATGGAAATATCCATTAAAATAATATCGAATTTCTCACGCATAAATGCATCCACTGCCTGCAATCCATCCTCGACAAACTGAACCTGGTGCTGGTTCTCAGCCAGAAATGCTTTCAGAACAGCCTGATTAACCGCATTGTCTTCTGCCGCAAGAATTTTCAGTTCTGAACGCATCGACTGTGACTGCGCTGATAATGATGCATTATCGTCGGTCGCCGTATGGGCGCCTGCCTCCTCGAGGCGAAGCGGCAACTCAACCATAAATATCGATCCTTCGCCAATCGTTGATCGCACGCCTATCGTGCCGCCCATGGCCTCGATAAGCCGCTTTGCAATCGATAGACCTAGCCCGGTGCCGCCATATTCCCGGGTTGTCGTCACATCAGCTTGCGTGAAGGGATCAAAAATCCGTGCGGCTTGTTCGCTAGAAAGACCAATTCCAGAATCGGCAACCTCTATCAACACAGGAACTTGATCATCCCCTTTTTGTGCTCGAATGCGCACGCTCACGGAACCTTCAGGTGTAAATTTAATCGCGTTGGAAATCAGGTTGTTAAGCACCTGGCCAAGGCGATGCATATCACCCACTCGCCTGGTGTCGCAATCCCCGGTGCATGTGGCGCTAAATGTTAAACCTTTGTTCTCAGCTTCCGGTCGGTGAAGGCTTTCTACCAGCTTTGCAAGTTCACACAGGTTAAATGGCGTTTTTTCGAACTCAATGTGATTGGCCTCGATTTTTGAAAAATCCAAAACATCGTTGAGCACAGTCAATAAAAGGTCGCCTGATTGACGTATGGTTTTGAGTTTATCAGCCTGTTCAGACGTCAACTCACTATTTTCAAGAGCCGCCGCCATGCCGAGAATGCCGTTCATGGGCGTCCGGATTTCATGGCTAATATTGGCGAGAAAAGCAGATTTGGCGTTGTTTGCATGCTCCGCCGCCGCCTGTCGCTCTTGCGCTATCTCACGCGACCGCCGCATCTCGGCGCTGGAAGCTGTATATTCCTTAAATGCGGCTGCCAAATGACCAAGGTATAAAAGTCCTGCCGTCAAAACCGCTATGGCGCCTACGCGCCCCGGATCCGCACCCGTGACAAGCGCATAAAATGGCAGTCCCAAAAAATACACCGTATGCGGAATTGCTGCCGATAAAAATATGCGGCGATCATGATGCATATGCAGTATTACATGAAGCAGCGATCCGCATAACCATATCACTGCGAAGATTTTTCCCGGCGTTTGCCATAAAAACCACAACAATGCTGGAAAGAGAGAATAAATCAGCGCCCCTTGCACGGATGAGGTGCAAATGATCACCCATTCTGTGCGTGTCGGCGGATCGATGCGCGCCTCGTCGCGAAAAGGCGCCCATGCGTAGGCGTCTATCCACTGGCTTAAAGCAACAGCGACCAGCCAAGATATCGCGGCGATAGTGAATCCCGCAAAACCAAATAAAATGGCGCCGACACATGCAATGATATAGCGTGTTTTCAGCTGATGGTGACGCGTTATGGCCGTCGCAATGAGCCCCGACAAAGTTGAGGCGTCAGAATTTGTGCGGTTCCACACCTTTTCCTCGCTGGGAATTCCCACTGATCGCTCCAGAACTTGTACTCGTGAAGCGGACCATAGGTATGAATTGTTAAAGTCACCCTACAAACTTTTAGAAAACAGTCTCAATATGGGACAAAGGCGACCGTAGGCCTATCTATATTTGAAAATCGTAAAAGGCGCCCATACCAAGAAGCGTGGTGAGGGCATCCATGGCGGCAAAACTCTCATCCATAAAAGCAGGATCGCGAAGATCATCGGGCAGGAGGCGATCACGGTAATGCGCTCTCACCCAGCTCTCTAATTTTACGATTTTTTCTTCTGTCAGAAGGAAATTCTGGTTAGCGCTCGCGGCCTCCTCCTCCGACAGAACAACCCGCAAACGCAGGCAAGCCGGCCCCCCGCCATTGCGCATGGACTCACGAACATTTTTATAGATCACCCGATTGATCGGATTGTTCGCCGCAATTGTTTCATCGATAAAAGCTTTGACCCGCAGGTTTTCCTGCGCCTCCACCGGCAAGAGCAAAGCCATTTCCCCGCCCGGCAGCGTCAACAGCTGGGAATTGAAGAGATAGGATTTTATGCAGTCTTCTAGCGGGACCTTCGCGGCGGTCGCTTCGATGATCTCAACAAACGGCGCCGCTTCACGGATCGCCACATAGGCGGCGGCGGGGTCTGCAAAACTTTGCTCATGGAGAAATAAAACCGTTTCGTTTACGACACCGACAACGTCATTGTGAAACGCCCCGGCATCAAGTGCAGCTGTTGATTGCTGAATGAAAACAGTTTTCGCAGGGGTCAGCTGATGGTTACGCGCGACGGCTTCACTGGCTTGTCTTTTTTGGCGCGCCGGAAATTTGTCGCCGTCTTCGCCATAGACAAAAAGATGCACGCCGGGCGCCCCATGATCTCGCGTGAGGCGACCATGATTGGCGGCGCCTTCGTCTCCGAAATGCATGGCGCCAGGCAGCGGCGGGTGATGAACAAAATATTTGTCATCACTGAAAATATGCGTGAGCAAGCGCGCCATGGTGTCAGCTTCGATGGAGCGATGAAAATTCGCGGCGAGATTTGCCGGCGTGAAATGGGCCTTTCCGTCACGCGTATCCGGCGACGGCGCCACCGTGCCGGCATTGGCCGTCCACATGGTCGACGCCGCATAACAATTGGCGAGCAGTTGCGG
>JAADIH010000011.1:0-8220 GCA_013151435.1 Alphaproteobacteria bacterium
ATGTCTTCGTCGCTGAAACGCTTCCTCGCCATCCCATAACCTCCAATTATTCGTAGAATATCACGAATTGTGTGGCTCCGTTATACGGGGGCAAGACAGTCGGCATGGTCCAATCGTTTAACACTATTGGTAATAGTGTTAAATGGTGTCGATATGTACGGCTGCAATCTGACAGTTCTCGGTCGCTGCGGGTGTGATGATCGACAGAGTATTATTGGCCCAACTCGGCCATTGGGATCGACCGGGCAGGGTTAGCCTTTCCGAGCGATAGCAGTGCCAAATACCGCCACGACTACGAATCCTAAAATCGCGAAGGGTCCTGCAAAAGGCATTATCGTTGAGCCTACAAAGAGACCCATAAAGACTAATATAGACGCGACGAGGCAGATTATCGCGCCGGGAATCAATATGGCCTGCGGTAACACCCTCTGCGAAAGATAGGACTCGCCAAGCAGCGCGCCCGAAAGCCCCAAGTAGATCAAAGCATTTGCGAGGAAAAACACCACAAAGGACGCGCTACTCATTGCCTCATAAAGAGCTGGCGTTGTATCCACGACTTTTGCTGCCGCTGGATATGCGCCCAGCGTAAACGCATACATAAAAACATTCACAACAGCGCCAATCGCAAACAGAACCCAAAACCAGGATGTAGGGAATTTTTCCGTTGATGGCCGGTCTTTCAGAACGAAACCTGATGCCGCAAGCGCGCAAAGTGCAGTTGCTTCAATTACCCAATAAATCTTTAGCGTCGCCCAATATTTTAACACATGTCGGGCCCTGTCAGCCGTTGTTACGGCCCCATCTACGCCACTGGAGTCGACGTTGCCGAATAGTACCAGGAAGAGAACGATTGTAACGATAAAAACAAACGACATTAGCGCCAATACGGCGCCTGAAAAACGAATTGACATCAATTTGATACCCCAGGACGTTCCGATTTGATATTTCTACTTGAAGCTACGGTCTTCGTCGAGTGGTTATCTACCAAAGCTTGAAGGTCGTCAGCCCATCACCTGCTTCTCAAAAGTTGGACCATTTGAAGTTGTATTATTCTGCGTTTGAAGCTTCCCATTGCTTGGGGTAACCATCGCAATAATTCACTGTGTCTGTTATCAAATAAAATGGAACAGATTGTGGTTTGAATGACCGCTTTGCCATGCGGTCGCGCTTATCACCATGATCGCAATTTGCGACAATCTTAATTGTGCAACACTAGGGTGTAGCAGCAAAACCCAAATGCGACAGTCTCCAGCTTTGAAGAAAGCGATATGGGGCGCAATGCATGACGGTCTATCTAATGAGCAAAACAGAACTAACTCGCCTCGAAATACTGCAACAAATTGAGCAAAAATGGCTTTCGGTAAGCGCTGCTGCCCAACCGATGGGCCTCAGTCGCAGCCAAGTGCATCGATTATTGGCCAAATATAGGGCTGACGGCATTTCTGCTGTGATCTCCAAAAAGCGCGGTAAACCAAGCAATCGGCGTTATTCAGATGGTTTTCGCGAATATGTGCTGGAGATCATTCGCAGTAAATATCATGATTTTGGGCCAACATTTGCCGCTGAGAAGCTGGCCGAACTGCATGAGATCAATGTTTCAAAAGAGACCCTGCGCAACTGGATGATTGAGGCCGGGATTTGGGAAAGCCGGATTGAACGTAAAAAGCGTGTTCACCAGCCTCGTAATCGTCGTGAGTGTTTTGGTGAGTTGATCCAGATCGACGGCTCTCTGCATTGGTGGTTTGAAGATCGCGGCCCACAATGCTCGCTGCTTGTTTTCATTGATGACGCCACCAGCAAAATTGTACAATTACGGTTTGCACCCTCTGAAAGCACTTTCGATTATTTTCATGCCGCAAAGGCGTATATCGACCAATACGGAAAGCCGATTGCCTTTTACTCTGACAAGCACACAGTCTTTAGAACATCCAAAACAGCTCGAAAGACCGGCAACGGAATGACACAATTCGGACGCGCCTTGCATGATCTCAACATAGATATCATTTGTGCAAATAGCCCACAGGCCAAAGGCCGGGTCGAACGTGCCAGCAAAACGCTACAAGACCGATTGGTGAAAGAACTACGCTTACGGAACATCTCAACCCTTGAAGCGGCAAACGCCTATATGCCTAAATTCGTGGAGACGTTTAACGCCAAATTCGCTAAATCGCCGCGCAACGAAAAGGACGTTCATCGGCCCCTCACCCAACATGAGAGCCTCGACAGCGCCATGTGTGTTAAGTCGGAGAGAACATTATCGAACAGCCTCACATTGCTCTACGATAAGGTGTTGTTCCAAACGACATTACTGCAGAGTTATCTCGCAAGCGCGTCACCGTATGCGACTACCCCGATGGCCGCATCGAGATCGAATATCGGGGCGTCATTCTTCCCTACAAGACGTTTGACAAAATACGCGAAGTCAATCGTGCTGAGATTGTCGAGAACAAACGCCTCGGCCCGGCCTTAGAACTTGCAGCGAAGATGCAGGCTGAACGCGAGGTCAAACGAAGCCAACGCACCCCGCGACGGCGTGGCCAAGGAAAGCACATGTTTTCAACCCCAGAACATGCGCAGCGCCCTCAATGAGTGGACGATTCTGATCGATCAAGACATTCAATTTCACAGGCACTCAGAGCATTATTGGCCCACTTCTGACGGTGGTTGGGACGTTGATGAGTGTCTCAAAACGCGCAAAAACGGCCGCTGCGAGGCTAGGATTGCCCGGTGATTTTTCGCCAAGGGCGGTCATTTGAAGAAATCGCGAGTACCCAATTTGATAAAACAGCACATTCAGAGCGAAAATACGCCCTTTTACCGTTGGTGCTTGACTCTCGCTACAAGTGTAGCATATGGGATCTACCATCATATTATTGCTCAAAATAATTCTCTAAAAGGCCATTCAAAATGAGGCATTTTCTACCCGCACGGATTTTGGTTTTAGCTTTGACACTTGGGGCATGCGTGAATGAATTTCGGTCAGATGGCCGGCTGAGGCCGCAGGCTAGTGAGAGCCACGTTGAACAGATTGCTGCCGTAGAAGTCGGATTGCGCCCGGCATATGGTGTTAAGGGTGCTGTCACGCAAACATGGACGCTAGAAGACCGAATGCGGCACTACAAAGTCCCCGGCGTAAGTATTGCGGTTGCAATCGATGGTGAATTGGCCTGGGCGCGTGCGTACGGCGTAGGAATGTCCGATGATATTCAGGCCGTGAATACAGACACGTTGTTTCAGGCAGCGTCATTATCCAAACCTATCGCGAGTCTGGCCGCCCTAAAATTAGTGGAAGAGGGCAAAATTTCCCTCGATGCGCCAGTTAACGACTACCTCGTAAGCTGGAAAATCCCTGATAATAAATTTACTGATGCGACACCGGTGACTTTGCGTCATTTGATGTCTCATCGCGCCGGCACAACAATTCATGGATTTAAGGGGTACAAGGATGGTGCGCCAATTCCGACCTTACCACAAATTCTTGATGGAGAAGCCCCATCTAATACCAGTCCAGTCAGGGTCATGGCGGAGCCGGGTTCTACTTATCGATATTCCGGGGGCGGCTATACGATCATCCAACTTTTGATTGAGGATGTAACTCATGACAAATATGCTAATGTCGTTGGTGAAAAAATTCTCGCTCCCGCAAATATGAAGAGAAGCAACTTCGATTATCCGCCCAAGGATAATAATTTTGCAACAGGGCACGTCGGAAAAAACTCTGAGCCTATTACCGCGCCCGGCATTGCATATCCGGAGCTAGCAGCAGCAGGTGTCTGGACGACCCCGACAGAACTCGTTCGCCTCGGATCGCGCGTTGCACAATCGCGGAACGCCGGAAATACCTTTCTCCGCAATGATCTAGCCGTTCAATTAGTCCCGCCCTCCGTTGAAGGTCCCGGCCTAGGTTTCGGCTTAAACAATCCGGGCGATGGTCTTGCCTTCGTTCATAATGGGCACAATCCCGGCTATAGTGCGCGATGGATTAATTACGCCGATGGCCGGGCAAGTGTGGCAATTCTCACAAACGCTGATAGCGGCGGCGATCTTATTCGAGAAATACTGAGCGCCGTTGGACATATCTATGGTTGGAAACAGGACGGGTTTACCGAGCGTGCTGTCGTGGATCTGTCCTCCCAGGAGATGATGTTGATCGCCGGCGATTATGTTTTTAACCCTGAAGATAAAGACCCTATCGCAAAGGTAACGATTATCGATAACTCATTATGGATCAGCGGGCCCATTGCAGAAATGACGAGGTTCTATCCGGCATCAAGGAATAGCTTCTTTATTTCAAAGGGACTGAATTTCACGCTAGAGCGCGACGTGAACGACAACCCAATTGCAATGAGTGTTGAAGGGGAAATCAGACTTACAAAAAAGATGCCAAATTGATCTACGCTTACGGATCGCCAAGTTGAAAGCGAACACGAGATGAGCGACAAAACGATGTTGTTATGTATTTGAATATTCGAAGGTCGCGATGCAATTGTCCGCTTAGGGCTATTTTGACACGAAGACCGCATGAAAATGTGCGTCCTGTCATCGCCTCACATAAGCCACTCGCCGAACTTAAGTGAGCGACGCCTTCTGGCGAATATTTGACGGTCAGCAAATGTCGCTCTGCGTCTTAGTATGACCTGTAAGGCGACATTCCACTCAATTCACAAGCCCAAGCACGTCTTAATTCACGGATTTCAATAAAGCGCCGCTCCGCGGCGAGTCTTTTCATAAGAGCGCCGGGCGCGCGAGGCCCTGACTCGTGGGGCGGTCCGGCCTCACGCCCTGACGGCGCTAGAACCCGTTGAGACATTTCTACTTTGCCGCCGACACGCCATTTCTATTTAGCTTTGACAGGTAAGTCATTATATTTGCTAACAGAATAAGAATCTTTTCATTTGCTATAATGAACATTATCACTCAAAAACTGAACGCTTGAAGTCACATCCCTTTCAGGCTGATAAATCAGGCTTCCCACGTTCAATTCTCTACTGGCGATATCTCAATTTCCCAGCCGGGTTGCTCGGCCAGCTCGGTAAATTCAGCGCCGTCCAATACATCGGCGATCTCATAGGCTCGCTCTTGATCTTCAGCCTCAATGACGATTTCTGCGTACGTTACAAACGTCGCTCTGGCTGTAAATTTCTTCATATAAAATTTCCTTCTCAATAAATAAGGGGTTCAACTTCTGAACCCTTGGCCTCGGCGAGGGTGGGGTAGCAAAGTGCAATAAAAATCGGTGGGGTTTTGGTGCGGGCGCTGGCGAAGCCGAGTCACGGCCCCGTCTATTTTTGTTGCGCCGCGCGGGGAGCTCAGCTTCTTAGCCCTTCCCATTTTCGAAAAAAAAACCGCTGCGCCTGGTCGAGCGTCCTATACGCGAAAACCAAGCAAGGCAGTGCGATTCACAGCTTCTCAGGCGATCTCAACGTCTATACTGAATGATACTCAGCGGGGCGAGAGAGGCTGTTTTAGCTTCCGAAAAGCACGGCCTTGGCAGGATTTTAAAGATTCCGATAATTTTTGTTATCGGAATTATCCTGTATTGTTAAAGAGCATCGGTTGTGTTTGGGTAAGACGACAATTATTATGAAAAGGCAGCAGTATGTATTTAAGCAGACGTTTCAAACTGGTTGCTGCGGCGTTGATCCAATCGACCTTATGTTCTCATGCCTATGCTGAAGACCCACCAACACTGGAAGGCGCATTTTCAGATCATTCGCACGAATTATTTTTCGTCAGCGAACATTCACTGGTGAAAATTCTAATTAAGTCCTCTAGCGGGAATGATGTTTCTTACGTAACAAAGGTGATTGATCAGTCACCATCAGCCGCAAGAACGGGGCAAAAAATTGGCGCGATTAGCGATTTAAAATTAATTAATCCCAAAACTGGAAGAGTGCGAACGACCTTACAATTGAGGACTAACAGTTGTGTTGATAAAGTAACTGTAGCGCAACAAGTGTTACACCACGGTCAACCCAGTCTAGCATGGCGAATTCAGTACGCAGAACAGAAATGTATAGCCTACTACATGGATCGAAACTCTTGTGAAAGACTACGCTGTGGTAAACGTGCCTATAAGGATTTAGATTCAGGATCTATACTGGTCATTGGAGAAAACAGTGCGCGAGAACATTTTGGAGGGCGGTGATGAATTTGCACCGTCCCGGATACACCAAAAAATTAATGACCAAAAGATTGTGTTTTCAAGTAATAAATTCGAAAAGTAGCTACGGAGAACTAAGCACATGAGACGTTTATTATTTTGTATCATTTTCGCAAGACGTTTATTATTTTGTATCATTTTCGCATTTGCGCCTCAAATCGCCGCCGCCCAAGATTACTCAAAAATACCTGAAGGACACCCTGGGTTACTGTCGTCGTTCCCAGCTTTACCTTCTGACGGAAACATTCTTTTTGAAGACGAAAAAAGCCAAGTCTTTTGGCCAAGATCAATATCAGATAAATCAAAGCCAGATTGTGAAAAATCAGCGCACATTACGATAGTCTCAAAGCGCCTTCCTTCCACCCGTTTTACTCGCGCCATGTTGTGGGAAGAATTTCTGCCGCGGATAAAACAAATCATTTCTCAAAATTGCACAAAGAAGACAGCATATCCAATAAATACGGTGGTCGCTAACTTTTATTTTCATAATCTTTTTGTACGGAATGGCGCTATTTATCTTGGGCGGCCCACGCCGTCGGATAAGGCGTATCCTTTTGCACTTGCCACATTTCGATTAGATAGAAAAACACTCGGAAACTATAGTGTAGACACATTTGCCCCAACAATATTTGGTATGGATGGGAATGATCGCCATGGCAGTTGGTACGCCAAATTTTTCCAATCTGTTGAAATCAATGAGAGGACAGGGAAAACAACCTACGCCATGTTACAAGAGGCGTACACTAATTTTCCAAAATATGACTATTTAGATGTACTATCCTACACACTAAAAATTGAAGAACAGTCTCGCGTGCGTCGAGAAAAAGAAGATGAGATGATATGGAAACTTTTTGTTATTGGTATGATTAATAGACTTGGAAGCGGAGGGCCAAGATGCGCCAGCGCTGAGGATATGTATAGCTGCGTCGAAGATGTGCCAATAATCCTCATAGACTAAGATTACATCTATCTAGGCTCAAGAGGCCAAAAATGCTGAGGTGGGCGTGACTCTTACCTACCTGTATATCGGTAATTGCGCTACTTCGGTACTGGTGATGATTGTATGACGGTGCTTTATTGGATTGATTTCAACCATACCTGTGGAATCACACGCACCCACGGGTGGGTATGTAGTTTTCCATACCTAAAATGCAACTTTTTTGCCATTAACCTTGATTATGAGCTCGCTTCATAGCGAAACAAGGCTTTCAAGGGGAATTTGCATATTTATTCCGTACTCTGATATAGTCCTGATATGAGTTTAACAAGTGCATTTACAGGGCCGTCAAAAGGCGGCGCTCGCGTTCCGCAGCGCCGCTACGGCCATAAATTCAGCGGCCTTAAGTTCAAGCCCGCCTATCGCTCTAATCGGCGCAGGCGCTACCCAAAACCAAAAGGCTTTAAATAGCCCCTCACCTATCAGGGTTTTCCGGCAAATGCTTGAAGGGGTTTTGCCGCTTGAGCACCCCCATGATTTCGACAATATCGCCATTTATTCGATAATAGATTGAATGCCTGCCGCATACGCTACGGCGGTAGCCTTCCCGGACCTCATCAACGGCCCTGAATAAAAATGGATTTTCACAAAGCCTATCAAAATGTCTGATAAGATCATCATAATATTTGTCGGCTTGCTCGATGCCCCACGATTCGAAACCTTCAAGATAAACATCGTTCAGGTCTTGATCTGCATATATTGTGATTTTTAATTTATAAGCGGCCATCTTTTTTTAACTTCGCCGTCGCGTCCTGCCTGATCTGCTCGGGCGTTCTATCACTAAAACCGCTTTCTTCCGAAGCGATCAATCTGGCGCGGATCGCCTCCAGTTCGGCGGTGCGCATTTCTTTTTCGCGCAAAGCTTCACGCACCACTTCGCTGTCGCTCGCATAATGACCGCTTGCCAATTGCGATTGAATCCATGCGTCTTGTTGATCCGTAACCGTAATGCTTTTTTTGACCATACCCATAGAATTGCCTCCAAAAAGAGAAGATTTTATACTACTTTATCCTACCACGATTTTTGCCTGTTTGGAAAGCCTTTTTTCTACCCCCCCCC